>CAMEGQ010000078.1 GCA_945916235.1 uncultured Porphyromonadaceae bacterium | reverse complement strand
TACACGCTGCGTGGAGCCATCGGGTGCAATCATATCCACGTGGGTATCGTCAACGAAAGTCATCAGTTTGTAGCTTTCCTCGCCGGTGTTAAGACTCCATGAGCGGTCTGTTTCGTCGAAGTCGAGTCGAACTGTGGTTCCGTCAGCTTCAGATGTGCTTGTGTAGCCGTGGCCGTCGCAATCTACCAGATAGCGGCCATCCTGACCGTCAATAACGCTGCGTCCGCAGGCCACAGGATTTGATCCGCTCCAGAATTCTATGGAGTTGAGCACGAGCACATCGGCAAGTGCCGCCACTTCATATACGGGTACAATCCAGAAGGCGAAAAACACGAGCTCATTGACAAATTTGTTTCCGATCTGCTTGTTCCATCCCAGCAGTTTATTAGTCAGAGCAAAATTACCGATGCAGGAGGTAAACATCATCGAGCATCCAAGGGCGGCAATCAGTGCCACGGATAAATAGCGTTTCTTCATTGAGGTTGGATAGTTATTGGGTGTTAGTTTTGACAAAGGTAACAAACCTTTTGGAATTTTAGCGTGTCTTGATTAAAAATCCTGTTTCTTTCGTTAAATTGAGCGAATCTTTAAGCGCTTTAATGATTAGACAACTTTAAGGGGTAGAATGTTCAGCCTTTATCGCTTAATGGCTTTGCGCGCTTCATCGAAGAGATCAAACACCTGATTCACATACGCCACCGTCTCTCGTCCGCGAAAATACCCTGCGCGGCAAACGGGGTCGGAGTAATAATCGGGATTCGATTTCATCAGCAAAGCAGTCTCCACATTGTCTGACCACACTTGCGGGTTTCGGCCATATTTTTCAGCCAGTGCTATAGCGTCGAGTATATGGGCAATCCCTGAATTGTAGGCTGCCACCATAAATTTCAGGCGTTCCTGAGCATCCGGCACTTTCTTCGCAAACGATCGGTTTAAATCGCGCATGATAAGTGCTGCAGTCATAATATTCTTTTCCGGATCTTCAATTTCGGAATCCTGCAGCCCGAAAGCTCTGGCCGTGCCGGGCATTATCTGCATTATGCCGCGGGCTCCGGCCCACGATACACGCGAGGTGTCAAACTGGCTTTCATGGTAGCCCTGAGCCGCAAGCAGTCGCCAGTCTATGCCCGATTCCCTGGCAGCTTCGCGGAAATAGGCATCAAAAGGCGAAAAATGCCCGTTTTTAAAAGTTAAATGTTTGACTTCCGGGCTATTGCCTTTGCTTAATTCGAAATATTTCTTCAACAGGAAACTTCGGCGCTCGCGTGGCTGTTCCTGATCAAACCACGAATCGATGGAGTCAGCCAGCCACTGTCGACGCGGCACAACGGCCCATGAAGATTTCTGTTCAAAACTTAGCGGAAGGGAGATGTCGAGGTCGCGGTAATATGTCTTATTTATTTTTGCAATATCGGAATCAACCACTGTCAGAGGAATGCGTCCGTCGGATACCATTGCTATCAGATCTTCTGCCATAAGTGTATCACCTTCGAGAGTATGAATGCGTATCCCGCCACCCAGCTCCTCGTTAAGATTTTCAAGGCGAAACTGATATTTGGATCCGGTCGGTACGTAGATGTCTTTCCCTACCAGTTCGGTCTCCTGATGTATCAGGGTAGAATCGGAGGAAGATGGTTGCACAAGTACCTGATGTGTGAGATATTCAGGCCCGCATGCCACCACACGCCGACGGAATTCGGCCGTCATCGGCACTTCGTAAGCAAGGAGATCAACCACTCCCGAATCCAGCATCTCAATACCTTTCTGTACTGACGATGCCACCTTTAAGTCTATGACAACTCCCTTTTCTTCAGCCATCTGCTTCAGCAGCGAGTAGTCGTAGCCCATAGGCTCGTCGCGGTAGATGAAATATGAGGTGGGGGAGTAGAGAGTGGCCACGCGCAGAGTATCAGGCCATTGCGTCGTTTCATCCGCATCCGTATCAACGCCGTGGTTCCCGCATGATTGTATGGATAAAGCCATTGTGGCCAAGGCCGCAATGGCTATATGCTTGGAATATTTTCCAACGGTATGCATTATGGATTAGTACTCAAATACGCCGTATTCCGAGCTGATAGTCAGACGGTTCTTCGGAGCGGTCTCTACATGGCCAATCACCTGGGCTTCGATGCCGAACGAACGGGCAATATCTATCACCTCCTGTGCATGCCCGGGGGTAAGGTACACCTCAAGGCGATGGCCCATGTTGAATACCTTGTACATTTCAGCCCAATCTGTTCCTGACTCATCGTGAATGAGGCGGAACAGAGGCGGAAGTGCGAACATGTTGTCTTTTACCACATGTTTCCCTTCCACAAAATGCATTACTTTTGTCTGTGCGCCTCCGGTGCAATGTACCATGCCATGGATTTGACTGCGCATCGTCTCCAGCATCTTTTTTACGACCGGGGCATAGGTGCGAGTGGGAGAGAGCACAAGTTTGCCGGCATCAAGCGTTGTGCCTTCCACTTTGTCAGTCAGAGCTTTTGTACCGCTATAGACCAAATCCTGCGGCATACCGCTGTCGAAGGTCTCGGGATAGCGCTCGGCGACAAGTTTGCAGAATACGTCGTGACGGGCGGAGGTAAGGCCATTCGATCCCATGCCGCCGTTGTAGCCGCTTTCATAAGTGGCCTGTCCGAAAGATGCCAGTCCTACTATCACGTCGCCGTCGGCAATATTCGCATTGTTGATCACATCGGCCCGGCGCATACGGGTGGTTACCGTAGAGTCGACAATAATGGTTCGTACCAGATCGCCCACATCGGCAGTCTCACCACCTGTGCCGTAGATTTCTACTCCGCTTTCCCTCATGCTTTGGAGCAGTTCCTCAGTACCGTTGATTATGGCTCCTATTACTTCTCCGGGGATGAGTCGCTTATTGCGCCCGATGGTTGAGCTCACAAGCATGCGGTCGATGGCGCCCACACATACCAGATCGTCGACATTCATGATCAGGGCATCCTGTGCTATACCTTTCCACACCCCGAGATCGCCCGTTTCGCGCCAATAGGCGTATGCCAGGGCTGATTTAGTACCCGCACCGTCGGCGTGCATGATATTGCACCATTGAGGGTCGCCTCCCAGTATGTCGGGTATTATCTTGCAGAAGGCATGGGGAAAGATCCCTTTGTCAATGTGCTTGATGGCGTTGTGAACGTCTTCTTTAGCTGCGGAAACTCCGCGGAGGTCATAGCGTTGCTGCGACATGATATGAATGAGAATGAATGTGGTTTATTCTTTGATGTGGATATTATAGATATTGTCTGTCTTTGGCGTTTTAGATCCAGCCTGCCATAGCGCATACCATAAGATAAAAGCATACGGCTGGAACCACCAGAAGCAGAGAATCGATACGGTCGAGAGTACCTCCGTGTCCGGGAAGAATATTGCCCGAATCTTTTACCCCAAGCGAGCGTTTGATCATCGATTCAATAAGGTCGCCCCACGTACCGAAGATGCAGACCACAGCGCCAAGACCGATCATCGCCCAGAGGTTGAGGCCACTGAGTTTGCCCGGGAAGAAATAGAAAAGCAGCGCTCCGGCAATAAGGCAGAATACAAGTCCGCCGAAGAATCCTTCCCACGATTTGTGAGGCGATATGCGTTCGAAAAGTTTATGCTTGCCAAACAAAGAACCCACACAGAAGGCTCCTGTGTCGCTCAGCCAGATGAGGATAAACATACTCAGAACCACGTAAGCGCCCATGCCTGTGTGGAGAATCTCAAGAAGGGCCAATGGCCACACTACATAGATTTGCCCGAGCATGGAGTGGCTGAGATGTTCCAGTGCGTTGCCATCCTGCACATAGAGCTGCGCAATAAAGCGTACGATGAAATAACCGAAGTAAATAAGGCCGAGGATGGGGAGAACCGGGGGAGGGAAATTCACAGACTTCCAAAGATAAGGGTAGCAGCAGATAATTACGGCTACCGTGCCGATAAGGTCGAGCAGAGCCGTGGTGTTCGACATGAAATTCCGGTTGGTAATCCTGTTGAGTTCGTTGACTCCGAGCACTCCGAACAGAAGGCAGAGTGCACACATCCACCATCCGCCTGCCAACACTGCCCCCACTATCACAGCCACATAAAGTGCACCGGTAAGGGAGCGTACTACTACGTTTTTCATCCTATTTTGTATAAACTATTGCTTAAGAAACGGAATCTAATCTTGTTCGGCTTATACACGCCGGCGCAATTCTGATTCCTACTGCAAAATTAGCGATTTTCTGCGATTCCGGCAAAGCCTGACTAAATTCTGATCTTTTGGCTGGATTGCATACCGTCGGAGACAGTTGCTGTAAGGATGTAAAGTCCTGAAGGTAAGGCAGATTCTAACCAGCAGATTGTAGCGTTCACCTCACAGCTAAGAATGCATCGGCCGGCTACATCATAAAGCTGAATCTGATTTATCTCTTTTCCGCCAAAGCTAACAGCCCAATTCCCATCGGGGCCTTTAACAAGTGTAATCTCCCCGTGGTCCTTGCTAATCTCGGCATTATTCACTCCCGCCAGGCGCCGAGCCATATCGAGTCCTGCTTTGGCGTCAAGAAGGCCGCACCCCCAGCGAGGATTGTCGGTATCGAGCGTGGGTTGCTGCGCTGAGGCTATCACGATCTCCTTGATCTGGGCAGGTGTAAGCGAAGGGACAGCTTCAAGCCAAAGAGCAATTGTTCCGGCTACGAATGGCGACGACATGGATGTGCCTTCGCAGTACCAATAGACGTATTCCTTCCCGTCTACCACTCTTACATCATGCCATCGGCCTCGTTTTCCTTCCGGATGAAGGGCATGATAGGCCGGAGAAAGCGACGAAACTATGCAGGCTCCGGGAGCCGTGACGTGCGGGAGTACACCTACTGATTCCAAAGTTCCAAAGCTGGAGAAATAGCATGGCTCATTAAGCTTGAAAAGCGGATTGTGCCAGTCGGGCATCTGATAATTCGGCCCATAGTCGCGCGACTGCCAGGCTCCTACGCAGATTGGTCCCTCTGCGGCACAGAAATCATTGACCGAATTTATGTAGTCACCTTGCGTGGCTGAACTGTCAGCGTAGTCTTTCAGACAGATTCCTTCTGTAGAGTAAACCTCGACGGTTTCGCCGTCCTCCCCCTGAATTTCAAATCCGAATACTTGTGTGCCTGACTTTGAATTGTCAGTAAGTAGGAGATCGTATTGAATGGTAATGTTGCGCCTATGATTTTCGGGGTTGACTTCTGCAGTCACATAGATATAGCCGTCGTAGCCTTCAGGAAGCAACTGGGTGTTCATCCCTTCAAATTCCGGAGCCAAATCCGATGTGGTAATTACCCATTCGGATGAGCCTTCGGGTGCATCCCATCTCATTCCGGGGGTCTCATTTTTATCGTCCGCGCCTGATATCTTACCATCCGTGAGAGCGGAGATTGTCACGGCGGCAGTCAACGGCTTGTCGCTCCTGGACCAGATGTCAACCGCTCCTTGAGGCGAGTCGGGCGACTGGTTGCCGCCGAACTTTGCCACGTACGACTTCAGTCGGGTATCAGACCCGCTGAATGTTTTGAGGATATGACCATCACGATAAGCGTCGTTCCCGGCTGAAATACAGATGCTTGCGTCTTCGCAAAGCATTTTCATATACTGGTTGAAGAGTGTAGTGCCATCGTGAGGCCCGGTATAATCGGCTATCGACATGTTGATTACAGACGGTTTACCTTTCTCGCGTGCATATTCTATAATGCGCTCACAACCATCGAGAAGGAGGGCATCATAAAGATCGCCGCAACAACTCACTATCTCGCTTGAGCTGGCAATTCCCTGAAATCCTGAGGCGTCATCGCTGCCTGCCATGATTCCGGCCACATGGGTGGCATGCGATTCGTCGGTATTATCTATCCCGTTGGCAAGTATGCCATCTGGGGTGAGTGATATTGTGGGATATGGGTTGGCGAGATTATAGACTACAGATTTGCCTACCCTAAGCCGCCCTTCATGGTCGAAGAAATTTATATGGTTGGGGTCGAAACCGATGTCGCAAAGTCCCACTACTACGCCATTGCCCGAAAGTCCTTCAGGAAGGCTTTCGGATTTCCGTACTAACGGGATATTTGAGGTCTGACGGGCTAAGTCCATCACTTTGACCGCCTGTAAGCCTGCTTCCACCCGGCCGGAAATTTCGATGTCGCCAAGGTCACCAAGGCGAGACTGGTCAACTGTAGCAATTACGAGATTGCCGCGTCTCTGAAGCTGATTTACGAAGTCGGGGAGAGCATCGGGATTCTGGGTCTTGATTATGACCGGGATATATTTCGTAGACTCCGGGGCATGGGCATGCGTCCGATTTCTTACCGAATTTTCTACTTTTGCTTTGACTTTGGCGATCCTTGCAGCCGGATCAAGTGTGGCTGCCGAGCTCATTAACGAGCCTGATAAGGTGAAAATCAGTAAAGCAAAAGGAAGAAGATATCTTAATGGTATGGAAATATTCATCTGAAAGCTAATCTGCTTGTTATGTATTTTAAACGCTCCATTCCCGCGTTATATTCTATCGGCGTTCCGTCGTTATATTCCATTTAAGATTATTTAATTAAATTCGGCTGGATCAATTAAGTAAAACAGCACCGGTTGCCGGGGCATGTGGCCGAGGCAACCGGTGTCGGTTAAATTCTTAGTTAAACAGAGTGTTCCTTATTCAGGATTCGACTGCAATTTGGTGTCGATGAAGGTTTTCAGCTCTTCCGAAGGATTGATTTCATAGAAACGCTGGAAGTATTTGCGAGCTTCATCCACGTTGTTCTGGGTCAGATAGTAGTTGCCCAGACGGCCGAGGATGCTGGTGTACATCGATTTGCGTTTCTCCATATTATCGGGATCTGAATCAAGCAGGGTCAGGGTGGCCATGTCGGCTTCGAACACCTGAGGAGTCATTTCGCCCTTGGAGGCTACACGCAAGATGTCGCTGCGTGAGTTGAGCACCAGTGCGTTGTCGGGGACGCGCTCCACAACCTTGTTGATTGCGTTGATAGCTTTCTGAGAAGCGTCGGCGAACTTGGCCTCATCTGTTTCCATATAAGAGATGGCAAGGTTCTGATAGCGACGGGCAAGCTGAAGCAGGTCGTTGGGGTTCACTTCGTCACCCTGCGCTTCGATGTATTTGGCCATGGTGTCAGCTGCCTTGTCATACATCTTGGCCGAAGAGTAGGCACTCGAAAGATCTTTCAGAAGGTCGGTCTTTTCGGGCGAGAGAGCCACAGCTTTCTCATATACCTCAACTGCGAGGCTGTCCTGGCCGAGATCCTGAAGCAGCTCGCCATACTGGATGTAGTCCTGCGAATTGATCTGAGCTTTGGGGTTGGCGAAAAGGCGGTCAGCTGCTTCCTTTGCTGCTTCCTTCTCTTCCATAGCTTTCTTGTTGTAGAACTGCAGACGCTGCATGTAGAAGTTTTCGGGATCTTCGTTGAGAAGCTCTGTAGCCAGATTGTATGAATCCGGATAGCGCTTTGCGAAGAAGAGCAGACCTACGAGGCGCTGTTTGTCTTTCTTGAAGCTGTTGGGGTTAGCCACATATTTCTCATACTGCTGGGCAGCCATGGTCAGCTGGTTGTTGTCGTAGTATTTTTCCGCGAGCTCACGCTGGGCAAGAGCCGAGTTGGGCTGTTTCTCCAGAAGGGTTTTCAGCTTGTCGATAGCATAGGTGGGGTTAACGGGGAAATATGTGCGGGCATATTTCACGTAAGCCTCGGGGTGAGTGAGTTCGGTGTCGAATTCGGCAGCCATCTCATACATACCGGCAGCATCGCCTACATTGGTCTTTGCCAGACGGTCGCCTTCGAGGATGAAGGGAGCGGGCGAAGTCTTATCGGCTTTTTTTGCATCGGCGATAGCCTTGTCAATCTCCTTGGCATAAGCCACGGGATCTGCCTTATAGTAGGCGCGACCGATTTCGGTAAGCACATCGGCATTCTTCTTTGCCATCTTCTTGGCAGTCGAGAAATAGTCTTTTGCTTCCGATGCGTTGCCCTGTTTGAGAGCCAGGGCGCCAAGACCTACATAATTGTAGCCGTTTTTGGGGTCGGCTGCAATACCTTTGTCGAAGTCGGCTTTGGCAACTGCGACATTGCCGTCGTTCAGTGCTATCTGACCGAGATAATAATAGGCCGTAGCCTGATCGGTAGAAGCCTGATTCAGTGTATTGTTCAGGATGATTGCGGCTTCTTCGGGCTGGTCAGCGCGATAATATTCCACACCATCTTTGAACCCGTGAGCTGAGAGGCTCAGAGTAGATCCCAGAAGCAGGGAAAGCAGAATTTTTGTTTTCTTCATTGTTTCCGTAATATTGATTTATTTGTTTTCTCTTTTTGTATCTGATTGCTGATTGTTGGATTCTCTAAAAGGCGATAGGTTTAATTTACCTCGACCATGCGGTGATGTACAGTAGCGGGCAATACCCCGGTGCTCATCATCAGTTTCTGCCCTCGGAAAGAAGTCACGAAGGCAAAGAAGCCGTTGGCCAGAGTGCCTGCTCCTCCGGTATTAATCATGTAAATCGAGCGGTAGAGCGGGTAGCTACCGTCGAATATATAAGCCTGATAAGGCTTGTAGGCAACAGGTGAATCGTTTTTGCGGATACCAAGCACTTTCACTTCGTCGGTTAACGAGGTTGCGGTCGTGTCATCCACTTCAAGATTCTTTATGCGCTCCTCAGCCGACAGATCAGCATTCTTGAGATCAGCCGAAATCCAGCTGACGCCAACCAGTCCGATAGCATTTCTGCGGCTTTTTACAGCCTCAAACACATCTTTCATCGTGTTTGCAGCAAATACGTTTTCGCCGTAGGAAGCACCGGACAGAATGCTGTCTTGCATGAATTTTGTGACTGACGAACCGTTATGGTCGAAAATCACCTGAATCTTGCCGAGCTTGCTGGGGTATACATCGTTCCATTGCGTTACCTTGCCGGTAAGAATTTCAGTCAGTTCTGCTACCGAAAGATTCTCCACAGGATTGTCGGGATTGACAATTACCGCTACAGCATCAACGGCTATCTTCTTGGTCTTGGCGAAATGCTTTTTATCGCGGAGGAACGAAATCTGCTCACGTGTCAGCTCGTGGGAAACAACGGCAATACGAGCTTTGCCGAAAAGCAGAGAGTCGACGCAAGCCTTTTCATCTGTGTAGTAGGAGAGCACCGAGGCATCGGGATAGACATACTCAAATACCTCAATCTCTTGCTGCATGACATTCTCAAACGAGGCATCACACGCCATAACTACGGTTCCGGAAGTCGAAGTATTCCCTTTGGGAGCTTCTTTCTTTCCGGTACCTTTACATCCGGCTACTGCGGTAATCAGTGCCGTGGCGGCAAGCAGGTAAAATATCTTTTTCATACAGCGTAAGGTATAAAATTTAAGCCGACTCCATGGCTTCGCACCATGGGATAAGCAAAGTTAGTCAATGCAATTTTAACAAATGTAATTTCGGAGCAAAATTTGCGGCCGATTTGTGCTAAAATTTGCAAAAGCCGTCAGTTTTGCTCCGAATTGCATAATTTGGAAGGGAATTTCCCTCCGTTCAATATCCTGAGAGGAGGAATTCTTAGAGTGACGAGTCGATACCCCAGAACTGACGTATGCCGCGCCAGATTCCATAAAGGATAAAGAGAATACCGCCGATATAGCGCAGCCATGTGAGCACTTCGGTATGCCAGTCGAAGTAGTTGATCAGAAGCAGCACTCCCATGCCGACATAGACAATAATCATTATGATGCCGAATACCACCCTCATGGTCGAGGGCACCATCTGTTTGGGTTCTTGGTCATCGCGTGCCATTGTAGTAATTGTTTTTAGTTGTTGCGATTTAATTTTCTTTCGATTTTTTAACGCTTATCCTTCGCCAATTGTTCGCACCGACATGCTGGCGGTCGCTTTTCCACGGATTCACAGGCAAGCCTTAGCCCATTCCTGAATCTCATTATCTTGCAAGATTGATATTGAGAGAGAGACCATACGACGAGTTGGTGGTGGGGTAGGCCGATGTGCTGACCAGCGGAGTGTTGATCTGATGGTCGAAATAGGCCGCCAGGGTGATGTTTCTGCTAAGAATATATGAAGCGTTGAAGTTAATCGTCATGGTTCGGGTGCCGGAAGTAGGCTGAGTGTAGTTCGACTCGATGCGGCGTATAAGGGCCTGAGTGTTCTGAAGCGAGAAGTCAGCATTGATGGTCAGGTCGTTGCTGATGCCGCGTTGCGAGCCCTTCATCTTCAGGATGGTGTTGAAGCCCACAATCTTATAACCGAATCCTACGGTAAGTCCGCGTGTTGTGGCTTCTACAAGCTGTCCGGCAGAGGTGTTAAGCGTCAGCGTGCGCTGGTCGCGCCATTCGGCATTCACCTGAATATCGTTCTTGAGCGTTGCGGTAAATCCGATGAGCGGTGCAAAGCGCTCGGTGATGCTCACAGATGATATATTATAAGGTGAAGATGGGATAGGCGCTCCCGTGATTTCATCGCGAGTGAAGCCCATGTCACCATCCACGCTCATCCAGTTGAGATACGACGAATAGTTGCCTACGGAGTAGGTACACTGGTATGCATGCGACAGCTGGAAACTTTTGAAGATGTTGCGCATGTTGCCGAGGTTGATCAGGCCGTCGTAGGTGATACGCCAGTTGGGACGCACATGGGCGAACGAGGGGAAAGGGCTCAGATATTGTTTGTTGGGGTCGCCTCCGCTGTAGGCTGCAAGGAATGCAGGTATTAGCACATCCGATGAGGTCTGTGATACAGTGCCCACTGACGGATTGAACGGCTGCCCCTGATAGGGTGTATCTTTAAGGAAGCCGCCCGACGGATAGTTGACTCCATTGTATTGATCCTGGACTCTGGCCGCAATCTGCGGGATGTAGTCAAGGAAATTCTGGAAAGCTTTGCTGTAGTACCCGTCGTCGGCTTTGGACGAACTGAGCGCAGTCTTCAGTGCTATATGTGTCTTAGTGTATGATCCGGACAAGCTCACCGGCATATCCGCGTACATAAACTGTACCTGGCTCGTACGGTTGTCAGTGCGGTTGGAGGTCAGCTGGATTTTCAAGCCCTTGATAGGTTCGAGATTCAGCTCTATGTTCATCTCATGGCCGACCGACCACATGGCGGGAGATGTCTGACCATCGTCACAGATGAGCCAGCCGCGCTCTTTGGCACGGGTAATATAGCTGTCGTCGGTGAAGCCGAAAGCAAAATCAAGACCGGGCGACATCGGGCCGTAAGCTGTGCTTTGCCCGAATATATCGCCTACATCATTACGGAAAAGAGGCAGCGAAAGAGTTTTAGTCTTTTTCCATCGGATTGATGCCGAGCGCGGACTCATAGCCAGGCGCAAAGCGTATTCACCGATATTCCGCCATATTGACTTCTCATCCTTCAGTATCTCGATGATAGTGAATTTGATGTCCTTGTCAGAGCGCGTCAGCACCTCCACGGTGTTAGCGTCGACCACCTTGGTCTGAACCGGGAATGGCTTGCCATCGGTAGTCTTGGCGGTTACTTTCACCTTCTTGTTTCGCAGATTGTGCTTTATAATAAAGGTGGTGTCGGGGTTGAGTTTGAATGTACGTTCAAATTTCTTGGGTTTCCTCGGCGGAGCCTTACGCGTGTTGGCGAAGCGCTTGTGCACATCTTTCACGAACGGAATCTTGTTGTACAGGCTTTCGAAGTTGACGCGTCCGTCAATGCTGAGCGACGACTGGTTTGCCACTGTGTTACCGGTCGAAACTCCGTCGACTTCTACGCCACGGTCCCATCGGTATGTGGAGCTGTAGGTGGCAGACCCGGTGAGGAAGTCGAGCACCGGGATACGGCTGAACGGTGCGCGGTAGCTTGCGGTGAAGTTCTGATTGTATGCCCACGGCGTACCCAGCGAGAGGATTGAACGCCATACGGTGTCTTTCCATTCCTTATATCTCTCGGGGAACAGTTTGCGGTTGACGGCCCCTGTCGGCTCCTCGATGCGGGCCGAAGTATTAGAGGTGAACGATAGGTTGATCTGCTTGGTGATATTCCATGTGAGCTGCAATTGGCGGTCCCAAAGGAAGTTCTTGCTCACTTGCACAGGCATCTTGAACATCACGTCGGTCTCCGATCTTGTCTGCTCCTCGTAGTAATAGCGGCTCATGTTGGTCAGGAACGAAATGTTGTTCGGCAACCAGTTGATTTCCCAGTCGCGGAAGAAGCGAAGAT
>CAMEGQ010000077.1 GCA_945916235.1 uncultured Porphyromonadaceae bacterium | reverse complement strand
CCCGGATGGCCGGCGGGCTTGTCAGAACAGCCCGGATTTTAGGAGCGGGGTTCAGAGTGCCGACGGGAGTTGACTAAGGTCAATGACCGAGGCCAAGAGGTTCCCGCGACGCCAAAGGCGGGATGTTATCACAAGCCCGCCAAAAGCCCGCCAAAAGTTTAGCGAAGTAGTTTCGAATAGATCCACTCCCGCAGCCTGTTCGGAATCACCCTCACCCCGAACCTTATCGCGATATTCTTCATCGCGCAAGCCGTCGACGTCAGCCCCAGGGCGCACAGGCGCCGCTGGAAGCGCACCTCATTGCGCGCGTAGCTCCAGCCCCCGCGCCGGCGAAACGTGTCAGCGCTGCGGCGGAACCACAGCAGCGGCCGCTGGATATTATACAGCTTACAGCCGCGCGCCAGCATACGCGCCCACAGCCAGTAGTCCTCAAACAGCGGGAAATCCTCATATCCACCCGCCGCCTCCACCTCGCTCCGGCGGAACATCACCGCCGGATGGTTCAGCGGGTTGCGCCCCATGGCAAACCGCCGCAGCTGAGGATCCTGCTCCGGCAGCCGGCGCGTCGACACCGGATGCGCCGGGTCGTTGATAAACTCGTCGACCCAGGCCGACGACGCCGCTACCTCCGGGTGGGCCGTCATCAACTCATACTGCTGCTCCAGACGGTCAGCATGCATGATATCGTCCGTATCCATGCGGGCCACCAGCTCATGCGAGCAGTGGCGCAGCCCGTCGTTCAGCGCACGCCCCAGGCCGCCGTTCTGCTCCCGGCGCACCACCTTCAGCCGCGGCCCGCGCTCCCCCTGAGGGCGTCCCTCGTCCGCCCGCGAACGCTCCTCGAAATCCTTCACCACCTCCTTCAGCTCGTCGCCCACCGGGCCATCCAGCACCAGCACCACCTCATCCGGCACCGCCGTCTGCCCCCACACACTCTCCATCGCCACGCGCAGCCACTCCGGCCTCTCCCGCCAATACAGCGACATCAGCACCGTCACCTCTATCCTTCTCATCATCATCTCTTATTTAAATCTTTTTATTCACCCGATATTTTCACCCAATCCTCGGGTGCTTCATCGTTCCCCTTCGAGTAGGCGTACCATCGCTCTGGACATACCACAATTTTATCCTCGTGGCGGTTGAGCCATGCGCCCCACCACGAAAATGACGAATTAGCTATGATATTATGGTTGCACAGGCTCATCAGCTGCATATCCCGGTAGCTCTCCTCCCCAAGGTTCCAATTGACATACATCGCATCCGACCCCGCAAGCTCGTCGCGGAATGTCGCCTTACACCATTCGATATCGTCGCTGAACACCAGAAACTGCGCTCCCTCCACGCGCTCCTTCATGTAGGCTATCGCTTTTGAGTAATAGGCAGGCGAACAGATCGACGAGCGCTGCTGATCCTTCAGGTAGTCGCCGCGGCGTACATGGATAGCCACCGTCGGCCCCTCCTGAATGAATTCCAACGCTTTCCGGTTCTCATCTCCGGTCAGCTCCGGAAATCGGAAGGTCTCCAGAATCGCCTTCCGCGCATCGGCAAAAAGCCATGAGCGCTGGAAATATCCGTCGAAAAACTCTGCCCGGCGCATATCCTCCTCCCCTATCGGCGTCATCGAATCCTCCCTGACGCCTCGGCGCTCCGGCAGAAATCGGTTGGCCACCTGCCAGCAGCGATAGTTGAATATCGGCCAGTAGACCCTGGCAACATCCATAACCGATGCCTTAGCAAACCGCGCTCCGAATATCCGCTCCACCTCGTATCCGTTGTGAAGCCCATAACCACGGAAAGCGCCGATAAATACCCGTATCTCTTCCTGAGGAAACATCTGCTGCAGCTTCACAGCCAAGGCATACTGAAACATCTGGTTCCCCAAGCCCCCGATTATATTTACTATCTTCATTTTTCTTGCTCGATGTTTATTGCAGGCACGTTCGGAATCTTTGATTTCACATCCTCATAGATTTTCTGAGGAGCCATAATCCCGTAAAACACCAATGCAAAAAAGAATAGTTGATTACATTTACGGCTCCGCTATCGAATGGATACGACACCGTTTTAATCGAGACGCCCTTCTTCAGATATTTTCTGAGAGCCGACCGAAACGCATACACATATTCGTTTATCTTATTGTTATCCATACCAACAGTATGATTGTTAGACATTAGTTAGCAGAATTAACCGTTTATCGGTACTATACCGCGCATTCTTTCGTTTTTAGCTTACCGAAGCCTCCTTTTCCAGTGCCATCGTTTGCTCAGGTCGTCGAGGCTTAAACGGGAGTCCGAGACATAGGAGACGTGTGATTCCAAAGCGTTTAAATATAAAGATAAGAGGGAGAGTGCATGCGAGGGTGAAGATAAAGCATAGCGGCACTTCAATCCATTCTGACCATCCTGGCGTTATTTCCCGATAGAAATTTATGAAAAAGAAGAATAGAAAATAGATGCCGAGTGTTACCCTCCCGATTTTTGCTAATATACTGTATATCTGCGTTTTAGCTTTAAGGGTTTTTAAGAGCAGATAACACAGTATGCAGCCGACAGCGCCTACAAAAAGACGGAAGGCCACTATGCCCAAGCTTCCGAGGTTCACCCAGCGGTAGAACAACGGAGCCTGATTGTGCATGCGAATAGATATTGCGCAGGGGATGAAAATAATAAGCGACGCAAACAGCATCCGCCATTGCGCTTTTCGGCTCAGCAGAGCATCGATCTGCCGCCAGTAAGCTCCAAATGAGAAGAAGATGAAATACCATGCTATCCAATGATAGCCGAAGGTCTTCAACCCTGTCCTTATTTCGATGATATTAAGCAAGCCTGCTACCACGGCCACTACACATATCTCGGTGAAGAGTTCACGCGTTTTCAGCCACTTTGAAATTACAAGTGCAGCCTTTCGCGAAGCTACGAAAAGAATACTGATAAAAAACAGAGCCCACAGAAACCATAGCCCCAAATCAGGCTGTATTATCACTTTGCTTGTATAGGATAGAAATCCATCCGCCGACCATTCGCCCCATGATTTAATAACCCAGGATAATACTGCGAAGAAGAAAAACGGAATAAGTAGTTGTACGGCACGTTTTTTGACGGAAGCCCATTTATACACCTTCCAGCTCACAAAGCCACTCACGAACATAAAGAGCGGCATATGAAACGCATATATTGCTCTGGAAGGAAGCCATTCAAGATCAGGGTCGAAATTCTGGAGTGAATGTCCAAGTACTACCAAAAGGATAGCTACCCCTTTCAGTGCATCAATATATTGAAGGCGTTGTGTTTTCATAATATTGAAAATGATCACATATTAGAATTATTCCGTTTGGAATAAATCATGTCGTTATATATCTCTATATGCCGGTTATAGAAATTTTCAGCACTATAATCTTTATCGAATCTGGCTTTAGCATTTTCTCCTAATATCCCTTTTTCAAGAATAGCACGTTCTACTGCCATTTTCAGGCTGTCGGCATCATCGTTTTTAAACCGTGACACCTCAGTATCAGAAAATACCTCATCGAAAACAGGGATATCCGAACATACAATTGCCTTGCCCATAGATGCAGCTTCAAGCATAGCCAATGGAAAACCCTCACTATAGCTTGGCATTACAAATGCATCTGCCATGGTCAAAAACCGAAATCCGTTGTCTTTATATCCTACAAACAGCACTTTGTCTCTGACGTCCAAAGAATCTGCCAATTGTTGTAAATTCTGGCGTTCTTCCCCATCTCCTACAACACAAAATTTCACATTCGGCAAAAATGGAAGCACTCTTATTATCTGATGCAATCCTTTTCTTCTGTTAAGCCCGCTTACAGAACATAACAACCTATCTACCCCCTTGAAAGTCCCTATCAACTGACTTTCTTCATCGGTAAGCATGGCATTGGAATCAGTTACATGTGTATTATAAGCATAAGTCAGTTTCCCCGAAGGCAATTTATTCTTGTAATAATCACGCATGTGTCTGCTTAGTAGTATTATTCGGTCATCCCGTACAGTTGAAAACAGAACCATACGTGTCGTGATTTTAGCCCATTTTTTACCATACTTAAAGGCATGGTCTTGTTCCATATAGCTATGGATGGTCGTGCATATCGGGGTTTTACACTTCCATCCTTTATGTATCATCACGTAAAGATCAGGCCTTAGACCATGACAATGCACTATATCGTATTTAGCAAAATCAAAATTCGATAGCATTGATATCTTGCGTGTATCACAGGCAAAAGTCAATTCTTTAGTTGGATCAAAATAATACACATCAACATCGTGTCCGTGAGCTTTCATCAAGCTTACCAAGTCCCTTACCACAGCAATCGGCCCTGCATTAGCCAGAGAGGTAATTATATACGCTATCTTCATGCCCGTTTACTTTCTATATTCTCCGTCCCTGTCTATATTGTCCTGTATCCATTTATCCGTATAAGTGTAATCTCCTACAAGCGAAATAGGACTAAGAATCACCCGGTAATGCATTTCAAACCGGCTTAAAGTTTCGCGCTGACTATATGCATAGCTTGCAAACATTACGATAAATGATAGCAATGCAATCTTTAAATCCATCAAAGACCTTTTACTATCTGTAGTCGTAAGAAGTAAAGCTACAAACAGCACAGCTATTGTCACATTAGAATATCTTAAAAGTATACTGAATGACGAAAATGACACGCACAACAGCAGTAACAACAGAAAGCATATGTTCGCTAAGAAATTGTCAACCTGCTGACGTTTGTAAATAATGATAGTAAGAGGTATTACCGGTAAAATTCGCACCAATGTGAATGCTAACCCTCCTACACTCGCATGATTTAACAATGATGCAGTACCCCAATTTCCTTCTACATAGGCTGCTACCTTTGTGATAACCAACTCATTGTCTGGGAAAAGAGCAGTAATAATTCCTCCGATCGCAGTCTGGGATGTCATCAAAACCACAAGAATTATTATATATTTTACACCAGAAGGAATTGAGACTCGTGACAGCATGATAGCTATAATTGTAAACGGCGCAAAAACGAGCATTGAAAAATGCATTGCCATCGATATCATATACAATACACATGCCGAAATAAATTTTCTTTTGTATACCATATAAACGGCAACGACGACTATTGTAGATGCAACTCCGAATCTGATACCTGTTGTCAATGTAAAGAACCTAATGCTAATAAATAACGCAAGCACCGCAAGCAGGAATACTTTTTTATTATCTTTGATAGCAGGGTTTACCTTCACTATATCAAGAAACATCCAACAATACAACGAATAGCACCCCAACAATAACAGAAATCTAAAGTATTCAAATGGGATTCCAGCCGTACAGAACATTCTTGATAAAAGAGGATACAGGAAATCGCGTTCAGTAGTCCAAAGGCTTTGCAAACTGATACTATAATCACAAGAATGGTAATAAGTATACCTATAGCGATATGCATCACTTATCGGCGGAAGAAATGCCCCAAAAATGGAGAAGAACGCACCAATCAAATACACACAGTATTTGTTGTAATACACATTCCTAACGGAAAGCATTAACGATAGTATAGGAGAAAAGGCAAATAATATGATATTCTCTACTTTATCTCTCATTGTATAATTTATTATAATTTTACCACGTCAATTTTAGTGAAAACAAGTGAATCAAGTTCGCAAAGAAAGTGGAATGGATAGCGCTCAAATATTCAAGGATTTTTTCGCGAGTTTCATCCTACGTGTTAATTCATCTATTTATTAAATCTAATAGATTTACAAAACTTGCATAAAACGACGTATCATCAGTAACTCGATTCCCATCACTGTATTTTTTCACTACTATTCCTTCTGGAAACCTGTCGTTTTTTTCGCAAGTAGAAGCAATTTCTTTTTAAATGGAAGTTTGCAAAATTCTGATATATGTCTTTCTTCGCATTCATCCATTTCACTAAATTTCACGATAAGATTATCAAAATTTACTCTTTGACATCTTCGCTTCCATTTTTCAATAGCTATTTCGGGATTGCTATAATGCAAAAACACAACTTCTATCTCATTATTAATTAACCCTATAAGTTTATTTTCATGTCCTTTCCTTTTTAGGGCTTCATAATAATGCGATTCCGTTGTAGGTATGATTTTTACATCCCCTGACACACCGGCCTTCAAGTCCTTAACAAACTTTATATACTCTTCAGCAAAGAAATATAAGCCCGCAGTAGGCGACTGATAAGGGAGTCCATATCGTCTATAGACAGATCCAGCCCAACAATTATTTGAAATGATAGTGAAATCTGTATTGTTCAACTTCTTTCTTCTCATTGCAGAAAGATAACGTTCGCTGAAATCATTGTATTCATGAACAATTTTCAAGTAAATTTTACGTGCGAGATTACTCATAGGATATAGGTTTTATATAGAGCTACAAGCTATGCTTTAAGCAATTGTTTCCATAGATTTATGATAGCTTCCGGATAAAATGCTGACGTGGATTTCATAGCATTTGACGCCATTTGTTGTCGTTTTACGTTATCATTTGCCAGTTCCATTATTTGTGTTTCAAAGACCGACAGCGATTTATTTGGAGTTAAAAACCCGTTTTTCCCATTATCAATCATTTCATGGAATGACTTGCAAGAATCCATCACGATAGGCACTACACCGAACTGCATAGCTTCCAATATAGTCATCGGAAATCCTTCGCTTGCCGATGTCATCAAAAATATTGAAGCGTCTTCATAATATTTCTGAGAGTTGGTACTACCTGTGAACGTCAACCGAGGAAGATTCATCTTACGAGCCAATTCTTTAAATTTAGGCAACTCGGAGCCATCTCCCACAAAAGTCAGATCCCAATCAGTCAAATCTTTATGCAGATGATTCCAGGCATAGAGCACGCGAGAAAGCCTTTTTACCGTTTCTCCCATGCGAGCTACAACTAATATTTTCTTCCTCTTACAAACTATAATATTCTCGTTCTGAGGCGGGAATGGCACCATATTTGGAATAGCCATTATCTTACTCGCTTCATCTTTGCTATGAATTATATGTTTAAACTCGTCAACGTGGTATTTCGACAAAAGGATGACTTTATCTGAAATCCTATATATCTCCCGGAACCTTTTTGAATCGGCTTTGTAAAAAAGAAAAACGAATTCCTTGACAATTGATCGAAACACTAATTTGGGGAAATTAAAATCACGATAACCGAGCACATCTCTACTCCCCGTTGGTGAAGTATGAACAAAAGAATATAGTTTAAAATCATATTCCTGCTTTACCCCGTAAAGGAACGACGTGTGCTCTAATTCACAACCACATTGATTGATTATTACCGAAATCCGGTTTGATTTAATAAATTCAAGCAGACTTTTATGAGAGGCACTACTGAGATCTTTGATATTTATATGACCTGTGAAAGCTTCGTTGTAAGCCGATTTATACTCCTCATTTGTTGTGTAACATACATACGTCGAATGTTCTCCTTTCAATTGTTTGGCAATATTATACGAAACTCTTTGAACACCGCCCGTGAAAGGATTCAAACCATACTCATAGAAAAGGATATTCATGCCTGTTAGTTTTGAAGCATCAAATCGAGATGGCTATAGCATCGCTCTCTCAAAACATCTAATTTCTGATTCACTTTTTCGTAATCAATCGGCGTTTGTAGCACCTGTTTCCAATCTGAGAAATCATTTACAATGCGTTCTGAGAGATCTAACTCTGCGAGCAACGAAGTCAAGCGTGTCGAACGGCTTTTAATACCCGGCACAATGACAAACCGCTTTCCGAAAATAATTGAAAATACACACCCATGAAAGGAATCAGTGATGACATATTTCGCATTTGCAATAGCTGTCAACCATTCCCGAACAGATTTATCCTTAACATTAAAGCCGTGAAGGTCGCCGCTCTTCTTCAGCCGACGTCCGTTTAGTTCCTTTAGTTTGCATCCAAGTTGTTCTGCAATAGATTTTGCATTAAGATACCAATCGTAGGAATAGTTCAACTTATAAGCTACAAGATTATTTGACTCATTTCGGTTTGATTCATTCCCGATAATCTCCGAATAATCTTTTAACAAAAAAGTGGGATCTAATACATGGTTAACCTTGACTCCTAATTGATTTTCACAAATTAAGACTCCGGAAGTTTCTCTAACCGTGATATACTGAAAATCTTTCAGCAGGTTAGCTACTTCATCGGTATTAATGTCATCGGGTAATTTGTCAATCCCAAAACTTGCAGCGTATGAAACCTTTTTGCTCCCCTTAGGCGCAAAAGCCAACATGTAGTTTCCCAATTGGCTCATAACTATTGCCGGATTCCATACCTGGTCGCTACCGACCATATAAACGTCAGCTTGGGTACTTAAATCTGACGTATAGTGTGGCAGATAGGTACGTATAAATTTCAGCATCTTTCTTGAAAAGATACGCTCTTTCAAATTATGAACCCACTCTAACGACTGAAAAAAAGGCACATCGTAAAGGAAAACCTCATGCCCCAATCCTTTAAGATAGGTTGATAGAGCATAACATTGAAGCAACGCCCCATTATTCGGCACATGGAATATAGTAATCAATCCGATTTTCATATGTTCTTAAGTATGGACAATTAAAGGATGTTGACAATCAGAATCATCTTTTGCGTTCCGAGATGCTGCGGATAGCTGATTCAGGCAACACCTTCTTTACAATCGTCTTGACTACGCCTTTGGCCGAGCTGTTGAGTGTGTTCATATAGTGGATAGATGCATTCTCGTCAGCTTCATCTGTGAACGCTTCCAGCAGCAGGGGGCGGTCGTAAGGCTCGGGTGACGTAAACCATTCGAGATTGGCCTCAAACGAGGCTTTGTCGGTAGTAGCGCGATAGTCGAAGCCGAGATCGGTGGCAAAATCGCGTACCAACGTGGGCGATTTGGCCCCGAAATGGCCTCGGGCTGCGAAATATTCGTTGGCTGCATCGCCAAACTTGAATGCCGGGTGAAGATAGTTTTTAAATTCAATCCCCTCTCCGTTGTTGACAAGCAGGATGCGCAGATTAGACCGGATATAATGATTGCCAAGGGCATTGAGATCGTAGAAAAATGCAAGGTCGCCTACCACAAGGAAGGTCAGACGCGATGTGTCGGCAAGCGAAGCTCCGATGGCCGTAGAGATAGGACCATCGATGCCGAAACCGCCGGTATTACACTGGAAGTGGGGAGCGGCCGCGATGGGGAAATAGTTCCACGAACGAAGCGAATTGAGGATGCCTACATGAAGATTGGAATCGCCCGGGATACGCGGTGCCAGAGTCGAGGCCATCCAGATATTGGAGAACGGGAGGACGTTGCGGTCGATTTTGGCTCGGGTCATCTCTTCTTCGGCACGACATTCGGCCAAAAAGTTCGACTGCAATGCCGGCACATCCATTACGGCATACGTCCGGAAGAACCACTCTTCGGAGGTCTGGAACACATATTTCAGCGTATGAAAATGGTCGCGCAGCTCGCCGTCGGGACTCACTCGCCATGCCTGACTCGGATAAGCCTTCATATATGAACCTGACACTTCGCCGATGTGAACTATCAGGTCAACATGGTTGATGGCGCAGTCGCGTTGCGATTGCGAGCTCAGAAGCGGCAGAAGCACCTTGAAGCGCCCGTTGTAGCCGCTTGTATTGTCGCAGAACACTACTGCTCCATATTTCTCGCAGAAAGCATCCACGGCTTCGGTGAGCGACGCCGTGAAGGTGGGATGATTACCCACATACACAGCTATGCGGTTCTTGGAGCCGATCTGCGGCAGCGTATCGAAATAACTGAGACGGAAGATTGCCCGCGCCTCAGGAAGAGTCTGAGCGGAATAATCGCCCGATACAAGCGTAACGCAATTGATATGTGCCGGGCCTCCGCCGTTATGGGTTAGAGCCAGAATGGCACGGTTGACTTTTACCGTATTGCCCCAGGCATCATCCTCATCCTTGCAACGCTGCAGGTGAACGCTGCATACATAAGTATCCGCCGGAAACTCCAGACGGTTGATGGTCTGAGGATTAAGATGTCCATAGGTATCGGCGTCGCGTGCGCCGGTAATGGCAAGCACAGGAAGCTTGCGATAATGGGCTTCGGTAATCGCGGGCATATAGTCGCGTGAAGCCGTGGCGCCGGTACAAGTAATCACTACCGGTTCGCCGCTCTCAGCCGCCAGACCACAAGCCATATATGCCGCCGAACGTTCGTCGACACATGAAATCATCTCAAACCACGGGTCATGCTGCATGCTGGCCACAATGGGCATATTCGTGGTACCCGGCGAGGCCACTACCTTACGTATGCCATGCTGTTTCAGCAGAGATATTATAATCTGAACATTACGCTCTGCGGAATAATATTTAGCTTCCATTTACAGGTGATTATTTCTCTGAAGGTATAATATTGAAGACTCTCACAAACAAGGGATAAGGCATAAAGCGCACAGCAAGCTGGCGAAACTTGTTTTTCCATCCCGGCACATTCTTAATCGGCACGTAAGAATGTGCCAACCTGCCGTGAATAGGCACCGGAATATGCCGAAATTCTCCTTTTTGGAGAAATTCGGTCAGGCAATGGTCGAGGCCGGACGCTGTGTCCTCAAAGGTTAAATCGGGACAAATGGCCATCAGCTTGTCATTACAGAATCGACGGTCAAACAGACGATCATAGCGTGCATGCCACTGACCGGCGAAAAAGCGAAGATTCAGAGCCCGGTCGGTCCATTTCACACCCACATCGATGCCACGCTCCCGACGGAGCACCCGGCGGTAAACCTCAAGAATTTCTCCCCAGGTGAGAGATTTGTCGGTAGTCAGAGTGAAATCCTCGCCCAAGGCCTCGCTTTTGCCGATTAAGCGGCTTATTGCAAGAGCAACATCGCCCGCGTATGTCAGCGTAGTATGCCGCGCTGCTATATCCCGGCTGAAAAGCACCTCGCCTCCATGCAATGCCCTGTAAAGCCAATTCTCCTTCTCATAGCAGCCAAGCTGCAATCGATTGGAATTGAATGTTATATATGGACGGACAATAGTCCAGTTGCGGCGTCCGGAAGCACGGAGATAGTTTTCACAAAGAGCCTTGTTGATGGGATATGGCTTTACAGCAAGAAACTGTTGATCATCCGTAACATCGAGCAGCCGCGGACTGCGCTCCGTCAAAGATCCGGCAGATTCGGCAAACTCTGTAGCCGACGAGAGGAAGAAATACTGCTCTGTGGAATCCAGCAGCATTTCCATACGTTCGCGAAAGGTGGTGTCTGTGTAGATCATAAAATCAATCACCGCATCCCACCGTTGCCGTGACAATACCGCGTGAAGGTCATCAGTATTCAAGGCGTTACACTTCAAAAATGTAACATTGCCTGACGATGGACGCTCTGATCGGGAGGTAACGTAAACCTCGTTATCGGCAATTTTTTTAAGGATGGAAATAAGCGGCTTCCCGATTGCTCCGGTGCCACCAAGAATAAGAATCTTCATATAACCCAGAAGTGTTTCCCCGGCTACAACCGCGCTATAGCTGTACGACGAATGCGCCGTGCCAGAGAAATAAAATAATTGCGTTCGCTATTATTAAGCATAAAGAAATACGATGCGGGCAAATAGACCGCTGAGAAGATTGCCACATACACTGCGAAATCTTTCCATGAAATGATATTATCTACCGGTACAAGAATATACCCTGCTACAGCATAAATCACCGGCACTACCGACATTTTCAGGATTTCAATCCAGAATTTCTTTACTGAAATGCCTACATTGCGGGAATAAACTCTGTTGAGTATCGGGCCGTAAGCTATCACAATGCATAGGAAGATAGGCACTGCGCACCCGATCGCTCCATAATATTTTGCGCACGGGAAAATAGCCAGAAAACTAAGAAGCGACGCAAATACCACAATGACAGCTTTTTTGCGCATCAAATTATACGCCATCAGAATAGAGTTCCCCAAATTTTGAATGGCAGGAATAGTGGTGCACACGAAAATCATCAGCACGATGTAATATGCCGACGAATAGTCATCACCGACCCACATCTGGATAAATTTCTGGCCGAATATCACGAAACCGACAAGAATATAGGCCATAATCGCATACTGAAGGCGACCTGTGCGTATAAAAAGCGATGACATTTCCTCTTTGGTAGCATTTTGCGTTACCATACGAGTGACTTTCGGCAAAAAAACGGAGCTGATTGCTGACGAAAAAAGATTGTACATCCCTTTTAGCTGAATGGCAAGTGCGAAGATAGCCACCATAATGGTACTTTGGAAAATGCCGAGAGCCCACTGCCCTGAAGTCCAATAGAATTGCCCCGTAATGGCACATAGGAAAATCCAAAATG
>CAMEGQ010000076.1 GCA_945916235.1 uncultured Porphyromonadaceae bacterium | reverse complement strand
AAGGGAATCGAGGCCATAATAAGTTCGATGACAGCTCAGGAACGCGTTAATCCATCCATTATCAACGGCTCACGACGTAAACGCATCGCTGCCGGTTCAGGCACTTCGCTTCAGGAGGTGAACCGCCTGCTGACGCAGTTTGAGCAGACACGCAAAGTGATGAAGGCCGCCACATCGATGAAAAATCCCATGCAGATGATGCGCGCCATGCGTCGCCGCTAAGCCGCTGTGAGACCACGCTTTACAATTCTTGTTCACAACCATAATCATTTATCATTTTCATGCAGATCATCGACGGCAAACAGACCGCAACCGAAATCAAAAAGGAGATAGCCTCCGAAGTGGAACGTATGGTTCAGGCAGGCCAACGCCGGCCCCATCTTGCCGCAATCCTCGTCGGTCATGACGGAGGAAGCGAAACTTATGTGGCCAACAAAGTCAAGGCTTGCGAAGTATGCGGATTCCGCTCTTCGCTGATCCGATATGAAAATGATATTGACGAGGCAACTCTTCTGGAGGAGATCAAACGCCTCAACGAAGATGACGAAGTTGATGGCTTCATAGTGCAGTTGCCACTTCCCAAGCATATCAACGAGCAGAAAATCGTGGAGGCTGTCGATCCAAGGAAAGATGTCGATGGATTTCATCCCATCAACGTCGGCCGACAGATAATCGGGCTGCCATGTTTCCATAGCGCAACACCGGCAGGCATCATGCTGCTGCTTGAGCGTTACGGAGTACCCACCTCCGGCGCCAACTGCGTGATTCTCGGCCGCAGCAACATTGTAGGCAAGCCGATGGCAGCCCTGATGATGCAGAAATCCAATCCGGGCAACGCCACAGTGACCGTTTGCCATCGCGATACGAAAAATCTGAAAGAGATCTGCCGCAGTGCTGACATACTCATCGCTGCTATGGGTCGCCCCGGCTTTGTCACGGCTGATATGGTTAAAGAAGGTGCAACGGTAATTGATGTAGGAACTACCCGCGTGCCCGATCCGACGAGGAAGTCAGGCTTCCGTCTGAGCGGGGATGTATGCTTCGACGAAGTGGCGCCCAAATGCGCTTTCATCACTCCTGTGCCCGGCGGTGTGGGTCCTATGACCATCGTCTCTCTGATGCGCAACACTCTGCTGGCTGCTAAAAAAGCCATCTACAAATAATTCAAGTAGTGATTTAACTTTCCTTTTGATCCTGACTGAGCATCAGAAGTATAATCATTTCATCTGATGACCGACGCGATTCTGTCAATAATCCTGAACTTGACTATGGCCGTGGCAAACAACGCCGAGGCCACACTTGTCTTTGCAGGGGATGCCATGATGCATCAGGCGCAGATAGAGGCAGCTCGCAAAACCGCCCCCAAAGACGGCGCAACCGGTCAGACTACGATATATGATTATACCGACTGCTTCACGAAAATCAAGCCACTGATTGAGGCTGCCGATTTCGCTGTAGTTAACCTGGAGACTCCGCTCGGACGCACGAATTTCACGGGTTATCCTTGTTTCAACGCTCCCGTAAGTTATGCATCAGCACTTTATGATGCCGGATTCGACTATTTTCTTACAGCCAACAATCACACCCTCGACCGCCACGAGCGCGGACTGAATTATACTATCCAAGCCCTTGATTCTCTGAAGATTCCACATATCGGTACATACCAATCACGCTCGCAACGAGCCCAGCGTGTGCCCGACATAGTGAATGTCAACGGTTTCAAAATCGGAATCCTGAACTACACCTACGGCACCAACGGGATCGAGCCTCGCGGGGATGTCGTTGTCGACTACATCGACCGACAGCAGATGGCCAACGACATTGCCGCCACCAGAATGGCAGGTGCTGAACTGATAGCCGTCTGCATACATTGGGGCGAAGAATATGTGCTTCTACCCGTAGCCTCACAACGCAATACAGCCAAATTTCTTCGCGACCAAGGGGTAGAAATGATTATCGGAGGACATCCCCACGTAGTGCAGCCGATGGAGTTGACGAAAGATGAGAACGGTCAAAACCAGCTGACAGTGTGGTCATTGGGAAATTTCATATCAAACATGAAAACCCGCGACACGCGTGGGGGCGCCCTGGCCAAAGTAAAACTGAAGCGCGACAGCACAGGCAGAGCATACGTTAGCGAAGCCGATATGGAATACATCTTCACTGTGCCACCATCGTCCGCTTCGAAACAATTCACAGTTTACCCTATCGACAGCGTACCATCACCATGGAAATCACATGCGGCAGCATTCCGCAAAGCCCTCAAATAGACTAAATGGAAACGAACAATAACACACAGCGCAACTACCGCACCCGCAAACCCAAACAAGAGACTGTATACGAAACCGGAGGACGGCTTGCACCGCGCGATACAGAAATCGAGGAAGCAGTGCTCGGAGCACTCATGCTTGAAAAGGATGCTTACACCACTGTTTGCGACCTTCTCAAGCCCGAAAGTTTCTATGAGCCTCGCCATCAGCTGATTTACGCAGCCGTCCAGCAGCTCGGCGCCCAGCAGCAGCCTATCGATATGCTGACTGTTACCGAGCGCCTTCGCGCCAACGGCGATCTGGACACGGTAGGTGGACCTGTCGTGATTTCCCAGCTTACAGCCAAAGTGGCCTCCGGAGCTCACGTGGAGTTCCATGCCCGCATCATAGCTCAAAAATATCTTGCGCGTGAGCTTATAAACTTCGCTTCAGCCATTGAGGGTAAGGCCTTTGATGAAAGCAACGACGTTGACGACCTCCTTCAGGAAGCCGAAGGAAAGCTTTTTGAGATTTCCCAGCGGAATGTCAAGAAGGATGTTACGCAGATTGACCCTGTCATCAAGCAGGCGATTGATCAGATCAGTATGGCAGCCAACCGCGAGAGCGGTCTGTCAGGCTTGCAGACCAACTTCCATGAGCTCGACCAGCTGACCTCGGGATGGCAGAATTCCGACCTCATCATTATCGCCGCACGCCCTGCCATGGGTAAGACAGCTTTCGTGCTGTCTATGGCCAAAAACATGAGCGTGGATCTTAGCATCCCCGTGGCCATCTTCTCGCTGGAAATGAGCAATCTTCAGCTTGTAAACCGTCTGATAAGCAATGCGTGCGAACTGGAAGGTGAAAAAATCAAGAGCGGCCGACTCGACGATGCCGACTGGGACAAACTTATGAACGGCGTGAAATCGCTGTATGATTCGCCGCTATATATCGACGATACGCCTTCGCTTTCCATCTTCGAACTGCGAACAAAAGCCCGCCGTCTCAAGCGCGAGCATGATATCCGCATGATTATCATCGACTACCTTCAGCTGATGAACGCTTCGGGTATGAAGTTCGGATCGCGCGAGCAGGAGGTAAGTATGATTTCCAGATCGCTCAAGCAGCTGGCCAAAGAGCTCAATATCCCCATTATCGCGCTTTCGCAGCTTAACCGTTCGGTAGAAAACCGCGGCGACAACGCCAGCAAGCGTCCGCAGCTGAGCGACCTTCGTGAGTCAGGAGCCATCGAGCAGGATGCCGATATCGTCTGCTTTATCCACCGCCCAGAATATTACAACCACAGCGGCGAGGATGCAGAAGGTCGCGATATACGCGGTCTCGCCGAATTCATCGTGGCCAAGCATCGTAGCGGTAAAGTTGACGATGTAAAGATGCGTTTCGTCAGTCGCTTCGCCCGATTCCAGAACTGGAACGAGAACGACATCGTAACCACGGGAATCGTCGGTTCAAAACTGAATTCCGGCGGATTCGGCGAGTCAGATCCTCTTGCAGCGCCCTCGGGCAATTCGCCATTCATGGGCGGAACAGCCGACCTCCAGACCGGCGACGGCAACGTCCCCTTCTGACCTCCTCATAGTCCAACATTTTACACTCTCTGAAATCAAACATCCTCTCATCCGATAAGCTCTCTCTTACATGGCCGCCAAAATGAAACGTATAGATCCCGCCACCGTTCAAAGAATCCTGGACACCGCCGACATTGTCGAAGTGGTCAGCGAATTCGTCAGCCTTAAGCGCAGCGGAGCCAACTATATCGGTCTGTGCCCGTTCCACAACGAGCGCACGCCGTCGTTCTCCGTGTCGAGGGCTAAAGGGATTTGTAAATGTTTCAGCTGCGGTAAGGGCGGCAGCCCGGTCAACTTCATCATGGAGCATGAGCAGCTGACATATTGGGAAGCTCTCAGATGGCTGGCCAACAAATACCATATAGAGATTGAGGAGCATGACATCACCGACGAGGAGCGTCAGGAGATTTCTGACCGTCAGGCGATGATGGAGGCCAACGCCGCCGCCATGGCTCACTTTGAGCATAATCTGCTCGATACCCCCGACGGACAGGAGATCGGTCTGGCTTATTTCCGCCACCGCGGCATCAACGACTGGGCTATCAGCCGATTCCACCTGGGATATTCGCTCGACCGCCGAGATGATCTATTCAAGGCGCTGAAAGCCAAAGGAGTAGGGGAGAAGCATGCTATTTCCACCGGTCTCTGCATCAAAAACGACCGCGGTCAGATTTACGACCGCTTCAAAGCGCGAGTGATGTACCCGGTATTCACCATCTCCGGTAAGGTAGTGGCCTTCGGAGGCCGCACCCTACGCACCGACAAAGAGGTGGCTAAATATGTCAACTCACCCGAGTCGCTGATTTACTCGAAAAGTAAGGAACTGTACGGACTGTATCAGGCTAAGAAAGCCATCGTACAGAAAAACCGCTGTATACTTGTCGAAGGGTATATGGATGTCATCTCCATGCATCAGCAGGGAGTGGAAAATGTGGTTGCATCTTCCGGCACATCGCTGACTCAAGGACAGATCAGACTGATTCACCGCTTCACTGAGAATGTCACGGTAATCTACGACAGCGACCCGGCCGGTATCAAAGCTTCACTTCGAGGCATCGACCTGCTGCTGGCCGAAGGGATGAACATTAAGGTGCTTCTTTTGCCCGACGGCGACGATCCGGACTCTTTCGCTCAGAGCCATTCGGCGCAGGAGGTGGAAGACTATCTCAACGCCCACGAGGTAGACTTCATCACCTTTAAGACCGATATACTCCTTAAGGAGACGGGTAATGACCCCATAAAGCGCTCGCATGCCCTCGGAAGCATCATCAGCTCAATCGCCCACATTCCGGTAGAGATTACCCGGTCGATGTATATCAAAGAGTGTTCGGCACGGTTTGACATCGATGAGAAGATTTTGCTGCGCCAGCTGAATGTCGAAGTCGCCAAGATAGCCGAGCAGGAAGCTCAGGCACGTCGACGTAAAGAAGCCGCTGATTCATTCCGTGAGGGAGAGCGTAAAAATGACAATGCCGGAAGTCAGGGTGGAGGCGAATCACAGGATTCTACACATGGTCCCTCCGGACAAAAAGACATGCCGGATGGCGGACAGGACGACCGACAGGAAGAGATAAATTACGACCTATTACCGGCTCAGGGAGCTGCCTCTGAAAGCGATGAGCTAAGGGCAGCAAGACTGTCAGGCATTCCCCATGCCGCCATGCTTCTTCCTCAGGAGCGCAATCTGCTCCGTCTTGTAGTAAAATACGGCATGGTGGAGCTGATTGGCGACGATTTCTGTCTCGAAAACGGCGAGCATATGCGCGTGGTCGACTATGTGAACGAGGATCTTGAGGTCGATAATATGAAATTTTCCAATCCGCAATTGCAGAAGGTATTTGAGGCTGTGCTTGAACTCCGCAACGGCGAATGGAATGAAGATTATGCCCGGGCCTGTTCGGAAGCTGATGCCCACAAGCTTGAGAAGATAGCTCAAGGAAGAGAGCAACTGAAGGCTACGGCCACCACAAGCGAACAGATTTCCGGCGGCGAGCAGGTACTTCTGGCAAAATGTGAGGAAGAATGTGTCCAGGAAAAAGTAGATTACGCCACAAACTATATCGGTAAGCGCCTGATGTCGCATCCTGACGATGATATCCGAACGATAGTTACAAACCTCATTGCGGAAAAACATCAGCTGTCGAAAATCTTTTACAAGAGCACCAAAATTGAGAGTGAGATTGACCGTCTGGGCGATCTTGTGCTCCATTCACTCATCGCTCTAAAATATGATATGGCACGCTGCAACGCATCCGACATCCGGCAGCAGATTCTGGAGCTTCAGCGACGTCCCGAAGGGTATGATATGGAAGAAATCCTCCGGCTTATGGCATTGCAGAATAAATGGCAGGTGGTATGTACCAATCTCGCATCACAGATTGGAGAACGCGTATATGAGCCTCTCAGATAGGCCCTCCCAAAGCCGGCATGCGCACATAATGACAGTATATTTCAGCTGAAATCAGTTCAAAACACGAAATTCGCTCGGTTAACTCGCGAATTTCGGGAGGTATTTTTGTTAATTTGCCGGAAAGTTGTAAATTTGGTTTCTGAAAAATACCTCAATATCTACAACCTAACCATGGCAGAAACGAAAGAAAAACTCTTCAGTCAGTTTCCCCCGGTAAGCTATGAAACATGGCGAGCCAAAGTGGACGCTGACCTCAAAGGCGTGCCCTTTGAAAAAAAACTGGTATGGCGCACTAACGAAGGCTTCAATGTGCAGCCTATGTATCAGCGCGCTGATATCGCCGATTTGAAAACCACAAATTCGCTCCCCGGAGAATACCCCTACGTGCGCGGTACCCGCGATGACAACCACTGGCTTACGCGTCAGGAGATTATCCCGACCGATCCGGCAGAAGCCAATCATGTGGCTCTCGATGTGCTTGCCAAAGGTGTCAATTCCCTCGGTTTTAAAGTCAAGGATCCGTCGGCGGCATCTCTTGAAACCCTTTTGGAAGGCATCGATCTGGCATCAGTGGAAGTCAATTTCTCCACCTGCCCCAAGAAAGCTCTTGATCTGGCAAAAAATCTCGTAGAATACCTCAAAGCCAAAGGTGTAGCGGACTCTTTTAAAGGTTCTATCAACTACAACCCCTACAAACATGCATTCCGCCACGGAGCCGAGGTTGACGCCGCAGCTGTAGCAGCCGGAGCCAAAGCTCTGCTTGAGGCTGTTGCTCCCGTCAAAGGTCTCCGCTGCCTGAGCGTAGACAGCGACATCTTCAACAATTCAGGAGCCTATATCTTCCAGGAACTCGGCTATGCTCTGGCGTGGGGAGCTGAATGGATGACATTACTAACTGAAGCCGGTATCGCAGCCGACGAAGTGGCAAAGCGCATCAAATTCAATATGGGTATTTCCAGCAATTACTTTATGGAATTGGCAAAATTCCGCGCTGCCCGCATGATGTGGGCTCAGATTGCTGCTCAGTATACCTCCGACAAAGATGCATGCAAGATGGTAGCACACGCCACCACCTCGAAATTCAACCAGACTATCTACGATGCCCACGTGAATCTGCTCCGCAGCCAGACCGAGGCTATGTCAGCCGCTCTGGCAGGCGTTGATTCAATCACCGTAACACCGTTTGATACGCCTTACAAGACTCCCGACGAATTCTCGGAGCGCATCGCCCGCAACCAGCAGCTGCTTCTTAAAGAAGAAAGCCATCTGGATAAGGTTGTTGACCCGGCCGGCGGATCCTACTATGTGGAGACGCTGACTGTATCTCTTGCCGAGCAGGCATGGAAGCTTTTCCTCGAAGTAGAGGAAAAAGGCGGGTTTACCGCTTGCGTAGACAACGGCGACATTCAGACTGCCGTCAACGCCTCGTCGGCAAAACGCCATCAGGATATGGCCCGCAGGAAAGAGATTCTTCTGGGTACCAACCAGTTCCCCAACTTCAACGAGTTTGCCGCCGAAAAGATTCAGAAAGGCGAATGCGGATGCAAGAAGGAAGGCCACAGCTGCGGATGCGCAGAGGGAGATGCCAATAAGGCTCTGATCTGCGCCCGTCAGGCTTCCGATTTCGAGGCCCTGCGTCTGGCAACAGAAGCTGCAGCCAACCGTCCGAAAGTGTTCATGCTGACAATCGGCAATCTGGCCATGCGACTGGCCCGCGCCCAGTTCTCGAGCAACTTCTTCGGGTGCGCAGGTTATGAGATTATCGACAATATCGGTTTTGACACTGTAACCGATGGAGTGAAAGCCGCGATGGAGAAGAAAGCTGACATCGTGGTGCTCTGCTCCAGCGATGACGAATATGCCACTTATGCTCCCGAGGCATACAAGCTCCTCGACGGCAAAGCCGAGTTCGTTGTAGCAGGTGCTCCCGCATGCACCGACGACCTCAAGGCTTTGGGCATTGAGAATTTCATCCACGTGCGCAGCAATGTGCTCGAAACCCTTCAGCAGTTCAATTCCCGACTCCTCAAATAATCATCAGCCATGAAACCAGATTTTAAAAATATCAATATCATCGCCGATGCATTTGGGACGTCGGCATCCGCGCCTAAAACCACAGGCGAGGACTGGCTTACGCCGGAACTTATCCCGGTGAAATCCGTCTACTCAAAAGCCGACCTTGAGGGGATGGAGCATCTCGACTATGTGGCCGGTATTCCACCCTTCCTGCGTGGCCCGTACAGCGGCATGTATGCCATCCGTCCATGGACCATCCGTCAGTATGCCGGATTCTCCACCGCAGCAGAGTCAAACGCATTCTATCGCCGCAACCTGGCCTCAGGTCAGAAGGGTCTTTCAGTGGCCTTCGACCTCGCAACCCACCGCGGCTATGACGCAGACCATCCCCGTGTGGTAGGCGACGTCGGCAAAGCCGGTGTGAGCATCTGCTCCATCGAGGATATGAAAGTGCTCTTCGACGGTATCCCCCTGAACAAGATGTCCGTGTCTATGACGATGAACGGCGCTGTGCTCCCCGTGCTCGCCTTCTACATCAACGCCGGACTTGAACAGGGTGCCAAACTCGAAGAGATGGCCGGAACGATTCAAAACGATATTCTGAAGGAATTCATGGTGCGTAACACCTATATTTACCCGCCTGAATTCTCGATGCGTATCATCGCCGACATATTCGAGTACACATCTCAGAATATGCCTAAGTTCAACTCCATCTCAATCTCGGGCTACCACATGCAGGAAGCCGGTGCCACATGCGACATCGAGCTGGCCTACACCCTTGCCGACGGTCTGGAATATCTCCGCGCCGGTGTAAACGCAGGCATGGATATCGACACGTTCGCTCCGCGTCTGAGCTTCTTCTGGGCTATCGGCATGAATTTCTTCATGGAGATTGCCAAGATGCGTGCAGCCCGCATGCTTTGGGCCAAGATTGTCAGCCAGTTCAACCCGAAGAACCCCAAATCGCTGGCGCTGCGCACCCACTCGCAGACTTCCGGATGGTCGCTCACCGAGCAGGATCCCTTCAACAACGTCGGCCGTACATGTATCGAAGCTATGGGCGCCGCTCTCGGCCACACCCAGAGCCTTCACACCAACGCCCTCGACGAAGCCATCGCCCTGCCGACCGATTTCTCGGCACGTATCGCACGTAATACCCAGATTTACATCCAGGAAGAAACCTATGTCTGCAAAGAGATCGACCCCTGGGCAGGCTCATACTATGTTGAGACTCTGACCAACGAAATCGCTCATCGCGCATGGGAACACATCCAGGAGATTGAGAAACTCGGCGGTATGGCCAAAGCTATCGAGACCGGTCTTCCCAAGCTTAAGATTGAGGAGGCTGCCGCCCGCACTCAGGCCCGCATCGACTCAGGCCGTCAGACCATCGTCGGCATCAACAAATACCGTCTGGATCACGAAGACCCCATCGATATTCTTGAAATCGACAATACTGAGGTACGCAACGAGCAGTGCGCCCGACTCGAAGAGCTGCGCAAAGAACGCGATGAAAAAGCAGTCAAGAAAGCGCTGGCTGACATCACGGAATGTGTACGCACAAAGAAAGGCAATCTGCTGGATCTCGCGGTCAAGGCAGCTGGTCTGCGAGCCACTCTGGGTGAAATATCCGACGCATGTGAAGAAGTTGTCGGCCGTTATAAAGCAATAATCAGAACAATCTCAGGCGTGTATTCTTCAGAAACCAAAAACGATCCCGACTTCCTGAAAGCTCAGGAGATGACCAAGGAGTTTGCAAAACGCGAAGGCCGTCAGCCCCGTATCATGATAGCCAAGATGGGGCAGGACGGACATGACCGCGGAGCAAAAGTTGTGGCAACCGGATATGCTGACTGCGGCTTCGACGTCGACATGGGTCCGCTCTTCCAGACCCCGGCCGAAGCTGCCCGTCAGGCTGTTGAAAACGACGTGCACATCCTCGGCGTTTCGTCGCTCGCTGCCGGTCACAAGACCCTGATTCCTCAGGTAATCGAAGAGCTCCGCAAGCTCGGACGCGAAGATATCATCGTCACTGCCGGCGGTGTAATCCCTGCTCAGGACTACGACTTCCTCTACAAGGCCGGTGTAGCTGCAATCTTCGGCCCCGGTACTCGTATTCCCGTATCGGCAATCAGAATGCTTGAAATCCTCAACAGCGAAGAATAAGATTCGCTCGACTTTAACATCAGCAGGGGGCATCGACTTTAACGGCCGATGCCCCCTGCTGCATATCTCAATCAGAAGGAATCTGAGAAAATTATTACTGTCCGCTAAACAGTAAAATATCGGAGCCAAGTTATCTAATGTTCCCAACATGACTTGTGGGATTCATTTTGGGAACAACAAACCCACTGACAATCGGCATTTCTGCTGAATATCAGTGGGTCTGCTCGTTTTGTTGTCAATCTTGATAAGATGAAAAACAAGTTTACATATTTAGCAGAACTTCCATATCGAAATCATAGCCTGCCCTTTTCAACTCACGAAGAGTTTGGGTTTTCCACTCTCTATAACTTATATATGTTATACCTACTATGTCCGATGGTTGTTCTACTTCATCTTTAATTATCGCTACAACTTTGTTCCGTCCTAATTTCCCACAAAAGTAGCCTAATTCAAAAATGACATTTTGCCTTGCTCTTAATTTTTCATTAAAAGGCGTTTCGTTTAACCCCCCCTTATCATCAGGAGTTAGTAACACTATGGCAAAATTGACATTAGAGTATTTTTCAAACTTCTCTATTACTGTCATACCCTCATTAGGGCATTCATGTAGAATAATAGGTTTCAAGCCTGCCTTTTCAAGAAAACGTGCGACTTCATTCTTTACTCCATCGTCACGACCATGGACTATAAATATTTCATTGCTATTAGGGCAATCCATATTCCAACTATTTGATTGTTGTTCTTCTAATTCTGGATATATCTTAGATAAACTGTCAAGAATCTGTTCTAAAACGTTTTCGCCTTGGGTATATACCTTGTCTATTTCCTCATAAGGGTTTCCCTTATCATTGAAGATTGTTGAAGCACGGAAATTTGTCAAGTGTATATCATTAGTTCCGTAAACAAATTCAATTATATCGGAAGTTGTTGCCACCCATAGTTTTAGCCTCTTTATATACGACTCAATAACTTCTTGCTCAGATGACCTTCCATTCTTTTACGAGTGTTTATATACCTTCACTCGAAAAGAACTGTCTCCAGCAATTATCTTTTGCTCACATAGAGAAGCATAGAGATACTTGTTTATTTGCATAGGCTTTACTTATAATGCAAATCCGTAGTGTAATACTATAGGATCATCTTCCCATGTTAGCGCTAACTCTTCATCCGTCAGATCCTCGGGAAGTTCACCTCTAAAATCTGGCATGTGGGGATCATACCAATAACCATCATCATGCCTTATTGGAGAACACATGAATACATTTTGTTCTCCATTTTTGTCAGTAGCTAAATACACTTCAAACATATTACATTACTCTATGTGATTATTTTCTATTAGATTCTATCAAGGACGTATTCACTTCCAGATCCAGAAATTATAATTTTAGAATCCTTCTGAGATAGCATGACATCATGAGGATTTGAATGCAGATATTCTTCCATAGAATTAATAGGTGGATAAATATATTTGTTGATAAATATACCCATTTCATGACCTGCACGTTCCCTTAACATGTTCCAGGCATCTTCGCCTATATAGTATTTACCACCACAGTCTTCATACTGTTTCTTCAGTTTATTAAGCAATTCGGATTCATTGCCGTCAAATACTACTAGAATTGGAGTCAAACCTGCCTTTTTTGCTTCATAAGGGAAGGTCATTTCTTCGTTAAATCTTCCTTGCCCACTTGCAGCAATTGTAACTCTCATTTTTAGTTCATAAACTTCTGCCGTATCTTCTATATAACAATCCACTTGCCTACCTTTCGATGTGGGATTCCCATTTTCATCAATTCTCCTTACTGGAGATAGTTTATCAGAAACAGGCTCTCCACCAAGGCAACTGGCAAGGACTGGCTCAAAAACATAACCAGTTTCCTGTGCGCTGCGATTATCTATATCAAAAATCCATTTTCTCCATTCAAGCCAGTCTGCAAGAAGTTGGTTTTCGCAATTACCATATTCTAACAAACTACGTGGAACAATTTGCTCAGCATTTGGAAATGATTGTGTTTTCAATATATAGTAATATTTTACTCTACGTCTATACAAAGCGCAGAGGTTTTTCATATACAAGTAGGAAATATTGCGATAATCGGTTACACCACAATACTCCATCAAACGGAAACAATCATCTTCAGACAATTCTGGAAGCTTATCAATGTCTGCATGACTGATATAGTAGAAACCCTTTTGGGCTACTTCTTGATACTTTGCTGTTTCAAACTGTGGTGTATTTATTCCAAGATCAGTGGTTGTGATATTTAGAAGTACAAGTACTTCTTTTGGAGAAATACAAACCTTTGCATCACCTGAACCACGTTCAGAGAATGATCTATAAAATTCTCGTTCTTGTTTATTCATTTGAAAATAAATT
>CAMEGQ010000075.1 GCA_945916235.1 uncultured Porphyromonadaceae bacterium | reverse complement strand
GATACGGCTTATATCAACCTGTATCTGCCTATCGATGGAGAGCTTGAAATCGGAAAGTCGGCGTTGAATATCGGCATCTCCAATGATTTTCCACGGGACGGGAAAAACAGGATTGAAATTGTCAAGCAGGGTAAAGGCAATGCTGTCGTAGCTTTGAGAATACCCGGATGGTGCGGGGGCAAGTACAGCATAAGTGTGAATGGAAATGAGATTGCCCCAGCGCCGGTCAACGGCTATGTGAATATTCCTGTAGGAACAGGCGCCACAACCATTCAGGCGGATTTCAATCTGGTAAGCAGAGTTGAGAAACTCAACGGTATGCAGGCGTTGGTGCGCGGTCCGATTCTCTTTGCCCGCGACAGCCGGTTCGGAGACGGATATATCGACGAATGTGGCGTGATTAAAGAAAACGGCGACGGAGAGGTTGAGACCCGGATTGTCGAGTCGCCCGGTTTTGCCTGGATAACGGCGGAAGTCCCCGTTGTGTTGGGCACCGACCTTGAGAATCCGTCAAACGCATTGGGCCGCACAGTGCGTTTCTGTGATTTCGGCTCGGCCGGAAATGACTGGAACCCCGATGGCAGATACCGGGTGTGGATTGTCTCGCCGTTAAATGCTATGTCGCAACCTTATCACAAATATTGAGTATGTATAAAAAGGTCTGCATGGCATTTTTGATGTCGCTGTCGGCGGTAATAGGCCGTGGAGCGATAAGTTATGATTCGTTCAAAACTCCGGCCAATGAACCGCTGGGGGTGTACTGGTATTGGATTTCGGGTAACATCTCCCCAGAAGGAGTCAGGGCCGATGTGAAGAGCATGAAGCAGGCGGGAATCAACCATGCTTTTATCGGATTCCAGAGCCTGGAGAAACATGAGGCACCCCGTGGATCGGTTTACATCCAGACTCCTCAATGGTACGAATGTATCCGTGCCGCTGCAGATGAGGCAACGAAGCAAGGAATAACACTTGGTCTGTTCAATGCTCCGGGCTGGAGTCAAAGCGGTGGTCCTTGGATTACAAAGGAGCAGTCACAACGCTATCTTGGAGCGGCAAAGGTTCTTGTTTCCGGGGTAAAAGAGAAGATTGTGTTACCGCATCCGCAGGAATTACTCTCGGATGTGGCGGTATTGGCGTGGCCTATAAATGATTATCGGAGTGTGGAACTGGACGGAGCCGAATTTTCGGGTATCGTTGGTAAGAAAGCTATTACGGTAGCCATTCCGGAAATGACTGTAAGGTCAATAGTAGTCAGTCCTTCGGGAATGGCGGAGGGAAATGTCTCTGTTTCTACGTTCTCTGGAGTTGAATGGACAGACAGAACAACTTTCCATATTAACCGCACTCTTATGCTCATTGAGGTGGGTTATGATGTTCTTGCTCCGATTGCCTGTTCGTTGGATGGAGAAAAATGCGACAGTATCAGACTGACCTTTGATTTTACGCGGCCGTCTGAAGTAAGGTCGGTAAAGATAAGCGAGCGTCCGATCGTCGACAATTATGCAGAAAAGATGCTGAGCCGTATGTATCAGGGTGCAGCTCCCTTATGGGACGAATATAAGTGGATGGAATGTAAAGGTGAAGCGGAGGTAAAATACGAAGAAATAATAGATGTGACACGCTTCATGCATGGTGACACTTTATGCTGGCAGGCTCCTGCAGGCCAATGGGTGATAAGCCGTTTGTATATGGCACCGACCAATATTCCAAATTCTCCGGCATGGGGCGACGGCCAGGGTATCGAGATGGATAAATGGGATGCAGGTGTGGCGCGTCATCATTATCAGAGCTTTGTCGGCGACATATTGAGGCATATACCTAAAGAGAACCGAGGCTGCATAAAATATGTTGTGGCTGACAGCTACGAACGTGCTACGCAGACCTATGGTGATGATTTCAGAAATTATTTCATTACTCACTATGGATATGATCCACTACGGTGGTTACCAGTGTTATCCGGAACGGTGGTCGACAGCCCTGAAGATAGCGACAGGTTCCTTTGGGATTTCCGAAGGATGATAGCAGACAGGCTTGCGGATGATTATGTGACTAATTTACGCTCTCTTGCCAATCACGACGGGATGCGACTCTGGTTAGAACCTTACGGGCACGGAGGCTTCCCAGGGGAGTTTCTGAAATATGGATCTAAAAGCGATGAGGTGGCTGGCGAATTCTGGAGCGAGGGTACACTGGGTAATATTGAAAATCGGGCAGCTTCATCAGTAGCACACACCTACGGGAAAGAACGCTGCTGGGCGGAATCATTTACCAGTAGTGGCAATGAATTTTCACGGTCTCCTAGAACGATGAAGAAGAGGATTGACAGATTTTTCACCGAGGGTATCAACACGGTACTGTACCATTTTATGTCATCGCAGGATACCACCAGCATTTACCCGGGATTGAACTGCCCGTTCGGAGCCGAGTTCAATCGCAAGAATACATGGTTCGGACAGCTTCATTATTTTTCGGATTATTTGAAGCGTTGCGGAATGTTGCTGCGTGATGGCCGCTACGTGGCCGATGTGGCCTATTTCATAGGGGACGATACCCCAGTTATGACAGGTCCAACTAATGATACGCTGCCCGCAGGATATCAGTTTGACTACATAAATTCAGAAGTAATCTGCAACGGCCTGAGCGTCGATGACCATCATCTGCTTACGTTGTCTCATGGTGCGAAATACAGACTGTTGGTGCTTCCCGATCTAACGACCATGCGTCCGGAATTATTGATGAAAATTCGTGAGCTTGTGAAAGATGGTGCGATAGTCTTAGGACCGAAACCCGAAAAGTCTCCGTCGTTGCAAAATCAGCCGGCTGCCGATGATTCTGTAAGATCTATAGGCCTAGAGTTGTGGGGCGATAAATCATGCCGACGCCAGATAAGAAAGGTTGGCAAAGGCTTGTTAATAGATGGTTATACTCTGGGTGAGACACTGGAGATAATTGGTACACGGCCGGATTTCCAAGTCGTGGACAATGACCTTGACCTCCTTTTTGCGCATATTGAAAATGGTAGCCGCGATGTATATTTCATCTCTAATCAAGGTGGGAGCTTCAGCAATCGAAAGATTAATTTCAGAGATATGGCGGACAAGAAGTGCTCGTTGTGGGATGCGGTAACTGGAGATGTAAGAAATGTGGCTTGCGCATCTTTTGGTCACGACGCCACATTGAATCTGTCGATGGATACTGTTGAAAGTGTGCTGGTGGTATTTGATAGGCATGCCGAAAAAAGAGCCAATAAAGAGACGTTTATCGAAACTATTCCTTTCAAGGAAGGCTGGTCCATTGCTTTGAAACCGATGGGTGGAGCAGAGAAAACTGTAGAGCTACAGGAGTTTGGTTTGATTACCGATAGCCCAGATGATGATATAAGGTATTTTGCAGGCGATATTATTTATCGCAGCAAAATCAATATTGGCAGAATGAACAAAAAATACCGGTATTATATTGAGCTTGGCGATGTGTATGAAATGGCCGAGGTCTGTGTCAATTGTAAAGTGGTTGGAGGTATTTGGACAAATCCCTCTAGGCTGGATATTACCGATTACCTTGCATCCGGAGATAATGATGTCGAGATTACCGTGGCGACTAACTGGCACAACAGGATTATCGGCGATCTGAGGAATCAGAGCAAAGAACCTCAAGCGAAATATACTTACCGTACTTTGTCGCCGGATGAGGATTTGCAACTTGCCGGATTATTGAGGGAACCAGTATTAATTAAACAAAAATCAAGATGAACCGCATTATTGTTAATATCATATTGCTCATGGCGTGCGTTGTGCAGATAGATGCTACTGAAAATATCGCACTCAAAGGGCTGAATTGCAGCAACTCCTCATCAGAGTTATCTCTGAAATATGTGCTGCCTGTCAGAGTTGTTCACACATATGGAGAAGTAGTCGGCAGCGAACATTTATTGACAAATTCGGCTCGACAGGTATCATTGTCGACATCAGATGTATGTGCCATCTCCTCGACTGGGGGGAAAAGTTCGGGAATATTGTTGGATTTCGGAAAGGAAATTCATGGCGGATTAAAATTATATGCGGCTGTCAGGGCTACCTACAGACCTGTAAAGATTCGTATCCGTTTTGGAGAATCAGTTGCAGAAGCTATGACACCAGTAGGGATTGACAATGCCACCAATGATCATGCCATGCGAGACTTCGTAGTTGAAGTACCATGGTTAGGGTCAATCGAGGTAGGAAACAGTGCGTATCGTTTCGTGAATATCGAGCTTGCGGAGCCTGACATTGATTTAAATTTGGCCCTGGTAGAAGGCATATTCAAATATCGAGATATCCCTTACCTGGGTCGGTTCAAATGCGATAATCCCAGACTGAATCAAATATGGGAGACGGGAGCATATACCGTGCATCTCAACATGCAAGAATATCTATGGGATGGCGTAAAGCGCGACCGACTCGTATGGGTGGGAGATATGCATCCCGAAGTAATGACAATAAACTCGGTTTTCGGCCGGAATGAAGTGGTAAACAAAAGTCTAGACTTTGTCAGAGATGATACACCTTTGCCCGGTTGGATGAACGGGATGTGCTCTTATTCGTTATGGTGGATTATTATCCAACGAGATTTGTATATGCACTGCGGCGACTTGGATTATCTGAAACAACAGGAAAGCTATTTGGACAAACTTGCCGACCAGATAATCGAAAATTGCAGTGATGGAAAGGAGAATTTCAAGAACGGTGAGCGTTTTTTAGACTGGCCGACATCCGACAAACCGGAGATAATACATGCCGGACTGCATGCGTTGGCAGTTATGTCGATGGAGGCCGCTTCCGAGCTTGGGAAATGGCTAGGTAATAATGAACTCTCAAGTAAGTGTGCTGATGCTACTGGCAAATTAAGAAAGTATCTTCCCGATAATTTTGGCAATAAACAGGCTTCGGCACTACAGGCTTTGGCAAATATCGGAAATGCAGATGCCCTTGCAAAGAATATTTTGAGAGATGGAGCAGACGGGTTCTCTACTTTCTATGGTTTCTATATGCTAGAAGCATTGGCTAAAGCCGGTCGATACGATGAGGCAATGAAAATCATCTCAGACTATTGGGGCGGAATGATTGATTTGGGAGCCACAACCTTTTGGGAAGATGTCAGCATGGGAGATTTGAGATTCTCTTCACGTATTGACTCAATTCCTGCGGAGGGTCAGTTTAATTTTCATTCAAAAGGAGGAAGATATTGTTACCGACAGCTTCGTAACAGCTTGTGCCACGGTTGGGCGAGTGGACCCACATCCTGGTTGTCAAGGCACGTGCTGGGGATTATACCGATCGAACCAGGTTTTAGAAAGATAAAGATAGAGCCTCACTTAGGCTCGTTGAAACAGGTGGAGGGCTCGATACCCACGCCTTATGGAGTTATCGAAGTGCGACACCACAGAGATAAAAATAACAAAATAAAAACCGATGTCAAACTTCCCAAAGGAATCAAATTGGTGAAATAATTACAATGAATATAAAACAAGGTATAATATGAAGAATATAATTATAAGGATGATATTGTTGTCGGGACTTTTCTCCACGGCGTTTGCAGCAGATGCAACCAAATTGGAAGACATCAATATCCGCGACCCATTTGTATATGTAGATCAGAAAAATAAGATGTATTATCTGTATAGGTCAAAAAGTCCCGCATGGAACATCGCGTCCGAACGTGGTGGCGTAGAAGTATTTTGGAGCCGTGATTTGAAAGAATGGGATGGGCCTGTATCCGTTATGTCGGTTCCTGCAGACAATTGGGCTACTGGTACGGTATGGGCACCAGAAGTACATGAAATAAATGGAAAGTATTACCTGTTTGCCACTGTCAACGATACCATTCAATGGAAGAAAGTTAGTCCGTCGGGGAAATGGTATGTGCAACGAGGTACCCAGATTTTCAAGGGGAAGACTCCTATCGGACCTTTTACATCTTACGAAGAAAAACTGCCCGCTACGCCGATGGGGCAGATGTGTTTAGACGGCACATTCTATCGGGAAGGCAGTCAGAATTGGATGGTTTATTGTCACGAATGGGTGGAACTGGGCGATGGCACAGTAGAGCTGGTGAAGTTGTCGAAAAATATGAAACCAGACTCCAACCCCTTAAGATTGTTTTGCAGTTCGGCGGCTCCGTGGTCAACTGGAGGGGAACTTACCAAAGGAGAAATAAGCTATGTCACAGATGGAGTTTATTTATATAAATCCCCATTTTCGGACAATCTCTATATGATATGGTCAAGTTTCAACAACGGCAATTATGCTATTGGAGTAGCAAAGTCCAAAACAGGAAAAATCACTGGTCCATGGATTCACGATGCAAATCCTCTTTTGAATCGTGATGGCGGACATGGAATGATTTTCACTGATTTGGAAGACAAGCCTCGACTGATACTTCATGGTCCAAACTATCCCGAAGGCGCAGAAAGAGCTATAATATATGATCTAATCGATACTGGTAATACATTATGTATCAAAAATGATTTAGACTCTGATACTCTGCCATTACAATAACTAATTCAAAACGGATAAATATAATAATCATAGAAATATGAAAAAATATTATTTTGTAGCATTTGACTTGGGTGCTACAAGCGGACGCTCCATACTTGGAGAGCTGACAGCAGATGGCAAACTCACAACGAAGGAGCTGACACGCTTCCCGAATCAGATGATGCCGTTAAACGGTCATCTTCACTGGAACATCTATTCCTTGTTCGAGGAACTGAAACGGGGTCTGCATGAAGTGGCTCGTCTGGGTATCGCTCCGACTTCCATCGGTATTGATACCTGGGGCGTGGATTATGTGTGTCTTGCCGCCGACGGCTCCATTATCAGTTTACCGTACACCTACCGCGATTCCCAGACCATAGGAGCGTCCGACAGATTTTTCAACAATGTCATGTCCGCCACTCAGCTCTACGGCTCTACCGGCATACAGCATCTCGATTTCAACACCGTGTTCCAGCTCAACGAGCACCGCAATGATTTCTCCCACCGGAACGCCTCGAAGTTTGTATTTCTGCCTGACGCTTTAGGTTATATGCTCACAGGCAATATCGTCACTGAATACACGATAGCCTCAACAGGGGCGCTGATTGATGCTTATAAACAGGATCTGGACAACCGGATTCTTGAAAAGCTCAGACTTGACACATCGCGTTTCGGGAAACTCGTTATGCCGGGCCATGTCGTTGGCAATCTGAAGACTGAAATTGCAGAAGAGACAGGGCTGGAGACGGTGCCTGTAGTTGCCGTTGCCGGACACGACACAGCGTCGGCGGTTGCTGCCATTCCTGCCTTAGACCGCAATTTCGCATATCTGAGCAGCGGCACGTGGTCGCTGATGGGCATCGAGACCGATGCGCCGGTGATAAATGAAACGACAGAGAGGCACAATATCACCAACGAAGGCGGTGTTGAAGGCACTATCCGATTGCTCAAGAATATCACAGGCATGTGGATTGTGGAGCAATGCCTGAAGCAATGGAAATCGGAAGGAAAGGATTATTCCTATCCCGAAATGGTGACTCTTGCACAATGTTCCAAAGCGGTCTGCACAATCGACCCCGATGCTCCCGATTTCGTCGCCCCTGCAAATATGGTGGCTGCCATAGACGAATATTGCCGTGCTACAGAGCAGCCCGTTCCGGCAATCCACGGAGAGTATATCCGCTCTATTTTCGAGAGCCTTGCCTGGAAATACGCAAAGACTCTTGATGTGTTCCGTGGCCTTTCGGAATCTCCGATAGAGCGACTTCACGTAATTGGAGGCGGTTCTCGCAATGCCTTCCTAAACCAGCTTACAGCCGATGCCTGCGGCATCCCGGTGATTGCCGGGCCTGCGGAAGCAACCGCACTCGGCAACATAATGATTCAGGCAATCGCATCAGGAGCTGTTAAGAATCTCGCCGAAATGCGTAAAGTCATTGCCGACAATATTGAAACAGTAACTTATTACCCTAAAAATAAACAATCATGAAAGAAGAAACAATCCGCAAGGCGTATGAGATAGCGAAAGAACGCTATGCGGCCCTTGGTGTCGATACCGACAAAGTTCTCGCACAGATGCAGGACTTCCATCTGAGCATGCACTGCTGGCAGGCTGACGACGTAACCGGTTTTGAAGCGCGCGAAGGCGGTCTCACCGGCGGAATACAGGTCAACGGCAACTATCCCGGCAAAGCCCGCAACATAAATGAACTGCGTGACGACATTCTCTATGCCATGTCGCTCATTCCCGGCAAGCACCGCCTCAATCTCCACGAAATCTACGGCGACTTCCAGGGCAAGTTCGTTGACCGTGACGAGGTGACGCCCGAATATTTCGAGAGCTGGATCGAGTGGGGCAAGGAGCACGGCATCAAGCTCGACTTCAACTCCACATCGTTCTCCCACGCCAAGAGCGGAGACCTCAGTCTCTCCAATCCCGACAAATCCATACGTGATTTCTGGATCGAACACAGCAAGCGCTGTCGCGCCATTTCGCAGGCAATCGGCGAGGCCCAGCAGGACCCCTGCATAATGAACACATGGGTGCACGACGGCAGCAAGGACATAACCGTCAACCGCTATATGTACCGCGAGCTGCTTAAAGACTCTCTCGATCAGATTTTCGAGCAGCGCTACGACTGGATGAAAGACTGCGTGGAAAGCAAGGTCTTCGGTATCGGTCTGGAGAGCTACACAGTAGGGAGCAATGACTTCTACACTGCCTACGCCTCCAAGCGCGACATGATGATAACTCTCGATACCGGCCATTTCCACCCCACCGAAAGTGTGGCCGACAAGGTTTCCGCCATGCTGCTGTTTGTGCCGGAGCTGATGCTGCACGTTTCGCGCCCAATCCGATGGGATTCCGACCATGTCACCATCATGGACGACCCGACTATGGATCTGTTCAGCGAGATAGTACGCGCCGGCGCCCTGAACCGTGTGCATTACGGTCTTGACTACTTTGACGGAACCCTCAACCGAATCGGCGCATACGTCATCGGCAGCCGTGCCGCCCAGAAATGCATGCTCCGCGCACTTCTCGAACCGATTGCAACTCTGCGCGAATATGAACTCACCGACAGGAAGTTCCAGCGTCTCGCCCTCCTCGAAGAGTGCAAGAACCTCCCGTGGAACGCCGTCTATGACATGTTCTGCCTGATGAACAACGTGCCCGTCGGTGAATCATTCATTCCCGAAATAGAGAAATACGAACAGGCCGTTACTTCACACAGATAATGGAAATTATAATCGGACTACTTATAATCGCAGCCGGAAGTTTCTGCCAGTCCAGTTCTTATGTGCCTATCAAGAAGGTGCGCGACTGGAGCTGGGAGAGCTTCTGGCTCGTTCAGGGCGTTTTCGCATGGCTGGTGTTTCCGCTGTTGGGGGCAATGCTGGCTGTGCCTTCCGGTCATACTTTGATCGAGGCTTACAGTGCGAACCCGACAGACGCACTCCTTGCCGTTCTTTTCGGTGTGCTATGGGGCGTCGGCGGCCTCACTTTCGGTCTGTCAATGCGTTACCTCGGTGTCGCTCTCGGACAGTCAATCTCACTCGGCACCTGTGCAGGTCTCGGCACCATACTTACGCCATTATTCATGGGTAAGCCGGGGGAACTCACCGTCCCGGTAATCGTCGGTGTGTTTGTTACATTGATTGGCATTGCCATTATCGGTGTGGCCGGGAGCATGAGGGCAAAAACAGCCGGAGAAACATTAAAGGACTTCAATTTCGGCAAGGGGATAACAGTTGCACTGATTGCCGGACTTATGAGTGCTTGTTTCAGTATCGGGCTCGGTTTCGGCTCGTCGCTTTGCTTTGAGGATACTCCCGAAATCTATCGCACCTTGCCGGCAACTTTCCTTGTGACGCTCGGAGGATTCTTTACTAATGCCGTTTATTGCCTATGGCAGAACGGCAGGAACAGGACATTCTCAGATTACGGCAAGACCTCGCTGTATCTGAACAACATCCTGTTCTGCGCCCTCGCCGGGCTGCTCTGGTACAGCCAGTTCTTCGGCCTCGCTCTCGGCAAAGGTTTCCTTGTAAGCTCCGCAACACTCCTGACATTCTCGTGGTGCATACTCATGTCGCTCAACGTGACATTCTCCAATGTCTGGGGCATAATACTGAAGGAGTGGCAGGGAACAACCTCAAAGACCAAAACCGTGCTGGTGGCAGGTCTTATAGTTTTAATCGTTTCATCATTCTTACCGCAAATAATATGATATCAATATTGGAAAACCGCCCGGCACTGACAGCCGAGGTGGAGAAAGTTGCCGAAACCGCCGGCTATCTATGGCAAAAAGGCTGGGCCGAGCGCAACGGCGGCAACATAACCGTCAATATCACCGAACACGTCGACGACTCGATGCGCGCATTGCCCGCAATCAGCGCGCCGATAGCGATCGGGCTCACACTTCCCAACCTCAAAGGGTGCTGGTTCTTCTGCAAAGGTACCCAGAAACGTATGCGTGACCTCGCCCGACGCCCGATGGACAACGGCTCGATCATCCGTATCACCGACGACTGTGCCCACTATGAAATAGTGGCCGACAATCCCGTAAAACCCACATCCGAACTGCCGTCGCATCTTGCCGTCCACAACTACCTTATCGGCAAAGGTTCGACCTACAAGGCTTCGCTCCACACACATCCCATTGAACTGGTGGCCATGAGCCACAACCCGGAGTTCCTCAAAAAAGATGTGCTGACCAACCTGCTGTGGAGCATGATTCCCGAAACAAAAGCCTTCGCACCCCGTGGTCTCGGCATAGTTCCCTACATGCTACCCTCTTCCAACGAGCTCGCTGATGCCACTATCAAAGCCATCGACGACAACTACGATGTGGTGATGTGGGAAAAGCACGGCGTTTTCGCCGTCGAAAACGATATTATGTCGGCTTTCGATCAGGTTGACGTGCTCAACAAATCCGCTAACATCTATATGTGCGCCCGCTCAATGGGCTTCATCCCCTACGGTATGTCGCAGGCCCAGATGCAGGAAATCTCAACTGTTTTCCATCTTCCAAAATAATCTGCTTATGGTTCATCGTTTTATTCTTAACGAGACTTCATTTTTCGGTCCCGGTGCACGAAAAGAATTGCCCGGAGCAATCAGAGGTCTCGGCAAGTCAAAAGTATTGGTTGTCACTGACAAGGGATTGCTACAATTCGGCGTGGCAAAGATGGTTACCGATGTGCTTGATGAAGCCGGAATCGCATACGATATTTTCAGCGAAGTCAAGCCTAATCCCACTGTCAGCAATGTGAAGGCGGGTATCGACGCTTTCATAAGGGCTCAAGCTGACATCCTCGTCGCCATAGGAGGTGGTTCCTCGATTGATACGGCAAAAGCTATCGGCATTGTTATAGCTAATCCAGACTTCAGCGATATAATTTCCCTTGAAGGTTGCGCGCCTACCCAAAACAAGAGCGTACCCATAATTGCTTTGCCGACAACTGCAGGAACCGCAGCCGAAACAACCATCAATTATGTAATAATTGACGAGGAAAAGCAGAAGAAGATGGTATGTGTCGATCCCAACGACATCCCCGCTGTTGCCATAATCGACGCAGAACTGATGTATTCACTGCCAAAAGGTCTGACAGCGGCAACAGGAATGGATGCCCTTACCCATGCTATTGAGGGCTATATTACAAAAGGCGCATGGGAACTGTCTGATATGTTCGAGATTGAAGCTATCAGAATGATTAGCCGCTATCTTCCTATGGCTGTTTCAGACCCGAAGAATCCTGAAGGACGTAACGGAATGGCCGTTGCTCAATATGTCGCTGGGATGGCTTTTTCTAATGTAGGTCTCGGACTGGTTCATGGCATGGCACATCCGCTTGGGGCCCTCTTCGATATTCCTCACGGTGTCGCAAATGCTGTGCTGTTACCCATTGTCATGGAATTCAATATGCCGTATTGTACTACCAAATACCGTCACATTGCCGAAGCTATGGGCATTGACACATCGTCAATGAACGATGACGAGGCTGCCCAAGCCGCCTGCGACGCTGTAAAACAGTTATCACAAAATGTCGGTATTCCCGCGACACTGACTGAATTGGGTATCACTGAAGAAAGTATCCCAGCTCTGACGCAGCAGGCTCTCGAAGATGTATGCACTCCCGGAAATCCCAAACCTGTAACACACGACGAAGTGGCAAATATCTACCGCTCGTTACTCTGAGATTAGACATTAAGGACAAAATTGGGTGTGCCTTCGGTGCGCCCTTTTTTGTCCGATAAGTATAACCAAACCATTTTAATATGAATAAGGTACTCATTGTAGATGCCTCCGAATCCGACCGTCGGCTTATGTCCAGCTTGCTCACGCGAGCCGGATATGAGCCGATAACCGTTGATACAATGGAGGCGACAAAAAGTGAGGTGGCAAAACTGCCACCCGGTGCAGTTATCGTGGCAGAATAAAAGCTGCCCGATGGTTCCGCTAAAGAGTTAGTAAACTGGCAGAAGGGAGAGGGATTCTCTTTTCCTGTTATTGCCATAGTAAACAATCTGAATGGTGCCGATTTGCTTGAAGTGTTGAGCGACGGAGGAGCCGTGAACGTAATTCAGAAAGCTGCGATTGACAAGCAGCTTGTGGAAATTGTCAGAAAGTATGCGAAGCCGGAGAACATCGTGCTTCAACTTGGCCATACGCTTATTACAAGGCAAAGCAAATCGTTCCGCGAGATTGAGCTGTCTATCGTAAGAGTAGCGGCTACGAATCAATATTGTCCTAAACGTTTCAGGCAAAAAATAAAAATAGGAAGTAGTTACTAAGGCTAAAATGACTACCTTAGTAGTGAGCGACCAACTCAACTACTTCCTATGGCAAATTATTGCTGTCCGATAAAAATTGGAAAAGGCATAAACGCATAGCTCAATCGC
>CAMEGQ010000074.1 GCA_945916235.1 uncultured Porphyromonadaceae bacterium | reverse complement strand
ATCACAAAACTGAAAGACAAAGAAGTGTATGCAGCTATCGGCTGGCTCGCACGCGAAGGCAAAGTTGGAATCCAGGTTAACCCCGACGACGAAAAAGACTTCCTCTTCACCCTCGTTGGCGACAAATAATCCGCTTCGACCCACTACGATACCTTCAGGCGGCAGCTCCACATCGGGTTGCCGCCTGATTTTTTTCGCAGATTTATTGTATTTTAACCCGCCGATATAGCCGGAAATCCGAAATAAATGCTTAAATTTGCACCTCAATAATAGGCTTGAAGTGTGCCCACACCCCTGGTAAGGCACCATTTCAGCTTGTATATTTCACTGTTAAGCCGAACCTCATACACTGAAAATGAGACAATTAAAGATTTCCAAATCTATAACCAACCGCGAGAGCGCATCGCTTGACAAATATCTTCAGGAGATTGGCCGCGAGGAACTGATCACTGTAGAACAGGAAGTGGAGCTTGCCCGCAAGATCAGCGAAGGCGACGAAGCAGCTCTCGAGAAGCTCACCCGCGCAAATCTGCGCTTTGTGGTTTCCGTAGCAAAGCAGTATCAGAATCAAGGTCTCAGCCTCCCCGACCTCATCAACGAGGGCAATCTGGGGCTTATTAAAGCAGCCCGCAAATTCGACGAGACCCGTGGCTTCAAGTTTATCTCCTACGCAGTGTGGTGGATTCGCCAATCGATCCTTCAGGCATTGGCAGAGCAAAGCCGAATCGTGCGCCTTCCGCTCAATCAGGTAGGCTCGCTCAACAAGATATCCAAAGCCCTCAGCAAATTTGAGCAGGAAAACGAGCGCCGTCCTTCGCCCGAAGAGCTGGCCGAGACGCTTGACGTCCCCGTAGAAAAGATTGCCGACACCCTGAAAGTTTCCGGCCGACACATCTCAGTGGATGCTCCGTTTGTTGAAGGTGAAGACAATTCGCTTCTGGACGTGCTCACCAACGACGATTCCCCCATGGCCGATGCCACCCTCACTCAGGAATCGCTTTCGAAGGAAGTTGACCGCGCCCTGCGCCAGCTTTCCGAGCGCGAGCGCGAGATTCTGAAGATGTTCTTCGGCATCGGATGCCAGGAGATGACCCTCGAGGAGATCGGTGCCCGCTTCGACCTCACCCGCGAGCGCGTGCGTCAGATCAAGGAGAAGGCTATCCGCAGGCTCAAAGGCCAGAAATCGCGTCTGCTCAAGACGTACCTCGGTCAGTAACACGCTATCCTCGGCCAAACGCTATACTGGCGGAACTATGTAAGTCGCATCAATGACCTCATAGCTCCGCCATTTTGCATCCGCAGCCGCCCGGAATCGAACAATCCGCCCGCCGCAGAGTTTATCAAATCGGGAACCACTCCGAAACGCTTCCAAACCAGACTCCACCCGGCGGTTAAACCTTCCGCAGCCGGAAGCGTCAAAATCTACAAAACCCGAAAAAAGAAGAATCCGATGAAGAAATACAATATATTCTCGCGCCTGTTAATACTGCTCACCCTGGCTGCATCCCTTCTGCCCGCCTCAGCTTCCGCATCCGGCAAAGAGGAGCTGACCTACGATGTGATGTATAAATGGGGCCTGATCAACAAGAAGGCCGGCGATGTCACCATTTCCACATCGCGTGCCGAAGGATCGACAGTCGACGCTTTGCTGACAGCAAAAACTGCCAAATGGGCCGACAGATTTTACACTCTGCGCGACACCCTGCGCGGTCGCATGGACGCCACATCGCTCCTCCCCTCTTACTATGAGCGCATAGCCCACGAAGGTGGCAGCTATTCCCACGACATACTGCACTACACGCGCAGCGGCGCCACAACCACAGCCAACGCTAAGATCTGGCGCAAGAAAAAGAAGGAGAATATCTGGAGCGATGAACGCACCCATTCTGCCAAGGGTACCACCGTCGATATGCTCAGTGCATTCTATTTCATGCGCAAGATTGATTATCCTTCGATGAAAAGCGGGGAATCGCTTCATCTGAATGTATTCTCGGGCAAGAAGAAGGAAAACCTCTCCATCACCTACCGCGGCATCGAAAATATCAAACACGACGGCATCTCGGTACCGACCTACCACATCACCTTCACCTTCACCACCGACGACGGACGCATCAGTTCTGACAAGATGGACGCCTGGATATATACCGCACAGTCGCGCATCCCCCTGCTGATGGAAGGCAAGCTCCCCGTCGGCAAAGTCCGCGCCCTCTACTCCGGCCGCCTCTAACACCCGGCTCCGCCCCTCCAGCATTCGATATTTAAGATTTGTCATGGCAGAAAAGACGCCGCGACTCACCGGCTATAAAATATTTTTTGGAGCGGAAATGTGGCAAAATGTCAGCAAAATGGAAAGTCGCGGAGCGGATACCTTCGCAAAGGGGCAATTAAAAAGCTGCGGGAGTGACAAATGCTTTCAGAATGATGTTGCAGAGCATAAAAAATAAATCGGATTTCCTTACTTTCATTGCAATTTAAGTGTTATATTTGCCGTTGACATCTGCGATTTTCACCGGCAACGGGCAGAGGTCAGTAGTTTTAACAAATTTGCAAAACAAGGTAATCCAAAATTCATATCAACCAAAAGCTATGGATGTAAACAATATCATCAGCGCCCTCGAGGCTAAACACCCGGGCGAGAAAGAGTATCTCCAGGCCGTACGCGAAGTGCTGCTTTCGGTGGAGGAAGTCTACAATGCTCATCCCGAGTTCGAACGCAACAAAATCATAGAACGCATGGTCGAGCCCGACCGTATCTTCACCTTCCGTGTGACATGGCTCGACGACAAGGGCGAAGTACAGAACAATATCGGCTACCGCGTACAGTTCAACAACGCTATCGGCCCGTACAAAGGCGGTATCCGTTTCCACGCTTCGGTCAACCTCTCGATTCTGAAATTCCTCGGCTTCGAGCAGACCTTCAAAAACGCGCTCACCACTCTGCCGATGGGCGGTGCCAAAGGCGGCAGCGACTTCTCGCCGCGCGGCAAGAGCGACCGTGAGATCATGCGCTTCTGCCAGGCCTTTATCCTTGAGCTCTGGAAGAATCTCGGTCCCGACCGGGATGTGCCCGCAGGCGATATCGGCGTAGGCGGCCGTGAAGTTGGCTACATGTACGGCATGTACAAGAAACTCGTCAACGAGCACACCGGCACCTTCACCGGCAAGGGGTTCGACTTCGGCGGCAGCCGTCTGCGTCCCGAAGCTACCGGTTTCGGCGCTCTCTATTTCGTGGAAAATATGCTCGCTCTCCGCAATGAAGACATCAAGGGCAAGACTGTGGCCATCTCCGGTTTCGGCAATGTGGCCTGGGGTGCAGCTACCAAAGCCAACGAACTTGGCGCCAAGGTAGTGACCATCTCCGGTCCCGACGGCTACATCTACGATCCCGACGGCGTAAGCGGCGAAAAGATCGCCTATATGCTCGAACTCCGCGCCAGCGGCGACGACATCGTAGCACCCTACGCCAAGAAGTTCCCCGGCGCCACCTTCTACGCAGGCCGCAAGCCCTGGGAGCAGAAGGTCGACATCGCCCTCCCCTGCGCCACCCAGAACGAGGTGAATGGCGACGACGCCGCTCAGCTTATCGCCAACGGCGTGCAGCTCGTGGCTGAGGTGTCCAATATGGGTTGCACCCCTGAAGCCATCGATGCCTTCATCGCTGCCAAAGTCAACTATGCTCCGGGTAAAGCCGTCAACGCCGGTGGCGTGGCTTGCTCAGGTCTGGAAATGACTCAGGATGCCGAGCATCTCCAGTGGTCGGCCGAAGAGGTTGATGCCAAGCTCCACCAGATCATGGCTTCGATCCATGAGCAGTGTGTCAACTACGGCCTCCAGCCCGACGGCTATCTCAACTACATGAAGGGCGCCAACATCGCCGGTTTCATGAAGGTGGCCAACGCTATGATGCAGCAGGGCGTCATCTAAATCTGACACCACTTGCAGAAGTTTTATCGGGCGGCATGTCGAATCAAGGCATGCCGCCCTGATTTTTCATCGCAGGTTGGATAATTGAGGGAGTTTAGCTAACTTTGCAAAAGCTTGAGGCCGACATGCACCACACCACCGAAAACGGCAGATGCGGCTCAGCCTCACAGCAAAACTACACAACATGAACGAAGACAAAAATCTGGCTGCTGCCCGTTTGACGCTCGACACCTATCTTAAGGAGCGCCGTATGCGTCGCACCCCCGAGCGCTATGCCATTCTGGAAAAGGTATTCTCCACGGATGCCCATTTCTATATCGACGCGCTCCACGAGGTTCTTACCCTCGAGGGCCATCGCATGAGCCTGTCGACGGTCTACGCCGCCATACAGCTCTTTCTCGAAGCCGGACTGGTGCGCCGCCATCAGTTTGGCAACCAGCCTGCGCAATATGAACGCGTGGTGGCCGGCGAGATGGAGAACCATCACCACCTGGTATGCACCTCCTGCGGCCGCGTCCGCGCCGTCAAGGATGCCGAGCTGATGCATCAGCTCTCCAACCTTCACTACCCGACGTTTAAGACACAGTTTTTCTCGCTCTACGTCTACGGCCTCTGCGCATGGTGTCAGAAACGCCTTAAAAAGCAGAATGCCGAAGCTGCTGCAGCCGCCGCAGCCAAATCAGACAAAAAGAAATAGCCTCGCCCACTCTCCAGCCACGCCTCTCTGACGCATACAGTCCTCGTCTCTCCGCCCTTAACTATCTGAATATTAAACCCAATCATACATTCAAACACTAAAATCGAGATTTCAATGAAAGTTGACGTGCTACTCGGCCTCCAGTGGGGCGACGAAGGCAAAGGGAAAGTAGTGGATGTGCTCACCCCGCGCTACAATGCCGTGGCCCGATTCCAGGGCGGTCCCAACGCCGGTCACACCCTCGAATTCGACGGCAAAAAATATGTGTTGCGCTCCATTCCTTCGGGCGTATTCCAGAATGAAACCAACCTGATAGGCAACGGCGTGGTGCTTGACCCCGTGCTCTTCAAGGGTGAAGCCGAAGCACTCTGCGCCGACGGCATCAACCTCCACCAAACCCTCAAGATTTCGCGCAAAGCGCATCTCATCCTCCCCACCCACCGCCTGCTCGACGCCGCTTCTGAACGCTCGATGGGCAAGGGCAAAATAGGCACTACGGGCAAAGGTATCGGCCCCACATACACCGACCGCACCTCGCGCCATGGCCTCCGTGTCGGCGACATCTTCTGCGATTTCAAGCCTAAATATGAAGCCGCACGCGCCCGCCATCTCGAAATGCTGGCCTCGCTGGGTGCCGCTCCCGACCCCGAAAAGCTCAAAGAACTGGAAGCCGCCTGGTTCGAAGCCATAGAATATCTCAAAACCTTCGACATCGTCGACGGCGAATACCTCGTCAACGGGCTGCTCCAGCAGGGCAAGTACGTTTTGGCCGAGGGCGCACAGGGTACAATGCTCGACGTCGACTTCGGCTCGTACCCGTTTGTCACCTCATCCAACACGATTTGCGCCGGAGCATGCGTAGGTCTCGGCGTGGCGCCTAATAAGATCGGCGATGTCTACGGCATCTTCAAGGCTTACTGCACGCGCGTAGGCAGCGGACCGTTCCCTACCGAACTTTTCGACGAGACAGGGCGCACCATCCGCGACCTCGGCCATGAATACGGCGCTGTCACCGGCCGCGAACGCCGCTGCGGCTGGATCGACCTCGTGGCGCTGAAATATGCCGTGATGATCAACGGCGTCACCAAGCTCATCATGATGAAAAGCGATGTGCTCGACGGATTCGACACCATCAAAGCCTGCGTAGCCTACGACGTCGACGGCACCATCACCGACCATTTCCCCTACTCTATCGAGGGCGAAAGCCTCAAACCGGTCTACAAGGATATGCCAGGCTGGAAAGTGCCGATGTCGGAGATGACCTCCGAGACCCAGTGGCCCGAAGCCTTCTCCAGCTATGTAAAGTTTATCGAAGAATATCTGGGCGTGCCTGTAGCCATCGTCAGCGTTGGTCCTGACCGCCTCCAGACCATCGAACGCTAAGAGTCTGTTCGACAACATTTTTCCCAAACAAAAGCGGGCGTCAACCCTCATTCCGAAGGTTGGCGCCCGCCTTTATTATCCGAGGGGCAATTACTTGTAGCGTGCCCAGTGGTAAAGGTCTTTGATCGTGGGCTTCTTGCCGTACATGAATATGCCGACGCGGTAGATTTTGCCGGAGAACCATGCCATGAAGACAAACGAGACGTAGAGAATACCCAGCGACAGCCATATCTGCCAGGATGCGATATCGAACGGGATACGCGCCAGCATTACCATCGGCGAGGTGAAGGGTATCATCGATGTCCAGAAGGCCAGAGCGCCGTTGGGGTCGTTGCCCACGCTGACGGAGCAGATGATGGCGAGAATGATGGGGATAGTCACGAAGCTGGTCAGCTGCGAAGCGTCCTGAATATTGTCTACTGCCGAGCCCAGGGCGGCGAACATAGAGGCGTAGAAGAGGAATCCGCCGATGAGGAACAGAAGCATGAAGCCCATCAGTTTAAGGATGAACCATACGGAGGTGAGCATCGCAAGCGACTGAACCATCTCGGCATCGTCGACCGTGGCCATGTCGAGCGATCCGGCTGAGGCCATGGATACCTGAGCTGCCACATCCGCCGGCATGACAGCCGGAAGCAGGAAGGCCGACATCAGGCAGAGCAACACGGCCCAGATGGTCACCTGAACCACGGCCACAAGTCCCACGCCTATTATCTTGCCCATCATCAGCTGTACCGGTTTTACCGATGACACCACCAGTTCGAGCACACGGTTGGATTTCTCTTCAATAATGGAGGTCATCACCATCTGCCCGTAGATAAGCAGGAACATATAGAGCACAAACGTCATGAACAGCCCGATCATCATCGAGAGCATCGACGACACACTCTCGCGGTCACCGTCGTCGTTGATGCGCAGGGTGCTGACATTTACCGACACATCCACCTCATCGAGTATCTGCGGCAGATTCTCGATGTTGTATGCGCGCAGACGCGCATCGCGCACTGCGTCTTCGATAGCGGAGTTGACGGCCAGCTCCATTTCCATCGACGAGGCCTCGTGCATATAAAGCGCTGCGTTGGAGGGATTATCCACGATATCGGAGCCGATGAAGAGCACTCCGTCGTAATCTTCCGAAGCGATCACGCTGTCGATGGGAGCCGTAGTGGGGCGCACGGTGAGAAATTCCATCGCGGCCGAGTCCGAGGCTAAGCGCGGGGTCACTATGCCGCTTTCGTCGATTACGGCGATAGTGCTCTGCGACGGGGATGAGAACTGCATCAGCAGCGCCGGAGCCACCATCAGGCCGAGCATCAGAATAGGCATCAGGATGGTGGTGATGAGAAAACTTTTTTTGGATACGCGCTCCGAAAATTCGCGCGATATGATGATTCCGATATTCGATTTCATTTTCCTTCGGGAATTAGCTTGACGGTTAGATGGTGGGAGTAGCGGTATCGGCACCGGCCTTGGCGCCGTCGGCGGCATTGGCCTGCTCGACTGTGCGGATGAAGATCTCATTCATCGACGGCAGGGCGCGTTCGAAGCTGACGAGGTCGACTGCCCCATTGTCTGTGGCGATGAAGTCGCGCAGCTGCACGTCGGGCGCCAGAGTGAACTCGGCGTCAAACTGAGGGCCGTTCTCGGTGACAACGGCGTCGGATACCTTATGGTCTGTCACGCGGTCGCCAAGGGCGCTGAGCAGCGCTGCGGGGACGCCCTGAAAACTGAGTTTGTAATGGTCCTTACCCATGCAAGTGCGGATGTCGTGCACATTGCCTGAAAGGATATTGTGCGAGCGGTTAATCAGGGTGATGTTTTCGCAGAGGGCCTCCACGCTCTCCATATTATGGGTGGAGAAGATCACAGTTGCCCCCTCGTCGCGCAGACGGAGTATCTCCTGCTTCAGCAGCTCGGCATTGATGGGGTCGAAACCTGAGAATGGCTCGTCGAAAATCAGCAGGCGCGGACGGTGAAGCACAGTGACGATAAACTGCACCTTCTGGGCCATACCCTTCGACAGCTCTTCTACTTTGCGTCCCCACCAGTCGGAGATGCCGAAGCGCTCAAACCATTGTTTGAGCTGCATCTGAGCGTCGTGGCGGCTCATACCCTTCAGGCGGGCGAAAAAGATGGCCTGCTCGCCCACACGCATCTTCTTGTACAGGCCGCGCTCCTCGGGCAGATAGCCCATTTGGTTGACATCGTCAGCCGTCAGCCGGTGGTCGCCGAACCATACCTCCCCCTCGTCGGGTGCGGTAATATGGTTGATGATGCGTATCAGAGTGGTTTTGCCGGCGCCGTTCGGACCGAGCAACCCGTAAATTTTCCCTTCGGGGATTGTGAGCGACACATTGTCAAGAGCCGTGTGGCCGGTGAATCGCTTGGTGATATTGTTTACTTTAATTAAATCCATAGACGGATAGAAATTTTTCTCAATTAGACGCGAATTTACGAAGAAAAATACAAACAGAGTTAAAAAATTTGCCGACCACGATATTTATTATAAATTTGCACTGAATCACGGCGAACAATGAAGGCTCATCATCTTATCATACTCCTATTATTGGCAGCGGCAGGTCTGGGGCTTACCGGATGCTCGTCGCGCAAGACGTCCACCCGGGGTTCAGCCGGACAGGTCGTTAAGCCGCGCCAGCCTTCGCGCCCTGCACAGGACATTTTCGCCGACGAACCTTCAGACGCTCTCGGGCGCGCTCTGGTGGAGGAAGCGCGTCAGTGGATCGGCACGCCTTACCGCTACGGGGGCGCCGACCGTCAGGGGGTCGACTGCTCGGGGCTTGTAATGAGCGTCTACCGCAATGTCTGCAATCTGAAGATTCCGCGCACCACCCGCGACCAGCTGATGTGGGCTTCGGTGGTCGACCGCCGGAAAGCTCACGCCGGCGACCTGGTATTTTTTTCCTCCGACCGTACGGCCGAGAAGGTGTCGCATGTAGGTCTTTATATCGGTTCGGGGAAGATGATTCATGCCTCCTCTTCGCGCGGTGTGATGGTCAGCGCCATCGACAATGGCTACTGGGGAGAGCGTTTCTGCTCCATCGGACGCGTCAGCGTCAAAGCGCCGCAAATCGTCGGGAGAGCGGCTCCGCTGCCCACGGCCTGCGAACCCGCTCCCGAAGCTGCGAAGACGCAGGTAGCGCCGGCAAAGAGCTCTGCCCGACCTAAGGCCATAGCGGAAATACGGTATGATCAGTTGCCCGGAGCCGCGCCGGCTCAGACGTCAGCCATCGACCTCCTCGACGAAATGATCAATCAGAAGGTCGACTCGATTTTCTCCAATCAATACATGGATTAATCCCTCTCTTAGCGTGCTAAGCCCGCTCGCTTAATACGGCTTGCGGTATTTCCCGGTATCGGGATCGGCATCTTCAAGGATGCTGAGATAAGAATTGTAGCGCGACTGGGAGATATGATGTTTTTCAACCGCCTCAATCACAGCGCACTGCGGCTCGTGGGTGTGGGTGCAGTCGCCGTAGCGGCAATGTTTCGACGCGTGGAAGATCTCTGGGAAAAAGTGGCCCACTTCGTTTTTGTCGAATTCAATAGTGCCGAAGCCTCTCACCCCGGGTGTGTCGATTATCCAGCCGCCCTGCGGCAGCGGATACATTTCGGAAAAGGTGGTGGTGTGCATCCCCGTGTCGTGTACCTGCGAGATTTCGCCTGTGCGCAGATCGAGCCCGGGAATCAGGCGGTTGATCAGGGTTGACTTGCCGACACCGGAATTGCCAGCCAGCAGGGTGATTTTCCCTTTCAGCTGCGCCTCCAGCTCAGGCACACCTTCGCCGGTAGCAGCTGAGATTTTTACTACTTTGTAGCCTATCGACTCGTAGAGATAGCTGAAGGCATCCAGGAGATCCATGTCGGTATCCTCGGCCTCGAACCGGTCATCTTCCGAAGGGTCGGCGGGGTCGGGATTCGAGGATTGCAGCTCAAGCAGGTCGGTCTTGTTTATGACGATGATGGCGGGGACGCGGTAGGCCTCGCAGGTGGCCAGAAAGCGGTCGATGAAGGTGGTGGAGGTCGACGGATGGCGCAGGGTAACCACCAGACATGCCTGATCGATATTGGCCGCCAGAATTGAAGCCTCCTTGGAGAGATTGCTCGCGCGTCGGATGATATAATTCGAGCGGTCGCGGATGGCGGTGATATAGGCGGTGCCGTCGGAGTTGACTGCCACCTCCACACGGTCGCCAACGGCCACGGGATTGGTGGTACGTATCCCTTTGAGGCGGAATTTCCCTTTCACTCTCGCTTCTATCTCGGTTTCGCCGAGAGCGATGGTCAGCGACGTGGCAGCGTTAGGCCGTTGCGCAAGCGGAAGCACGCCGTAAGTGTTTCCATTGTTGCGCACCACCAGCCCCTCGACCATACGGACCGTGGCGGCTGTCTCCCGGGCGGGCTTTTGCGATTTAGTATTCCGTTTTTTAGCCATTGCAGCCACAAATATACGCAATTTTTTTGAATCCGTCGATCGGGAAACGCCCGCTCTCCGGCAAAGGTTCTGCGATAGCGTGTTGCTTTAACACTTGTTAAGCAGACCGCCATTCCCACCCCCAGAGCCTCACCGCCCCAAAGCGGGGCAAATCTCCGCCGACCCTTCGTCCCAAAAGCCGAGCCGATTCCCTAACTCTTTGCCCCCAAAGCCGAGCCGATCCCCGTCGTCCCCGGGAATCGGCTCATACCTTTCTTAGCAAAATAAGCTATCTTAGCTATTTTAGCTACTTTATTCTATTGTTGCCTGCCGGATGGGTGGGCGCCGGTAGAATGGCTCAGATTTTAGGAGCGGGGTTCTGAGCGAGGCTGAGCGTACGTCGGTACGTGATGCCTCGCGAGAGGTTCGCTCGACGCCAAAGATGAGCCGTTATAGCGGTGCCCACAAAGGGGTTAGTCGCCCATTGTGCGAAGTAGCTCGTCGTTGTCGGAAGTCCGGTCCATGCGCTCCTTAATGAACTCCATCGCCTCGATCGAGTTGCGGTCCGACAGGAAGCGGCGCAGAATCCACATGCGGTTAAGCGTCTCCTGACGCAGCAGCAGGTCGTCGCGGCGTGTAGAAGAAGCCATGATATCGACAGCCGGGAAGATGCGCTTGTTCGACAACTTGCGGTCGAGCTGCAGTTCCATATTACCCGTACCCTTAAACTCTTCAAAGATGACCTCATCCATTTTCGACGAAGTCTCCGTCAGAGCCGTGGCGATAATCGTCAGCGAACCGCCGCCCTCGATATTACGGGCAGCACCGAAGAAGCGTTTAGGTTTCTGCAAAGCGTTGGCATCGACACCACCGGAGAGGATCTTGCCCGAGGCTGGCTGGGCAGTGTTGTAAGCACGAGCCAGACGAGTAATAGAATCAAGCAGAATCACCACATCGTGGCCACACTCTACCATGCGCTTAGCCTTCTCGAGCACGATACCGGCAATCTTCACGTGGCGGTCAGCCGGCTCGTCGAAAGTCGAGGCGATCACCTCGGCATTGACGCTGCGGCTCATGTCGGTCACCTCCTCGGGGCGCTCGTCGATGAGCAGAATCATGATATACACCTCGGGGTGGTTTTCGGCGATGGCGTTGGCGATATCCTTCAGCAGGATGGTCTTACCGGTCTTGGGAGGAGCCACAATCAGGGCGCGCTGACCTTTGCCGATCGGGGCAAACATATCCACCACTCGCGTCGAGATATTATTGGTCGTTTTGCCTCCGGTGAGGTCAAACTTCTCGTCGGGGAAAAGCGGCGTGAGATGCTCGAACGGCACTCGGTCGCGGATAAACTCCGGCGAGCGGCCGTTGATCTTCACAGCCTTGTTCATCGGGAAATATTTGTCGCCCTCCTTGGGAGGATTGATCGTACATTCCACCACGTCGCCCGTCTTGAGGCCGTAAGCCTTGATCTGAGCCTGGGTCACGTAGATATCGTCGGGCGAAGCGAGATAGTTGAAGTCGCTCGAACGGAGGAACCCGTAACCCTCGGGCACAATCTCCAGCACGCCCTCAGCCTGAAGGAAATCAGCGAAATTGTAGGTGGGGATGGCTGCAATGGCCTGCTTCTGGGCCAGCATCTCCTTCTTCTTAGCCTTCTTGCTCTTGGCGGGCTGAGCCTGCGGCTTCTCGGCCTGCGGCTCGCGAATCATAATCGGTGCGGCGGCGGCAGCGGCGGCGGCTTCCTCGCGTTCGCGCTGCGAACGAGGTGTAAAACTCTTGCCGGCGGCATGGGGGAAGAACGTACCGAACGATTCGTCGACCTTACGTCCGAACACTTTGGGGCGGCCTTGCTGCTCCGGCTGATTGCCTGCGCGGTTCTGGCGATGTGCAAATCCCGGCTGAGGGGCGTTGGCCTGAGCATCTTTATTAGCCTGGTCGGCCTCCATGCGGTCGATAGCCGCTTCGGCCTCAGCCTCTGGGAGGATAGCTCCGGCTGCCACAGCTACAGAGTTTTCAGGAACTTCGGCCACTGCCTCGGCTTCCTCGTCGGCAGCCATTGGCGACTGGACAGCATCCTGATCGGGCTGTGCCTGCTGATTTTTCGGCTTACGGCCACGGCGTCGCGGCTGATTCGGCTGGTTCGACTGAGGTTCGGATTCCTGCAACTGTTCATTATCAGCCTCCGCAGCGGGGAGCATGGCGGGTTCGGCGTCAGGAGCCATCGGCAGAGCAAGCTCCTGTGCCGGAGCTTGCCGGCGCTGACCGGGCTTGCGGCCGCGGCGCTTGGGCTGCTCTGAAGCCGCTGCGTCGGCAGAATCCTGAGCGTTCTGCTCCGATGCTTCAGCCGGTTGAGCCTCAGCGGGGCGCTCGGCGTTGGCGTTGGGATTTTTGGGTTTACGGCCCCGACGGCGCGGAGCCTCCTCAGGAGCATTGGCTGCAAGGTTTATGGCTTGCTGGTCAAGGATATGGTAAATGAGTTCCTCGCGCTTGTCGGGATTAGCTTTTTTCAGGCCCATAGACTTAGCCACCTCAACGAGGTTGGCGTCGGGCATCGACTGAAGGTCGGAGATATTATACATACGATAGTAAAAAATGCTTGGAGAAATGGAGGGATCAGCTCAAACGGGCTATCTTTACAGTGAATGACCCCATCATGGAAATCGGAATGCGAGCCGAAGCCTGCGAAACCTGAAGATTTGATTCTGGAATAATGAGAGAGCTGAAACAGCTGATATTCAATTCTTTTCTATGACATCAGGCCAAAGCGAAATCAGCTATTGAGATATGAGGGAGGGAATGAGGACCGGCCAACCGGGGGCAGTTTGCCTCATTTGCTGGCGCAAATTTAGTTAATTTCTTTGATACTCACAATATTTTAACAAAATTCCGCGCCGTAAAGTTCGGCTGGAAATTCCTATAAGATATTCCGCAACTCTGCGATAGTCTGCCAACCCCTGCCGCGGAACTGGCAATTATGATTTCTTTTTGTTTCCGACGCAGATTCTACCTGCAAGTGCAAAATTAGGCAATAAATTTGAAGAATTCAGCGA
>CAMEGQ010000073.1 GCA_945916235.1 uncultured Porphyromonadaceae bacterium | reverse complement strand
GCTAAAAGTTTATTCTTCAATCGGTTAAGTCAAACCGATAAAAATCTAAAATAAGTAATCGCGCCAAACTGACGCGATTACTCAACTTTAGCAACTAATTATTTTATGCAATTTCTTACCGGCAGAAATTATCTGATGGTTCCGTTACCGTGACAAGTGCCGCATCGGCCTGTGCCGTGACAGACGGGACAATCGGTTCGCGTCTTGCCTGAGCGACCTACGTAATAGCCTGTTTCCTGGTAATAATACCCTTTCCCATCACACGTTTTGCATTTACCAGTGCCGTTGCAGCTAATGCATGTGCGGCCCGATGACGAACTGCTTCCGGATGAATAACCACCGGAATACGAACCGGAACCTCCGGAATATGATGGAGTTGAGACTCCGGAACCGTTGATCAGCTTGTAAACGATTGAAATATCATCATTATCTTTAGAGATCCGTATTTTGGAAAGATCATTTAAAACAAGTACTGACAAATCTTCACCTTCGCTATTATATGTAGAATACGTAGTGCTGCGTTTACCCGAGCTTATTGTTTCAGCCGGTATGCTTTCCCATTGGCCGTAACGATGATTGTAGAACAGTGCCGAGATTTCGCCATCGTCACCGAAGTCGATGTAAAAATAATCTGTACCCGTAAACGGGACCTTTTCGCCATCTTCATAAACGGCAACAGACTTATACACGCCTAAATTCTGATACATATTTGCCGGAGGCATCTGTGCAAAAACCGACAGAAATACGAAGTAAACCGAGATAAGGGCAAGGATTCTTTTCATTGAAGATTACATTTTTTACAAACTTAGTAAATTATTCCTTAACTACGTTAAAGAATTAGACTAAATCGCTGTAGTTGATGCAAGCGATAACACCGAAAAAGCCACATTAGGCTGAACTGCACGAATGGCAGCACAGCAAGCCAAAAGTGTCGATCCCGTAGTAATCACATCATCTATAAGGAGAACATGCTTGCCTTCGAGATCTTCCGAGTGATCCAACCGGAAAACACCTTCCACATTCTTCTGTCGCTGATCGGCATTCTTATGAGTTTGTGTCTTATGTCCTTTGGAAGCGTAAAGATTCAGACAAACGGGCAACCCTGTCACATCTGATATTTCTTCGGCTATCTCCTGCGACTGGTTAAATCCGCGCTTCACAAGTTTCCATCTGTGGAGCGGCACAGGTATCAGACAGTCAATACCGTTGAAAAATCCCTCTGCCTGCAACTCAGATGCAAAACGTCGTGCCAGCCAGCGATCTATCTCCGGACGGTTGTTGTATTTGGCGTTCTGGATTAGTTTAGCGTATGCGTCATGCCTCACGTAATGATAATATGAGGCAACCTTGATGATTTTTCCGATTCCGGTCAGGCGCATAGATAATGCCGTCCGAGGTGTGCGGTGATGCCATACCCGGGGCATCTTCGCCTGACATTCCATGCACATCATCTCCTCTCCTTCGGCAAGTGCTCGGCCACAGACCTCACACGTCGGCGGAAACAGCGCATCAAGAATTGCTGACCAGAATCCCATACCTTAATCGTGCTCGAATAGATTTCCTCCGCGTATTGCAGCGGCCACTACGTCCGACTCGAATCCACGCATCAGTCCGAAGCGATAGAGCTTGGTTCGCCCCTCGTATGTGTTCCCTTCTTTTATTTGCCTTGCTTTCGACTTCAAAAGCGCATGGGCAATTGCGGCATATTCCGATTCGTCGATTGTATCAAGCGCTTCCCGACGTATCGATTCGTCTATACGCTTTTGAATCAACCCTACCACAATTTTTCTGCGTCCCCATCGTGAAAACTGCAGTTTATCGTGCACATAAGCATTCGCAAACCGCTGGTCATCATAAAGGTGACGTGCATGAAGGTCATCCAGAAGCCGCTCCGTATCCCTGGAATTAATCCCCCATCGGTAAAGCTTCTCGCGCAATTCCGATTCACAGCGTTCTGCCGCATCGCAGAGCGCTTCCAGCTTTTCCAAAGCCTCTTCGTAGGTCATCGTCCGTTTAAATGCCATCTTTCCTGTGCTTTTATCGTGAGGCTATAAGGAAGCGGTCGCTCCCCTGAAAATCTTTCATCAGCTCTACATTCCCGAATCCAATAGATTTTGCCTTATCGGCCAATTCTTTGGCGTACAGCGGATTTATTTCAAAATAGATATGTCCACCCTGCGCAAGATGGTCAGCGGCAAACAGAAGTATAGGCACGTAGAATTTCAAAGTGTCGCTATCGGGCACAAACAGTGCGAGTGAGGGTTCATGGAGCAGCACATTATCTTCCATCTGCCCTCTCTCGTGATCAGCGATATATGGTGGATTACTTACGATAATATCAAACTTCCGGTTATCCAGCTCCTTGACTGCCTGAAGATTCAATATATCGCCTTGTATAAATCTCACCCCTGCTTTCAGTTTGTCTGCATTCTCGCGGGCAACATCCAGCGCTTTTTCGCTGATATCCAGAGCCATCACATCCGAAAAAGCCAGATTGCGGCTCAATGCCAGAGCGATACATCCGCTCCCGGTCCCCAGATCAATCACCCTGAGGTCTTTCCCAGGATTGTCATCTACTATTCTGTCGACAAGTTGGGCTGTCTCCGGCCTGGGTATCAAGACATCAGGCGTCACCTTGAGATTCATGCCATAGAACCATGCGTTGCCGAATATATATTGCAACGGCTCTGACTGCAAAGCCCTATCGACCACATTCCGGATCTTTCCCTGAATAAAATCGCTGACAGGTTCGTTAGCCTTGATGGCAAGGTCAACGGGTGTCCATCCTTTCAGATTTTCGAAAATCAGTCGAACCATAGCCTTGGCCTCGCCTTCGCCATATTTAGGTGAAAGCGCTGCAATAATATCTTTCATTACAAGATAGAGCGGACGACCGGATTCAGGGGCTTCGGAATTCATCTATTTGGAAGTTACAGACTAATCAGTTCATCCGGAGCGAAGTCGCGCACCGCCGATGTTCCTAACACACTGTCCCAAAGCATCGGAGAGACGCCGTTGCCGGGTCGTTTCACGGTGATATTCTCTTCCGTAAGCAATTCCCCGGTTTTAATCTCTCTGGCAGCAACTATGCTCTTGCGAGCCACTTCGATATTTGGCCGTTCAGCCTCTGCCACCACTTTCTCGCCCGAACCTAATGCCGCCTCAATATGACGGATAGAATCAACCATATTCTTCAGCTCTCCCGGTTCAAGGGAAGCTTTGTGGTCGGGGCCGGGAAGATTCCTGTCAAGAGTGAAATGCTTCTCAATGACCTTGGCACCGAGAGCCACGGCAGCCACCGGCACCTCAATCCCCTGCGTATGGTCGCTGTAACCCACAGCCGCAGCTCCAAGAGTGGCCAATGCATTCATAGCCCTCAGATTCACAGCTTCATAAGGCGTAGGATATTGAGTAGTGCAATGCAGCAGAATCACATTCTTTCGCGGCGTACCTGCCTTTTCCAGAACCTTAAGCGCTTCCTCAACTTCGTCGAGCGTGCTCATACCTGTGGAAAGGATAATCTTACCGCCGAGTCGTCCGATTTTACGCAGATAAGGCAGATTGGTGATCTCGCCCGACGGGATTTTCCACCAATCCATATTCAGCTGTGCCAGACAGTCGATGGACACCAGATCAAAAGGCGTCGACATGAATCCGATGCCTGTGCGCTTACATTCCTCCATCAGCGGAGCGTAGTCTTCGAGGCGAAGATGGATCTTACGACACATATCCAGCTGACTCTCGCCGTCGCCGGTGGTCTCTTTCTGATATGCCGCCTTTGGAGCGAACGTAGAAATCACAAGTTCAGGCACTGCCGTCTGAAACTTCACATAGTCCGCTCCGGCTTCCTTGGCAGCATGAATCATCTCCACTGCACGTCCGTAATCCCCGTTATGATTCACTCCGGCTTCCGCTATGATTATCACTTTATTTATATCCATGATTCTTAATATTTCTTGCAACATCCTGAAGTGCTCCCTTTCACTGATACAACGGAAAGCCTGTCAGGCCATCGAATACCACCTCCTGCATATACCTGCAAATCCTTACTCCCGGACGCCATACAGCTTTCCCGGGCGTTTGACCAAGGTAATCTTTCAGGATATATTCGGGCAGATTGGCTCCGGCATGCACTGAGCACACAGCGCCGCCTCCGAGCCTTGGATTTATTTCCATCACCATCATTGGCCCGCAGCCATCCTTCTTCTGAAGATATTGTATCGTAATGGGTCCTGTCATCTTAAGCCCATTGAGCAACCGGGCAGCAGATTCTTCTATTTCGCGATTTTCAACGGTTTGTGTGACAGAGGCTTCGCCACCCTGAGTTTCGAGTCTAACGCGTGGCACGGCGCATATTACCTCCCCATTGCGAGCCACATAGCAGTCGACCGTATACTCCGTGCGCGGTGAAATATACTGCTGAAAGAGATATTCCGAGGCTTCGGCTGTTTCGGCCAGTTTCTTATATTCCTCATAGCCGAGATATAAAATCCCTTGCGAGGCTGACCCGCACCGGGGCTTTGCTATCACTTCGCCTACATATCCGTCTCGTGCCGGGCTGAGCGGCACTTTGGCGCCAAGCGAACGGAACACGCTGTCGGACTTTACTTTGTCAAACATCTTTCCGGTCATCTCGGCATTGCTCCCGGGAGTCCATACCTGCGGATGTTCTTCGCAGAATCTGATTGCAATCTCAACCGCCGGATCTACAAAAGGCAATAAGATATTGATACCGTAATCCTTGATCGTGCTTTCCAGATGTTCGAAGAGAGCAGGGTCCTTCCACTTCTTCCCTTCCACCACAGTAGCAATCTCGGCCACGGGCACCATCTTCTGAAGTTCGTAGCTGAAAAGGCATACGTCAAGCCCCATTCGCCGCCCGGCTTCGATGAGCATCCGCCCCATCGAAACCCGTTTGGCGCCACCGAGCATCAGAATATTTACCTTCCTGAGATCGCAGAAGCCGGGTTCAAATGTCTTATTAGCCGGTGTCGACTCCATATCAGCGATTATAAATACCTGATTTATAGTGAGCGAGATGCGACGGATCGGTAAACCAATCTATCGTCTGCTGCAATCCCTCACGCAGCGAAACCTGCGGCTTCCAGTCTGTCAGCAGTTTGATCTTGGTATTATCGCCGCAAAGACGGAACACTTCACTTTTCGCGGGCCGCAGCCGCTGAGGATCCACTACGTATTTCACATCGGAATGCATCAGCTCGGCGATGGTCTCCAACGTCTGCTGCATGGTCACTTCCGTACCTGTAGCGATGTTAATCTCCTCACCTTCTACGCCCTCTGCTGTAGCAAGAGCTATAAAGCCGCGGCATGTGTCTTCTACGAAATTGAAATCACGTGTAGGACGAAGATCTCCCACCTTAATCTCCTTGGCTCCGTTGGCTATCTGAGTGATGATGGTAGGGATAATGGCGCGTGCGCTCTGGCGCGGACCGTAGGTGTTGAACGGGCGTGCGATAACGACAGGAAGTCCGAAAGCGTTATAGTAGCTTTTCGCTATCGCATCTGCGCCTATCTTTGTAGCGGAGTAGGGCGACTGGGGCTGGCGCGGATGTTTCTCATCAATAGGTACATACTGAGCCGTTCCGTACACCTCCGATGTCGATGTGACAATCAGTCGGCCGGTATGCGCTTCTTTCACAGCCTGACACATATTCAGTGTGCCTGTCACATTGGTATCCACATAACTTTCAGGCGCCACGTAACTGTAAGGGATTGCAATAAGCGCTGCAAGATGGAACACAGTATCTACATCTTTCACAATTTCGCGGCAAAAGGCTGAGTCGCGGACATCGCCGCACACCACTTCAAGATTCTCATTGTCGTTCCCTTCGAGCCATCCCCAGTTGTTGAATGAGTTATACTGGCTGAGGGCGCGCACTTTCACCCCTCGGGCAAGAAGCTGGTCCACAAGGTGCGAGCCGATAAATCCATCAGCTCCGGTCACTAACGCGTGATGTATTTCTCTTGACATTTTATATGCTGTTTATCTTATTATCTATGTTTAATTCAGATTGTCAAATTCTGCTCCGAGGTCAGCTCGTTCAAATGCATCGATATAGCTTCCAGGAGTCACATTGACTATTTCCACACCTTCCTTTTCGGCAAAGCGACGGATGTAGTGATACGACCGGAAGGCAATCATCATGCTCTCCAGCACCTGCCATAGCCTTACATTGCCGTAACATTCCGACACTCTCACCTCTTCCCTACCGTCTTCTTTGTAAAAATGAGGTTGCACCGACACGACCCTGTTCTTGTCTGTTACCGACAGGGTCTTAAGCCATGTATGATCTGCGCCAAGGATACATATTCTCCTGTATCCCAGCCAAATCCCTATCATTATCGAGGGGATAAGTACATTCCGTGGCCTTGGCATCCCCAACCCTTTTCGCATCAGAAGATGACAGAATCCCTCCATCCCCTCAACTGCCAGGAAATTGAATCCTTCAATCTTAACAGACTCTGGAGCCGTCAATGTTTCCTCCGCCTTGTCGCTGATATTGCGACAAAGGACTCTTTTAGCTTTTTCAAGGGCTTTGTGTGGCACGAAAAGCCTCATCCCCCAGTCCACGCTCCGGAGTGCCAGCATCAGCTTGCTGACATTCGGATCGTCAGGCTTATCGAAAAAATGAGGATCAGCCAAAACGTAATATTTTGGCTTCAAAGCAAAAAAATCTGGTGTATTAGCTGCAAAATTCACTGCAAGAGTATCTCTTTCAGCCAATTGCGGCATATAATCGTCCAAAGCCTGACGCAGCGATGGTCCGTTCCCAAGGATATATAGCGTCTTATCCTCAGCTGAGATGCTTTTCGCTGGGCGTGAACCTCGCGCAAGCAATGCCACGCGGGCAAGCGTTGCGCCACTTTGCCCGATGCCGTTCAAAACGCTCATTATCTTGTCGGAACCCATGCTCATCGACTGTTGCTGTTATATTTTTCTCTGAATTTTATAGTGCAAACTTAAGAAAATTGGTTAATTTTGCCAAATATATGGCCTCCAATATCACAGAAACACCGGCAGAAATGGAAATTAACGTTGGGCAAGTGCTCTCGGGACGGTTGCCTCGACTGGCTCGCTTTATCCCTTCGTGGCTGATCCGCCGGCTTGAACGCCTTATATGTCAGGATGAACTCAATCGGCTTCTCCACGAAAATGCCGGACTTACCGGCAGCGATTTCTGCCATGGAGTGCTCCGCTCGCTCGATATACGCACAAGCATATCCAATCCCGAGGCTATGCCCCCGAAGGATTCTCCACGTGTGGTCTTCGCCTGCAATCATCCGCTTGGAGGGCTCGACGGAATGGCGCTCATCGACCTTGTCACCCGCCATTTCAACCATCCTGTCCACTTCGTCGTCAACGACCTGCTGATGGCCATCAAACCGCTCGAACCGGTTTTTCTGCCGGTCAATAAGTTTGGCCGTCAGAGCCGCGAATCTTTCCGGAATATCGATGCCGCCTTCGAGGGCGACGATCCGATACTGGTGTTCCCGGCCGGACTTTGCTCGCGCTTGCAGAAAGTCGAAGATGCCGATGGCAAGAAAGGCTTAGCTGTACGCGATCTGGAGTGGCACAACATGTTCATCAAAAAATGCCGCCGCTATGGCCGCGACATAATCCCTCTGTTTTTCGACGGGGAAAATTCAGCGGATTTCTACCGTAAAGCGCGACTGCGCAAACGGTTGCATATCCCTTTCAATCTCGAAATGACTCTCCTTCCGCGCGAAATGATACAGAGCCGAGGCAACCATTATACGGTGACTGTAGGCTCTCGCATTCCGTTCGGATCGCTAACCGGCGATGCTAACGCATTGGCCGCTGAAATCCGCCGCAAGGTGTACCAACTTAAGCAATGATACTCTAAGGTTATCACAACTGAACTCCTACCATGACTCAACCCATCATACCCCCCGTAGACAAAGCGCTGATACGTCATGAATTGTCAACCTCGCGTTTCATGCGCAATACCAACAAGGGGCACAATGAAATCTATATTGTCGACGCTCACAATTCACCCAACGTGATGCGCGAAATCGGACGCCTTCGTGAAATAGCATTTCGCACAGCCGGCGGAGGCACGGGCAAAGACTGTGACATCGACGAGTTTGACCTTATGGACCCTCCCTGCCGCCAGCTGATTGTCTGGGATCCTGAATCCGAAGAGATCATCGGTGGATACCGCTATATCCTCGGTCCTGACATCAAGATTCTCCCCAACGGCAGGCCACGTATAGCCACGTCCCACATGTTCGATTTCTCGCCGCGATTCATGAAGGAATACCTCCCTTACACCATTGAGCTTGGACGCTCGTTCGTGCGGTTGGAGTATCAGTCGTCACGCGCCGGAGCCAAAGCGCTCTTTGCTCTCGATAACCTTTGGGACGGGCTGGGCGCTCTCACCGTGCTCCACCCGGAGATGAAATATCTCTTCGGAAAGTTTACCATGTATCCCAGCTACGACCGCGAATGCCGCGACATGCTTCTCACTTTCCTCCATAAGCATTTCCCTGACCCCGACAAACTGGTCACTCCTTTCGTGCCACTGATAGAAGATCTCTCGCTCGATAAATGCCGGCGGATGTTCCCTGAAGACAATTTCAAAGATGACTACCGCATCCTCAACGCCGCCATACGCAAACACGGCTTCAACATCCCTCCGCTTGTCAATGCTTACATGAGCCTCTCACCCACCATGAAGGTGTTCGGCACAGCCATCAACGATGAATTCGGCAATGTGGAGGAAACTGGCATATTCCTTACCATCTCCGAAATTTTCGAAGAGAAAAAGCAGCGCCACATCGACTCCTTTGATACCGACGAGGCTGCATCCCTCGACGAAAACGACGATTAATCCATCTTCAGCGTCACTTTCCTATGACCTTTCATCATCACATTCTTGCCACCTCCCTGCTGGCTATTTCCTCAATAGGCTTCAGCGCCCATGCTGAGGAAGCTAATACCGGTTGCGATATAAATTGGGGAGCCGAGGCCATTTTCAGCGCTTCGTCCTCTTCACTTGCTCCGTATTATATGGCGTCGAACCGTCACGGCATCCTCACTCAGGGGAAAAACTCTCTGCTGCGCCTGAGCGCTTTCCATGAGATGGACACCACCCGGCGCTTCTCATACTCTTTCGGTGCCGACGTCTACACTGGCTACAGCAATTCCACCGATTACCTTCGCTTTGATGCCGCAGCCGACCAGTGGGCTGCAAATGCTCAGCATCCGGATCGACTGTGGCTTCAGCAGCTATATGGAGAGGTGAAATATCGCGGTGTGTTCCTCTCCGTGGGCATGAAAGAGCATGGCTCTGCCCTGCTCAACAACCGGCTGTCGAGCGGTGATCTGGTCGAAAGCGGCAATGCCCGCCCTATTCCTGAGGTGCGCGTAGGCTTTATCGATTTCCAGAATATCCCGTTCACCCGAGGATGGGTTCAGATTCAAGGCGAGATTTCCTACGGAAAATTCATGGATAAAACGTGGAATCAAAACCATTACAACTACTACACCAACCACATCAACCGCGGAGCACTCTACAGCTATAAACGCTGCTATTTCCGTACGAAGCCATCTGAACGATTTTCTGCTACATTCGGTATGCAGGTAGGAGCTATGTTTGGCGGCACCACCGATTTTTATTCCCGTGGCGAACTGGTTCGCACGGAATCCTTCTCGCGTGGCGTAAAGCAATTCTTCAAAATGTTTATTCCCACCGATGGAGGCGTTGAATACTATACCGGTAGCACTCTGGGATCCTGGGACGTTCTCCTTCGTTATCGCCTGCGCAACGGATGGGAACTCAAAGGATACATGCAGAAGCCGTATGAAGACGGCTCCGGCATCGGTTTTCTCAACGGATTCGACGGATTGTGGGGCTTGGAGCTTGACATTAACCGCCGTGGCCCGGTCAAAGCTGCCGTCATTGAATACGTTGATTTCCACAATCAGTCGGGTCCTACTCATTGGGATCCTGACGATGTGCCAGGCACCACAATCACATCGCGCGCCGAGGGTGGCGACGATTACTACAACAACCACGAATACAATAGCTATCAGAACTACGGCATGGCCATCGGCACTCCGTTCATGGTCTCGCCTCTGTATAATCTCAACGGCAACCTCACCTTCCTTTACAATCGTCTCCGTGGCTTCAATGCGGCCGTGGAAGGCGACATTTCCCGCGCAGTAAGCTATCGCCTGATGGGAAGCTATCGCAGCAGCTGGGGCAACGGGTTCATCCCCCTGATTCAGCCCAAGAGCGCTACATCTGTGATGGGCGAAATCATCTGGGATGTCACTAAAATCAAAGGCCTGAGCGTCAAGGGCCAGATAGCCTTCGACCGCGGCGAACTTCTCGGCAACAACTTCGGTGCGCTCCTGTCCTTAACTTATAGTGGCAATTTCAGCCTTTGATTTTTATCAACGCAATTTCAATCTGTGCAACATGAAAACCATTAAGCATATATACCTCCCGGTCCGCACTCTCCTCATCCTTGTGATGTCAGTGATTTTCTGCGGCTGCACTCATAATAATGGCGATATCGGTCAGTGGTTCGGCACTTGGCAAATCACTTCCATCGACATCAACGGTTCAGCTGAGAAAGATTATCACGGCAATATGTTCTGGAAATTCCAGAATAATATCATCGAAATGGTTCTCTTGGACGTTGAGGAGCCTGATGCTACAATAGCCTGTACTTGGGGCACCTGGGCCGAAGATGCCGATTGCCTCCTTCTTAACTTCACTCACACTGACAACGAGTATGACCACGAGGCAGGAGAAAACTGGCAGGGCCGGTACTTCCCTCTTGGGGAATCGCATCTCCCCTACGGTGAAATCTCGCGACTCCGTATAGTCAGCAGCGATGGAAACAAGCTGACTCTCAGCTATGAATCCACCAGTCAGCCAGACATCGTCTATACATACACTCTTATCAAACGCTAACGCTTACCCTCTTTATCCTTGAATTTTAAGACCATATCAGCACCGGCCGAAGCCTCGTTTACCGAACAAAAGAGCAAATTCCTGTCGTTTATCAATCCGGTGGAATCGGCGGAAGATGCTAAGGCTATCGTAAAAGACTATGCCAAACGCTTTTACGATGCTCGGCATGTGTGTTGGGCTTATATGATAGGCGCCGACCGACTTACTTTTCTCTCTTCCGACAATGGCGAACCGTCAGGAACTGCCGGCAAACCTATTCTCGGGCAAATCAATTCGTTCGAAATCACAAATGTAGTTATCGCTGTGGTCAGATATTTCGGCGGCATAAAGCTTGGCACTTCCGGACTCATCGCCGCCTATCGCGAGGCTGCTCGTCTTGCCATCGAAGCCGCCGACATCGTGGAGAGCAAAGAGATGACCAATATCTCGTTCACCTTCCCCTACATAGCCATGAACGATGTAATGAAATTAATCAAATCCTCGCCGGCCCGCATATCTGACCAGTCGTTTGACAACACTTGCGCCATCACCCTGTCGCTCCCGCTCGATGATGCACCGGCGCTTCTCGTTGCGTTAAGCAAACTATCCGGCGTGTCTGTACGCTGAAAGCTTTTTTAAATTATTTAATTTATCCTGATATCTGCCACATCATCCAGTGGGATTGCGATTCCGCTTTCCAGCGCTATGATGCGCTCGTACTCGTCAACTTTTCTGACACATCCGCAAACTTCCACATATCTTCCGCCGCTCTTTAGCCTGTCTGGGATAAAATACGTAATGGACACAGAGACTCCGCGCCCCATCCCTATCACATGATTCAAAGTTTCCGATAACCTCGACAGCTCGTCACCCGTCAGTTCCGCCTTAGCTTCTGTCACTCTACCGGTCTCCCTGATAGCCTCTTCATGGCCGGTCAAAGCAGCGAACGGGGCAAACTGTGCGGCTCGCGCCTCCATCGTCATCGGCTTTCTGGTTGCCGACACATGATGCGGCATCCCTATTATGTCGTCATACTTTCCCATATCGCTATGCTTTATGTCCTCCGATCTGTGAGTTTCTGCCTCGCTGTGTGGCTCCTTCGTTAAAATTCAGCCCTTTCAGTATGGCATTTTTTCCGAATTTCTTCTTTATCTCAAGTATCGCCTCCTGACCGCGGCGCTCTTTCTCGAGATTCTCCTTTTCGCTTTCCATCTTCTTTCGCTGCTCATCATAATCTGTAAACAGATCAAGCTGAACGCACTTCTGATGGCGTTCCACGCCGTCCTCCGGCTGCAACCGGTTGATTGATACCGTCAGCCTGCGGATCAGAAGTATCGGATTGACAATCCTGTCGTATAGAGCCGTCACCTGTTCGGTCAGTTTCTTTGCTGAAGAGGTCGGATGCTCGAAATTCGTAGTTCCGTGAGCATGAAAAGGAACCTGTCGGCCATAAAGATCCGTTGTTACCCTGCCGTGATAATGAGCCCGTATATCAGGATTGGCAAGCGATTCTACATCATATCCTACTTCAAGCACAATCTGATCTGTCAGAAGATGCTTGTCAATCAGGTCAAGAGCAATCGAGTCTATCATCTCCTGCACCACTACACGTGCCTTCTCGAAAGTGTAAGCACATTGGAGCACTTGTCCGCTGCTCATCGAGCGCGTTTCCGGTTTGTAAGCCTTCACATAGTCCATCGTCACCGGCTCCCATCCCCACGCATGGTCGATTAGCAGTTCGGCATTAACCCCGAAAAGTCGGTAAAGCAGGTCTTCATGATCTATAGAGCATCTGGCTATATCTCCCATCGTCACAATCCCGTATGGTGCGAGTTTATTAGCTATTCCGCGCCCTAAGCGCCAGAAGTCTGTCAGCGGCGTATGCTCCCATAGCTGTCGGCGGTAGCTCATCTCATCGAGTTCGGCGATGCGCACGCCATCCTTATCGGCTGGCATCTTCTTGGCAACAATATCCATGGCTATCTTGCTTAGATACATGTTAGTGCCTATCCCTGCCGTTGCCGTAATCCCGGTCTCTTTCAGCACCTCGCGTATCATCTTCATAGCCAGATTATGGGCTGACATCTTATATATGTCAAGATATGCAGTGACATCCATAATGACCTCGTCGATGGAATAGACATGTATATCCTCTTTAGCCACATACCTCAGATAAATGTTGTAGATTCTCGTGCTGTAATCAAGATACAGTGCCATCCTTGGTGGGGCTATCAGATAATCCAATGCTAGTTCGGGATGTGAGGCCAACTCCTTACCGGATGTTGATTTGCCTGTTCTGCCTCTCTGCCGGTTCACCTCGCGCACACGCTGCACCACCTCAAAAAGCCTCGCGCGCCCTCCTATCCGGTATCCTTTCAGAGCAGGCGAAACTGCCAGACATATTGTCTTCTCCGTTCGTGAAGCATCAGCAACGACAAGGCATGTGTCGAGTGGGTCCAATCCTCTCTCCACACATTCTACCGAGGCGTAAAAACTCTTCAGGTCTATCGCCACATATTGCCGCTGTTTATCTGCTGCCATACTACAAAGATAGCTATTTTCCGC
>CAMEGQ010000072.1 GCA_945916235.1 uncultured Porphyromonadaceae bacterium | reverse complement strand
ACTAAAATTGTGATTTTATCCCTAATCAAACAAATATTTGTCAACTAAAGGATTAAAGGACTAACCTTTCATGCATTTCATGCTGAACCGCAATGCCACGGGCAATCAGAGCCAAAGGGTTATCTTGTCTGCTTCAGCTCTTCGCGCAGGAAGGGAGCCGTGGGCGAATCGGTGGCTGCTACTTCCTCCGGCGTGCCCACGGCGATGATGCGGCCGCCGTTCTTTCCTCCGGCAGGACCCATATCCACCACATAATCAGCCGATTTCACCACGTCGAGATTATGCTCGATCACCAGCACGGTGTTCCCCTTGTCCACCAGTCGGTTGAGCACTCCCAGCAGGGTTTTGATGTCGTCGAAATGCAACCCTGTGGTGGGTTCGTCAAGCACATAGAGCGTCTTGCCTGTATCGCGCTTTGCCAGCTCTGTGGCCAGCTTCACGCGCTGGTTTTCTCCACCCGACAAGGTTGACGAGGGCTGTCCCAGCTTAATGTAGCCTAACCCTATCTCCTGAAGTATCTTCAGCTTCTTCAGTATCTTAGGCTGATGAGCAAAGAATTCTACTGCCTGATTGATAGTCATATCCAGCACATCGGCAATGGATTTTCCTTTAAATCTAACCTCCAGGGTCTCACGGTTGTAGCGCTTGCCGCCGCATGCCTCGCATGGTACAAGCACATCGGGCAGGAAATTCATCTCGATGGTCTTGTAGCCGTTGCCTTTGCACACTTCGCAGCGGCCGCCTGACACATTGAATGAGAACCTTCCGGGCTTATATCCGCGGATTTTAGCCTCAGGCAGCCCGACGAACAGAGAGCGTATGTCGGAGAACAGACCGGTATATGTGGCCGGATTGCTGCGTGGAGTGCGCCCCAGCGGCGACTGGTCGACGGTGACAATCTTGTCTATCTGGTCATCGCCCACTATCTCGCGATACGGCAGCGGCTCTTCGAGCGAGCGGTAAAACTTCTGGGAAAGTATGGGCTGTAGCGTAGCGTTGACAAGCGACGACTTGCCGCTCCCTGACACTCCGCAGACACACGTGAAAGTGCCGAGCGGCAGGCGGAAATCCACGTCGCGCAGATTGTTGCCGGTGCATCCGCGCAGTTCGAGCGTCTTGCCGTTCCCCTTGCGGCGTTCGGATGGGACGGGGATGCATACGCATCCGTTCAGATAGTTGGCCGTCAGGGTGTCGGTGGCAAGCATCTGCTTCGGAGTGCCCTGAAACACCACTTCCCCGCCCTTGCGTCCGGCCCTCGGACCGATATCCACGATGTAATCAGCCTCAAGCATCATGTCCTTGTCGTGTTCCACTACGATTATCGAATTGTGAGCATCGCGCAGGCGCTTGAGCGAGTCGATCAGCCGTCGGTTGTCGCTCTGATGAAGGCCGATTGAAGGCTCGTCGAGGATATAAAGCACATTCACCAGCTCCGAGCCCAACTGCGTAGCCAGACGTATGCGCTGGCTCTCGCCGCCCGACAGCGTGGCTGAATTGCGGTTGAGCGCCAGATAGCCAAGTCCGACATCCACCAGGAATGCCAGCCTTGAGCGTATCTCTTTGATTATCTCTGAGCCGATGGTGCGCGACCTCTCGTCGAGCCGTGCTTCTACCGTGCGCGACCATTCGAGCAGGTCAGTGATATCAAGACGGGAAAGTTCGGCGATATTCTTCCCGTCGACAAAGAAATGGAGCGCCTCGCGGTTGAGGCGGTCGCCGTGACACTGGGGGCACACCTGACGCGAGTAGAATTTCTCGCTCCAGCGCTGGGCCTCGGTTCCGGCCTCTTCGTCGGCCTGCATCTCGATATATTTCACTATCCCCTCGTACGAGTGGAAATAGTTGGCTATGGAGTTTGACTCCGACTTGATGTGAAGCCGCTCGTTAGTGCCGTTGAGTATGTCGTTGACAGCCTCCTCGGGCAGAGCGCCGATTGGGGTGTCGAGTGTGCAGCCATACTTTTCGCATATGGCAGATATCTGCCAGAATATCATAGTATTGCGCTGCTTCCCGAGCGGAACGATGCCGCCCTGGGCTATCGATTTCTTCTCGTCGGGGATGAGCTTGCCGCGGTCGATGATATTCACCGTACCCAACCCCTTGCAGCGCTCGCAGGCGCCCAGCGGCGAGTTGAACGAAAAGTTGTGGGGTGCCGGCTCGCGGTAGCTCAGACCGGTGTCGGGGTCCATCAGTTGCTGCGAATAGTGGGTCGTTTCGCCCGAGTCAAGGTCAGCAATCATCAGCTGTTTGCCGCCTCGGTGCATGGCGTCAGCCACAGAATCGCGCAGACGCCGGTCGTCCTTGCGCGACACTTTCAGCTTGTCGACCACCAGCTCGATGGAATGGTTCTTGTATCGGTCAAGCTTAAGCCCGGGAGTGATTTCGCGCATATCGCCGTCGATGCGCACATTCAGGTACCCCTTCTTGGTCAGCTGTTCAAACAGCTCCTTGTAGTGGCCCTTGCGGTTCTGAACCATCGGCGCCAGTATGTAGATTTTCTTCCCGTCGTAGCGGTCAAGAATCATGTCGACTATCTTCTCTTCAGTGTATTTCACCATCTGTTTGCCCGACAGATAGCTGCGGGCCTGTCCGATGCGGGCGAACAGCAGACGCAGGAAGTCGTAGACCTCCGTGGTGGTGCCTATGGTGCTTCGCGGGTTGCGGTTGATGGTTTTCTGCTCAATGGCTATCACAGGCGCCAGACCGGAAATCTTGTCCACGTCGGGGCGCTCCAGATTTCCGAGCATATTGCGCGCGTAGGATGAGAAGGTCTCGATATAGCGGCGCTGACCTTCTGCGTATATGGTGTCGAACGCCAGCGACGACTTGCCGCTGCCGCTCAGACCGGTGATGACGCTCAGCGACCCGTGAGGAATCTCTACGTCGATATTCTTAAGGTTGTGGACCCTCGCTCCGATCACTTCCAGGCATGGCTTAGCCATGGTCAGTTCCTCAGCTTTGGGTTCCGAAGTTTCGGCAGCCGGGGCCTTCGTTTGGGATGTCGTTTTGGGGGGCGTTGTATCTTTTTTACTCTTCATTATTCTGATGTTGATTCAGTTCTCGCAGGCGGCAGTGAGCGCTCGTCGGCGAGGCTCACTCCACCCAGTTGGGATTGTACAGAAGCTTCTTTGTCAGCTTATGGTCGGATTTCTTTAACGAACCTTTGGGCACTTTTATTGTGTAGCTTTTCCCGGCGGCAACGGGGAGGGTTTTCGACCGCAGCCAGGGGTTCAGCTCGCGCAGCATCGAATAGTTTGTACCGTGCTCCTTGGCCCATGTCGGCAGGTCGTCGATTGTCTCTGTGACTGTCACCGGTTCGGCATTGTAAGGAGCATAAAACTGATCGGCCAGCAGATGAAATCCGTATTTCTTCGGATTCTCTATGATGGTCTTGGCGGCAAACACACGATAGGGATAACGCTGCGTCTCCTCTACCAGGTAGAGATCGAACGCCGAGGGCTCTTGCTGGGCGGATATTTCGCTGGTGATTCGTGCCTGACCGCCGTTGTACGAGGCCATGGCCGATTCCCAATTGCCGTATTTCTCATAAGCCTGACGCAGATAGCGTGCAGCTGCAGCAGTGGCTTTCTCGAGGTTGTAGCGCTCGTCTACATTATCATCCACCTGCAGCCCGTACTGCTTGGCCGTGGCGGGCATGAACTGCCAGATGCCGGCTGCCTTGGCCGAAGAATAGGCCCTCGGATTGAGCGTCGACTCAATGGCGGCAAGGTATACCAGATCGGTAGGCACTCCGTTAGCCTTCAGAATGGGCGCTATCACGGGAAATACCCGGTTGGCGCGCTTTAGCATAAGCAGGGTTGAGGCGTGCGAATAGGTCATCTGCGTAATCTCTCGGTCGAGACGCTCATATTTGTCCAGACGGTCCATATCGTGGGTCTCGCCCGCAAACGTCACCTTCTTGGGTGTAGGCGGATTGGGTGTGGGTGGAATTCCGGTCGACTGGATTACGGAATATGCCGGTCCCTGCTTATGGTGGGAGGTAGTGGCTTGGGATGGGATTGCTGCGAAGACGGCAATGGTGAGAATTGCCGCAGGCAGGAGTTTTGAAAGAGATGTCATAGGTTTGCTTTAGCTGGTGTCACTGATTATTACTGTAGCCGCGCTTGTCCTCATATTTAAGGATATTGATATCGCCGGAGAGCTTGTATTCCTGTCCGTCGGTACCCGTGGCGCGTATCACATAATAATAAACACCTGCCGGCACAAGTTTTCCTTTGTACCTTCCGTCCCATCCCTGCGAGGGATCGGTCAGATGGATCATCTCCTGTCCCCAGCGGTTGAAAATATGACAGTCGAAATCGATAATCGACTTGTACGATACCTTCCATTCGTCGTTCACCCCTTCACTGCCGTAGGGCGAGAAGGCGTTGGGGCAAAGCAGACGTGACTCGCCGATGTACACTTCGTATACTTCGCTGTAATATGTGCACGTATTATCGTCGTTGCCTGCCACGAAGCGCACGTAGGTATGTCCGTAGTCGCGGAAGGTGTGGCGCACCTCATTCTCCTGAATCCGCAGGTCGATGATGTCAAACTCGCGGTCGGTGGCGAATTGCCATTCCCGGAAAATCACTGCATCGGTAACCTCGGCGGTAAACGTAATCTCTACCGGACCGCTGCCGCCAAGGACCGATCCTTCCTCGCGCTGCTCGTTGTCGTTGGAGCGTGATGTCTGCTTGGCCGATGTGCGCACTCCGATGGTCTTGGGCATCTCCGACTGGGTCGACACCTCCGCATCGTGACCCCACTGGCGCTGGAAGCGGTCGTTGTGGAGCGTGTACTCTGTCTGGCATAAGGCGGCAGGCACTCTGACGGTCTCGTCGGCATAGTCGAGGCTCTCGGTGATGGCGGTCTGTTCCCATAGCTGTGCTTCTTCGTTGAAAACCAGCGAATTGTAGGTTACTTCCATCTGGCGCGACAGCGTCTGCCCTACTCCGTTGATGCTATAATAGATGATTCGCGGAGCAGACCCCTCGAAATGCAGAGCCGTGCGGTCGCACTCGCTCTGCTCCCGGTCGATGGTCAGATTGCCGAGCGTGCAGGGCTGAGCGGCGTAATTCACTATCCAGAAGCAATATTGGCGCCCGGCGCTCTCCACGATGTAGCCCATGCCGGATTCGGAGATTATGGCCGACAGGTCGATATAGCTTTCGCGGCCTGATACGGATGAGGCGACGTCCTCGGCATACCCTCCGCCGAGCATTCCGAAGCGCTTCCAGCGCACGGTCATTGCAGCAGCCGGCGAATCGGCTGTAAATTTGGCTCGCACACCTTCCGCAGTAGCCAGCACATACACTTTCTCCAGCCCGGTGGTTGAGGGTGCATCGATGGCTATGGCCTGTTCCCGGGGTGTCTCGAAGGTCAGTTCGGCCGACGTGGCCTGCTGTCCGAACGAGATGGCTACCATGGCTGTGACAGCCACAATCCACCGCCGGGCATGTCGTGTCAGTCTGCTAAATGCTTCTGTTTTATATAATAATCTGAATCTCATAGTAATATCTTTTGCTTAAGAGCGTAATTTCGAGAGAGCGGAGATCGAGCTGAGGGTTGCTGAATCGATGTGTCTGTCATTTTCGCCAGAATCCCGGCAGAAGGAGCACCAGCACCGTGAAGATTTCCAGACGGCCTGTGAGCATCAGTAGCGTCAGCGTCCATTTGCCTACAGCCGGAAGGGCTGCGTAGCTGTCGATGCAGCCGGGAATGGACACTTCTGCTCCGGCGTTGCTCACACACGACATCGAGGCCCAAAGCCCCTCCATGGGAGCTATGCCACACGCGGCGAGCACCACCACGCCTACCACAATCACTCCGATATAGAAGGCCATGAAAACCCCTACCTTGTTGATTACTTCAGGCTCCACAGTGCGACCGTTGAAATTGACTGGAAGTATATGGTTAGGATATATACAGCGCTTCAGCTCGTTGACTGAATTTTTCCAAAGGCAAACCACTCGGTCTATCTTGACACCGCCTGAGGTCGACCCTGCGCACGCACCGGTAAACATCATTACAACAACCAGAATGAGCGGTAAGTTGCCCCAGTGTTCGAATCCCTTGACCATATAGACCGACGACGACATGGCCGAAACCACCTGGAAAAGAGGATTGATGGTGAAGTTGTCCCACGTATTGTCGACGTTGGGATCTAAAGCCAAAGCCACCACGAATACCACCCAGTAGACTCCGATGAGCTTCACGAAGGTACGGAAGGCCTCATTTTGCCACATCGACCCCACATGGCCTGTCGATGCCTTGTAGATTAAAGCGAAATTAATCGAGCCGATGAACATGAACACTGTGGTCACCACCTTGACATACAGCGAATTGTCCCACACCGCCAGCGATTCCTGATGTGTGGAGAAGCCTCCGGTCGACATGGTTGAGAGGGCGTGACACACGCTGTCGAACAGGCTCATGGGTCCTATGGCATAAAGTGCGGCGAGCACTCCGGTAAGCAGGGCGTAGATGAGCCAAAGCCTTTTGGCTGTGGAACTTACACGCGGACGCAACTTTTCGTGGGTGATACCCGACACTTCGGCGTTGAACATCTGCATCCCTCCCGACGAATTGAGCATCGGAAGCACAGCGAGCGTAAAAAGGATGATTCCCATCCCTCCCAACCATTGCATCATGGATCTCCACAGCAGTATCGGATGCGACAGACTGTCTACATCGGTGGCCACGGTCACTCCGGTGGTGGTGAAACCCGACATGGCCTCGAAGAAGGCATCGGTCAGCCCGAAGGGGGTCTTCGAGAGCAGAAACGGTATCATGCCGAAGGCTGAGAACACTACCCACACAAGCACCGTCAGCAGAAACCCCTCGGGCTTGCCCATGTCAAATCGCGTGGGGCGAACGGCGAAGGTCATCGCAGCTCCGGCGCCAGCCGTGACGGCGGCGCTGAGGGCAAACGGCAGCAGGTCGGCATCGTCGTTGACCAGCGCAAGCGCCACCGGGGCGCACATGAACAGCGCCTCGATCATGACAAGCCAGCCGGTGACTCTCACCAGCATCATAAAGTTGATTCCTGTGCAGATCCGTTTCATCGTACGTCGGGTCGTTTGCTTTTCTGCTGTTTAGCAGAATCTTTCTTTACTTAAATGAAATATTTCTCTGCCTTATGGATAAATCCTGTCAGGCAGAACACTACCACATGGTCGCCGGGGCATATCTGCGTGGATCCTTCCACAAGCATCCCTTTGCCGTTGCGGACCAGTCCGCCGAGGGTCATCTCCCGGAAGAATTTCTGGTCTTTCACAGGGGCTTTGGTGATTTTCGAACCCTCACGCACCACTATCTCAGCCACTTCGGCATCTGCCAGAGCCATAAATTTCGACGAGCTCTCGTCGGCATCGAGCAGAAGCTGGAAAATTTTGCTGGAAGCCAGCAGTTTTTTATTGATTACCGTACCGATGTTCAGTCCTTCGGCCTCGGGGATAAACTGGATATTCTCCACTTCGGCCACAGTCTTGCTCACATGATACTCCTTGGCTGTCAGGCAGGCGAGGATATTAGTTTCGGAATGGTCGGTCAGAGCCACGAACGCATCCATCTTGTCGATGTTCTCCTCGATGAGGAAATCATTGTTGCGCGCATCGCCGCAGATGATGTGCACATCGCATCCAGAGCATTTCTCGGGCAGACGGCGGCACACGTCGCGGTCGTCGTCGATAATCGATATGTCATAGCGGTCGTGGGCCATGTGAGCCAGACGCACTGCAATACGCCCGCCACCCATAATCATCACTTTGCGGATGCTGTAGACACGCTTTCCGCAGATTTTGCGTATTTCGTCCACATAATCTATTGTGGTAGTGAAATACAGGATGTCACCCTGAAGGATTTCGTCATCGCCCCGGGGGATGATGGTCTCATGATGGCGGCGGATGGCCGACACGTGGTAGTTGTGCTGGTTGACGGTGATGTCGCGGAGCTTACGCCCTATGAGTGAGGCGTTTTCACGCAGTTTCACCCCCACTACTATCAACTGCCCGTTGTGAAGTTCAAACCACTGGCGCACCCACGGGCGCTCCAGAGCCGTTATAATCTCCTGAGCTGCAAGCTGTTCGGGGTAAATCAGATGATCCACTCCCCGCTCGTTGAAAAATTCGCGTGTATCGGCGTGGAGAAATTCATGATTGTCTATGCGGGCCACTGTCTTGCGGGCTCCGAGCCCCTTGGCTATCTCACACGACACCAGATTGGCATTTTCGAAGGGAGTGACGGCGATAAACAGATCGCAGTCGGCCACTCCGGCCGCCTGCAGATCGGCGAACGAAGTCGGACCGCCCACATGAGTCATAAGGTTGTAATTGGCATCGATGCGCGCCAGCTTTTCGGCATCGCGGTCGATGAGCACGATATCCTGTTCCTCGCGCGAGAGGAGTTTCGCCAGATGCGACCCTACTTCGCCTGCACCTGCTATCACAATCTTCATCTGGTCTGAGTATTAAAGGGTTGGATATTTTCATCGGCTGTCTCGGCCGCCTTTTCTATTTCTGCCTTTACGGCCTGAGCTATCGAGTCGGCGTCGAGTCCGCAAAGCTTACGAAGCTGACTCACAGAGCCTTGCGCCACGAATTTATCGGGAATACCGATCACTCTCAAGCTCCGGCTTATGCCGTTTTCGGCAAGCCATTGAGCCACAGCCGATCCGAGGCCGCCCTCCACCGTGCCGTCTTCCACCGTGATGATGGGCACACCTCGCGATGCTGCGTCCTGTAGCAGTCCGGTATCCAGAGGTTTCAGGAATGTCATATCGAAATGTGCCACGCTCAGGCCCACGAAGGCTAACTGATTTACCGCCCGGGAAACTTCAGCGGCGATAGTGCCGATCGAAAGGATTACGGCATCGGACCCTTCTGTCAGGATCTCTCCCTTACCGATTTCGAGCCGGTGCATGGGGGTGCGCCAGTCTGGACTCTCGCCTGCCCCGCGCGGATAGCGTATAGCCATCGGACCGGCAGGCTCGCGGTGGAGCGATGTATAGAGCAGATTGCGCAGCATGGCTTCGTTGCGCGGAGCAGCCACTACCAGGCCGGGCACACTCGAGAGGTAGGCCAGATCGAATGCCCCGTGATGAGTGGCGCCGTCCTCTCCTACCAGTCCTGCACGGTCGATACACAGAGTGACGGGGAGACGCTGCAGCGCTACATCGTTGATTATCTGGTCGTATGCACGCTGCAGGAAGGCTGAATAGATTGCCACATACGGCCTCAGCCCTTCGCGAGCCAGACCTCCGGCAAAGGTGACGGCGTGCTCCTCCGATATGCCTACATCGAACACTCGCCCGGGCAGAGCATCGCCGAGAATGTTCATGGATGTACCTGTGGGCATCGCGGCTGTGATTCCGACGATACGGCGGTCGGCCTTGGCCAGCTCAAGCAGTGTCTCGCCGAATACCTCCTGATATTTCGCCGGTTTCGGGCCTGAGGCATTGCTCGAAGCGAGCGCCCCGGTGGCAGGGTCGAATTTGCCGGGGGCATGCCAGGTCGAGGGGTCGGCCTCGGCGGGTGCGAACCCTTTACCTTTCTTGGTCTTGACGTGAAGGATGCGCGGGCCCTTCATATCTTTGATGTCCCGGAGCACTTTCACCAGCTGATCCAGATCGTGGCCGTTGACCGGACCGAAATAGCGGATGTTGAGCCCTTCAAAGATGTTCTGCTGTCCGGTAAAGAGCGACTTCAGCGAATTGTTCAGGCGCATGATCTGCCCCTTCTTGCGGTCAGACACCAGATTCATCCCTTTCAGCAGATTGTAGAGGCGGAATCTGAGGTTGTTATATCCTCGCGATGTAGTGATCTGCGCCAGATAGCTGTGAAGCGACCCTACATTGGCGTCAATCGACATATCGTTGTCGTTGAGGATGATGAGCAGATTATTGGGCGTATTGGCCGCATTGTTAAGTCCTTCGAATGCCATGCCGCCTGAGATGGATGCATCGCCGATGACGGCTACCACATTGCGGCGCGGATGGTCATCGTTCATCTCCGTGGCTACGGCCATACCCAGCGCGGCTGAGATGGAGTTGGAGGCATGGCCGGCCGAGAAGGTGTCGTATTCGCTTTCGTCAGGATTGGGAAATCCACTCAGGCCGTTGAGCCGGCGGTTGGTTGCGAAGCGGTCGCGGCGCCCTGTGAGTATCTTATGGCCATAGGCCTGATGGCCCACATCCCACACGATGCGGTCGTAGGGCGTATTGAACACGTAGTGCAGCGCCACTGTCAGCTCCACCGCTCCCATCGACGAGGCGAAATGGCCGGGATTGCGCGAGAGCGAGTCGATCAGAAAACTTCGCAACTCGCTGCATACCGTGGGAAGCTTTTCCTGAGGCAGCCGCCGCAAATCAGCCGGACTGTCGATGGTGGACAGCAGCGGCCACGTGGATATATTATTTACTTCTTCGGCCATTTTTCACATATTTCTTGTAAAGCGGCACGAACACGATGATGCCCGAGGCGATCAGCGGGAAGAGCGACAGAAGCGTAAGCTCCTGTCCCTGACCTTTAAGCCGGACCACGTAGAACACGCAGACTGCCAGCCAGAGCACTCCTATGATCAGAAATCTGATGATTACCGCCGCTTTGTTCATTCTTTTAATGATTGGTTCAATCCCGGGCCCGCAGACCCTCGGGATTGTCTTAGTTGATTCCGGGGTAAAAGGCCCTTTGCATTGCAACCTACAAAATTACAAAATTATTTACCCTTTGTCAACCCCTCGCCGACGAAACGGCACAAAAACGCCGGGCGGTGGCATACCGTCCGGCGTTCGGATTAGTCAGATTAGGGGCAGGATTACTGCTGGAGCTTGAAGTTGATGGGGAGGGTATACCATACGGATACCGACTGGCCATTCATCTTACCGGGGATAAACTTCGGCAGGGTCTTCACTACTCGCTGAGCTTCTTTGTCGAGGTCGGGGTCTTTACCGCGGATCACGACTACGTCGCCTACGTTACCGTCTTTCTTCACAACGAATTTCACAACCACGCGGCCCTGAATGTTATTCTCAGCTGCCATGGTAGGATATTTGATGTGGGTGGCGATATATTTCAGAAGTTCACCTTCGCCACCGGGGAACTGAGGCATCTGCTCTACAGCCGTGAAGACTTCTTCCTTCACGGGTTCGGGGCGCTTCTCCTCGACGATGATTTCCTCCTTGTGTTCACGTACCACATTGAGGTTGTCGGTACCTTGGTCGAAGGTGGTTGCACCTGCGGCTGCGGTCGATTCGGCAACATCGTCTTTCGAGGTGATGTCTTCCTCTACTTCTTCGTCGGCTGCAATTGCGATTTCAGTATCCTTGATGGTATTCAGGATCTCTTCGGGGAGAGCTTCTTCGCGCTGAGGTTCCTCAACGGCCTGAGGCTCTTCTTCCTGCATTTCCTCTTCCTGAGCTTCAGCTTCCATCTGGGCAAGCTGCTGCTCAAGCTGAGCCTGGAGTTCAAGTTCACGCTGCTCACGGCGGTAGTCGGAATACATTCCGTAGAAGACACCGATAATGAGCACTACAATCAGACCGATCAGAACGTAGAGCACCGAGAGGTTATGGCGCTTGTCGCTGTTGCGGCGAAGCGTGTAGGCTCCGAAGTCTTTGTTCTTGCCTTCAAATATAAGGTCGGTCCATTCTTTTGATGAAAGATCTACATCTTTTGCCATAGTGGATTTTGGTCTTTTTACGGGTTAATTAATATAGTCTGTCATCACTTTTTAGCATGCTTGATCTTGTAGTCGCCAACCATAGCTTCGTCAACATCGGTAAGCGTACCGAGCTGATAACGGGAGATCTGGTTGATCTGCATCTCGTCCAATGCCGAGATTACGCTTTCCCAAGAGGCTCCGGCCATAGGTTTGATAATGACTACCGGGCGAGTGTACTGGTCGCTGTTACGAATCTTCTTGGCAGCTTCCTGGAATTGTTCTTCGGTGATCTTCTTATCGCGCCATTCCTGTTTCTTTTTCTCGACTTCAGCCAGCACGTCCTTGTTGCGGTCGTGGAGGATTTTGCGGATACCCTGCTGGGTGGCTCCGTCGTTGCCGAGGAATTCAGTGACCTCGAGGTTGCTCGATACGACTTCATTGCCGTTGAGTTCCATCTCAGGTTTACCTGCGTAGTAGTACACGGTGTTGCCCTTGACGTTGCCGTTGTCGTCGTAATCGGTGTCGAGGATAAGCGTGATGGCTTCCGATTCTTTTGCTTTCTGCAACTCTGTCTGCTCGAGCTTCTCGTTGGTAGGCAACGCGATGCTGAGGGTCTGCGACTTAATCATCGTAGTACAGAGCATGAAGAACGTAATCAGAAGCATGTTCATGTCGACCATAGGAGTAAAGTCCACATGGATCGCCATCTTTTTCTGGGCGCCTTTTTTCTTTTTGCCGCCCGATGATTGTTCTATCTGTGCCATAATGATTAGTCGGATTCCGTTTTGAGTGCAGTCATCACAGAAAATTTGTTCATCTTGATGGTCTGAAGGTTGTCAAGCACCTGATGAATGGTCTCATACTTGGTGCCACGGTCAGACTTCACAGCGATGCCTTCACCTTTCTGGATGGCGTCATGAATGTTGGGGTTTGACGAATTGTAGATGGCGCGCATCCAGATCTGGAATTCGTTGGTTGCGATCGGGGTCCCGTTCTCGTCTTTGTAGACGATATCTTTGAAGGGGATACCTACGTCTTTGGGACGGAGGCTGCCGATGAGCACAGGCTTGTCAGCTGTCTGACCCAGGAATTCATCCTGTTTGGTGGTCTCAAGCATCAGGAACTCGTGCATCTTTTCCAGGGGCACACCAAATGATGCGTTCTTTGCAAACTTTTCAAGATCCATGGGAGTGATTCCCAGCTTTTTGCCGGTCTTCTTCTCATAGTCGGCAGCGGCCGTGCGGAGCACTTCCTTGCGGAGGGGTTCCGAACCCCACTCCTCGGCGTTTTCAGGATCTGCATCTCCCAGGACCGACATAAAGACGTTGCCCTGAGGCGATACAAGCACCTGTGCCACGTTCGACGTGGGAACCTTGATCTCCGAAACCGACGAAGGGGTGATTACCGTCACCGGCTCCTTCTGGAGGAAGGTAGAAGTCAACATGAAGAAAGTAAGCAAAAGAACGGTTACGTCACTCATCGCCGTCATGTCGATGAGGGTACTCTTTCTTTTAATTTTTACTTTTCCCATATTTTCCTATTTATTATTGTGTGAAAATTCAGTTTTCGAGGAAAATCCGGGATTAGTGGGTCGAGGCGAACGATTGTACGATCGAGAAACCGATTTCGTCGATAGCGTAGGTAAGATTATCGATCTTATTGGTGTAGAAGTTGTAGGAGATTACAGCGAATGCACCGGTGGCGATACCGAAGGCGGTGTTCACAAGGGCCTCAGAAATACCGGTCGACAGTTCCGACGAGTCGGGAGCACCCGAAGCCGAAAGAGCCTGGAACGATTTGATCATACCGAGCACAGTACCGAGAAGTCCGACCAGGGTACCGAGAGTGGTCAGGGTTGCCACGATGGGGAGGTTCTGCTGCAGCGAGGGCATCTCGATGGCGGTAGCCTCTTC
>CAMEGQ010000071.1 GCA_945916235.1 uncultured Porphyromonadaceae bacterium | reverse complement strand
AGTCGCTGTTGATCAGGTCGTAAGGTATGTCAGGACATTCATCGACGTGGGGATACATTCCCAGCGGAGTCGTATTTACGATGACAGTATGGGAAGCCATCACCTCGGGCGTCAGTTCATCGTATGTGAGCACCCCGTCGCGTTTGGTGCGCGACACCAGTTGAGGCTCTACGCCCACATCCTGAAGTCCGCAGCATACAGCCCGCGAGGCGCCGCCCGTGCCCAGCACCAGAGCGCGTTTGTGGTGAGGCTGGAGCAGCGGGGCAATCGAGCGCGTGAAGCCCACAATGTCGCTGTTGAAGCCGATGAGACGAAAGTCGTTGTCGGCCTTCCCGCGAATCACCTGAATAACGTTGACGGCGCCAACACGTTGAGCCACAGGGTCTACGTCGTTGAGGTAGGCCATTACCTGCTGCTTGTAAGGGATAGTGACATTGAGGCCGTCGAGATTGGGCGTCTCGGCAAACACCTCCATGAAGTCGCCTATATCGGGGATTGCAAAATTTTCATATCGTGCGTTAATCCCCTCAGCCTCAAACTTCTGGTTGAAGAAGGTCTGCGAAAACGAATGTCCGAGAGGGTAGCCGATCAAACCGTAAACTTTAGTGTCCTTATTCATTGGAAAATTGGATATTACCCCGACCGCCGTATCACTGTTCCGCCGCGGAGGCTGAGGCTATTATTGACCCTTTAAATCTCTTTCGGCTACAAATTTAAGGAATTTTTTCATTTTGTAAAACTCCGTAACAGCCATTCCGCCCGGGCCGAAGAAAATATTTTTTGCCGGATTACAGATTTTATCCTACTTCCAAAGAAAATATTTTATAAATTTGTAGACTGAAACCCACACAGACTAAATCTTACTTACGAAATCTTAACCCACATCACTCATCGGATGAAATATATTGGAGCTCATGTGCCCGTAAGAGGCCGGATAGCTGAGTCGCCTGTACTGGCCGACTCGATAGGTATGAAAGCCTTTGCCATTTTCACGCGCAACCCGTCGCGCTGGAAATCAGCTCCTATCACTGATGAGGATGCCGAGCTTTTCCGGCAGAGATGTGCTGAGCTTGGCTTCAAGCCTGAGTTCATCCTCCCCCACGACAGCTTCCTGATTAATCTCGGATCGCCCGACGCCACTAAGCTGGAAACCTCGCGCGCAGCCTTCATCGACGAGTTTGAGCGCTGCAACCGCCTGGGCCTGACGATGGTGAACTTCCACCCCGGATCGCATCTGAACGAAATCTCCGAGGACGAGTGCATAGCCCGCATCGTGGAGTCGCTGAACCGTACGCTTGACCGCACCCACGGAGTCAGCGCCATCATCGAGTCGACGGCCGGCCAGGGTTCCAACCTCGGCTACCGCTTCGAGCATCTGGCGCAGATTATCGACGGGGTGGAGGACAAGAGCCGCGTCGGGGTCTGCATCGACACATGCCATACCTACGCCGCAGGCTACGACCTGGCCACACCCGAAGGGTTCAAGGCTGTGTGGGAAGAATTCGACCGCATCGTCGGCTTCGGCTATCTGCGCGGAATGCATATCAACGACTCAAAGAAGCCGCTCGGATCGCGCGTCGACCGCCACGAATCCATCGGCAAAGGCGAGCTGGGCGAGGGGTTCTTCCGGATGCTCATGGCCGACAGCCGATTCGACAATATCCCTCTGATTCTCGAGACCCCCGACGAAGAAATCTGGGGCAACGAGATAGAATGGCTCTATGCCCTGTGCTGAATCTCAACCGATATTAAACTTACGATTATATCTTACATTCTTCATTTATGAAAACTAAACCCGACTTGAGCTTTTGGAAACTCTGGAACCTGAGCTTCGGATTTTTCGGCGTACAGATCGCTTACGCGCTTCAGAGCGCCAACGTGAGCCGAATTTTCGCCACTCTCGGCGCCGACCCTCACGATCTGAGCTATTTCTGGATTCTGCCCCCGCTGATGGGCCTGGTGGTCCAGCCTATCGTGGGCACAGCCTCTGACAAGACCTGGACTCGCTTCGGCCGCCGCCTCCCTTACCTGATTGCAGGCGCGCTGGTGGCTGTGGCTGTGATGTGCCTGCTCCCTAACGCCGGCAGCTTCGGCCTGACCGTTTCGGCAGCCATCCTCATCGGCCTGTTCGCCCTGATGCTTCTCGACACTTCAATCAATATGGCCATGCAGCCCTTCAAGATGCTTGTGGGCGATATGGTCAACGAAAAGCAGAAGGGTCTGGCATACTCGATTCAGAGCTTCCTCTGCAACGCCGGATCAATCGTGGGATACGTATTCCCCTTCCTGCTGACCTGGATCGGATTCCAGAACACTGCCGCCACGGGCCAGATTCCGCAGACGGTGGTATTCTCATTCTATTTCGGAGCTGCCATCCTGCTGGGCTGCGTGATCTATTCGCTCGCCAAGGTCAAGGAGTGGCCTCCGAAAGTATATGCCGAGTACAACGGCGGGGCAACCGATGCCAATGCACCCAAAGAGAAGACCAACCTCATCAAGCTGCTGGTGAAGGCTCCCTCGACGTTCTGGACGGTGGGACTGGTGCAGTTCTTCTGTTGGTTCGCCTTCCTTTTCATGTGGACATATACCAACGGCACCATCGCCAAGAATGCCTTCCACTGCCCTGAGACCACTACCATCCACGGCATCGTGGAGACCGACGCCGAGGGCGCTGTGGTCGGCAAATATGAAGCCAAATATATCCTTACGGCCGACTCGGCTCTGATTGTCGACAACGGTAAGGCCTGTGCCGCCGGTATAGTCGCTGCTGACGGCACATTCTATCCAGCTTCAGAGGTGGCACTGCTTCCGGACGACGCAGAGGAAGCCATTGCGGTGGTGACCGACGACAAGATCGCCTCGAAAGCGGGAGTTGACAGCTACGCTTATAATGTCCCCGTTTCGGCTGCAAATGCCAAGGTACTCCTTGACAGGGACGAGATGATTCCCACCACTGACTTTATTGTCGTAACGCGCCTGTCGCGCCTCGAGCCCGGCGCCGGCATTATTATGGCTGACATCTACACGCATGACCCGGCCTCCGGCGCACTCTTCCTCGACGGTGTACGCGAGGCCAAACTGCAGGCCAACGCCACTGCAGGGTTTGAATCCTCACTGGTGCTCAACACAGAATCCACGGAATACAACGACGCAGGCAACTGGGTAGGTATCCTTTTCGCCGTGCAGGCCATCGGGTCGGTAATCTGGGCTGTATGTCTGCCTATGTTCCGCAGCCGCAAATTCTCCTACTCGCTGTCGCTTCTGCTCGGCGCCGCCGGCTTCATATCGGCCGGTCTGATTCAGGATCAGTATTTGCTGCTCATCTCGTTCGTGCTGATAGGTTGCGCATGGGCCGCCATGCTGGCATGGCCGTTCACCATCCTGACCAACTCGCTGCGCAGCGGAAATATCGGCGCCTATCTGGGCCTGTTCAACTGCTCAATCTGCATCCCGCAGATTGTCGGCGCGCTGCTCGGCGGCTGGATTCTGAGCCAGCTTGCCGGTCCGGACGAACTGGCACCGCAGTATATGATGATGATTATCGCCGGTATCTCGCTGATTATCGGTGCGATATCAGTAGTCTTCATCCGCGAGCACAAACCTGAGGATGACACTGTGGAAGAAGTGGAGAAGGCTACAGCCGCCACTGAGACCACCGCCATGTAATCGCAGGCATACAAGCGAATAATTCGCATAATTCTAAAACGAATAATTCGTATAATTCTTATAGAGTCTTATAAATCTGATAAATAAGAGTAGCGGAAGGCGCATCGCGCTTTCCGCTACTCTTATACGACTTATACGACTTATACGAATTGCCCTAATTACCCAGCTTGCCCTCATTATCCGGGATGCAAATCCTCTCCGGGGAAGCGCCCTTGTGGATTGCTGAGCATGGCCAGGCCGCGCTGGAAATGGGCTGATGCGGCTTCCGAAGGCTTGAGGATGCGCCCGTCGTAGCTTACCAGGTCGAGGTCGATGATTACCACCATCTCTTCCGGCTGAAGCACTTCGGAATGGTTGACCTGAGCCGGCTCGGGATGCGGTTTGCGGCCCCGGCGGCGCTCGTAAGCCTTCATGCGCATCTGGAGCGCTTCGGGCGTGAGGTCGGTGCGGCCGGTGACCACGGCGTTGAGATATGTGAACCCTTCGGGGAAGCGCCGGGGGCCGATGGGCTCGGCCTCTGTGACGTAAGGAGGCGTCTCGTGCGTGTCTTCCAGCAGATGGCGCAGAAACAGGAACGCCCGCGATAGCTCCTCGCTGCGCGTCGCCACATTCGATCCTATGCTGACCGTTACCTCCGGCATATCTTCTCGTTTATGATTGCTTGTCGACGTCGCGGAGCGACATGGAGATGCGCCCGCGGCGGATGTCGATGTCGATTACCTTGGCCATGAGATGCTGATTGAGCTTCACCACCTCCGACGGATGCTTTACCCGGCGGTTGGCCAGCTGGGAGATATGGATTAGGCCGCTGCGGTGGATGCCCAGATCGACGAACACTCCGAAGTCGGTGATGTTGTTGACGATGCATGGGAGCACCATCCCCTCGCGCAGGTCGGTGATGTCGGTGATTGACTCGTCGAAACAGGTCTCCACGGCCTTCTCGCGCGGGTCGCGTCCGGGCTTTTCAAGTTCTGCGATGATGTCGCGCAGGGTCTCTTCGCCCGTGGCGGCATCCTGGTAGCGCTTGAGGTCGACGGTATGGAAAGCCTCCGGCGACGATACGAATTCTTCCAGCGTCAACCCCGCGTCGCGGGCCATGCGGTCGACAAGAGCGTAGCGCTCGGGGTGTACGGCGGTGTTGTCAAGGATATTTTTCGAGCCGGGCACACGCAGGAATCCCGCAGCCTGCTCGTAGGCCTTCGGCCCCAGACGCGGCACCTTCAGCAGCTGGTCGCGCGAGGTGAAATCACCCTTTTCGGCGCGGTAGGCCACGATGTTGGCCGCCAGCGTCGGTCCGATGCCCGACACATAGGCCAGCAGTTCGCGCGAGGCGGTGTTCAGGTCGATGCCGACGGTGTTCACGCATGATTCCACCGTCATGTCGAGCGCAGCCTTTAGTTTCGTCTGGTCCACATCGTGCTGATACTGCCCCACGCCGATGGCTTTCGGATCGATTTTGACCAGTTCGGCCAGGGGGTCGGCCAGGCGCCGGCCGATGGAGACGGCGCCGCGGACGGTCACATCCTCGTCGGGAAATTCATCGCGCGCAATCTTCGAGGCTGAATAGACTGAGGCTCCGTTTTCGCTTACCACGAACACCTGCACCTGCTCCGGCAGCCCAAGCCCCTTGACAAAGCGCTCTGTCTCGCGGCTGGCTGTGCCGTTGCCTATCGAAATCGCTTCAATGGCGTAATCCTTCACCAGACGGCGGATAGTGCGTCCGGCGCCTTCGGTATCGTTGGCCGGCGGGGTGGGGTAGATGACCGTATGATGGCGCAGATTGCCGTTGGCATCGAGGCATACCACCTTGCAGCCTGTGCGGAATCCCGGGTCGATGGCCAGGATGCGCTTCGCACCCAGCGGCGCGCCCAGCAGCAGCTGGCGCAGATTGGTGGCGAAGGTGTTGATGGCCGTATCGTCGGCCTTGGCTTTGGCCTCGGCCGCCATTTCGTTTTCTATCGACGGACGTGTCAGGCGGCGGTAAGCGTCGTCGATGGCGTCCATAATCAGTTCCTGCGACTCGTCGGAGCCTCCGCTGCGCAGAAAATAGGGGTAGAGACGCCCCAGAGTGCGGTCTTCGTCCACATCGATGTTCACGCGCAGGAAACCCTCGGCCTCGCCGCGGCGCATGGCCAGGTAGGCGTGGGAGCCGACGCGCTTCAGCGGGGCTGAGAAGGCGAAATAGTTGGCATAGTTGGCGCCCTCGTCGGCCTTCCCCTTCACCATGGCCGACTCCACGGTGGCGAAGCGATGAAACTGATCGCGCACGCGCGAGCGCACGGCCTCGGTCTCGTTGACCCATTCGGCTATGATGTCGCGCGCACCCTTGAGGGCATCCTCGGTGGTGGCCACCTCGTCCGACAGGAATCTCTGAGCCGTACGCAGCAGGTCGCCGCGCTTCTGGCTCATGATGATTTTGGCCAGAGGTTCCAGTCCGCGCTCGCGGGCTATCTGGGCGCGCGTGCGCTTCTTTTCCTTGAAGGGGAGGTAGATGTCTTCCAGCTCGGATGCGTCGAAACAGCCGCTGATACGCGTGCGCAGCTCGTCGGTGAGCTTCCCCTTGGCCTCGATGGTCTGGAGGATATAGGCGCGTCGCTTTTCAAGCTCGGTAAGCTCCTGATTGCGCTGCTCGATTTTGAAGATGTTCACCTCGTTCATATTGCCGGTAGCTTCCTTGCGGTAGCGGCTGATGAAGGGGATGGTGGCGCCGTCGGCGAGCAGATTCAGCACGGCCGAGACGTGGGTTGGGTCAAGCCCGAGTTCGCGGGCGATGATGGCGTCGACTGACATAGAGAGTGGAGTTAACGGGATGAGCTCACGGGGGAGCGGCGGAGAGTGATGATGGTGATTTCAGGAGTGGCTCCGATGCGCAGGGGGAGGCCCACGGTGCCGCAGCCTATGTTGACGTAGATGAAGCGCCGCCCCTGAGGATCGGAGTAAAGGCCGCCCCATGTGTCGTATCGCAGCGCTGACAGCGAGTGGCCGGCTATCTCCATCTGCATGGCGTGGGTATGGCCCGAGAGCGTCAGGGCCACATTGGCTGTAGCGTCGGGGCGGATGGAGTCGGTCCAGTGGCGCGGATTGTGAGTCAGCAGTATCTTTGTCGCTGAGTCGGAGATATGAGGATAGGCCTCATGCAGCGAGCCGTAGGCCGAGAAGGGTGGCTCACCGATGTTTTCCACTCCGATGACGGCTATGGAGTCGCCTTGGGCGGAGCGCAGCCAGACTGTGCGGTTGAGCAGCAGCTCAATGTCCATGGCGTCGTATGCGCTGTAGAGGTCGGTGAGATTCTTCTCGCGGGCTTCAGCCGAGGGCCAGTAGGAGTAGTCGCCGTAGTCGTGGTTGCCCATGATGGCATAGACGCCCATGGGGGCGTGGAGCCGGCGGAGCACAGGAACGAACGGACGTATCTCGTCTGTGCGGCGGTTGACTATGTCGCCGGTAAACATGATTGCATCGGGCTGCAGGCCGTTGATGCTGTCGACCAGAAGGCTTACGAACGCTGTGTCAGTGCCGAATGTGCCGGTATGGAGGTCGGAGAAATGCGCGATGCGCATGCCGTCGAATGATTCGGGCAGATTCACGACGGGAACCTCCGCCTGACGCACCTGGATGTGGTAGCGGTTGATGAGCGCTCCCCACCACATGATGGCGCACCCGGCGAAGGCGCATACGATGCCGGCTTTGGTGAGCCGGCGCAGTCTGCGGCGGTGGAAGAGCGTGGGGATGGCGGCCAGGAGGTCGGCCACTACGGCGAACAGTTTGGGGAAATAGACCGACACCCAGACGAAAAGCAGCCACATCTTGCTGAGAAGCTGCCAGTTGCTGCCGCGTCGGGCAGGCAGGGCCACCATGGCGATGATGAAGAGCCATAAAAGCAGGGATGTGGCCAGCTGAAGCCGGCTCCACTCTATGGAGCGGCAACGGCGGCGGGACTGAACCCATATATAAGCGTCGGTGGCGACACTGATAAGCAGCATCGCCAGCAAGGGCCATATGGAAGCTCTCATCGGGCCTGTTCTCCTTTGGCTATGAGTTGGTTACGCAGGGGGTTGGCATACATTTCGAGCATGTCGCGGAGCATCAGCCCGCGCTCCTCGGCTGTGACGTCAGCCACTTCCACCTTGTCGAGCTGCCCCTGCAGGTAGGCGTCGAAGTGCTCCACATCCTCGCGGCTGTATTCCGAAGCGAAGCGGTCGCTCCCCTCCAGACGGTCGTAGGCGATGTAATTGTTGGGATAGATGCGGTAGCCGAGATGGATCTGACGGTCGATGACGGCGCAGATGCGGCGCACGGCCTCCACTTTGTCGGTGACATCGAGCATGGCGGCCAGCTCGGCGTTGATGTCGCTGCCGACTGAGAAATGTACGCGGCCTTTGAAGTTGAGTATCCCCGTCTCCATGCTCTTGAGGTCGTCGCGCTGCGATTTCTTGAATTCTGGATCGCGGCGGCGCTGGAGAAATTCCGAAGCCTTAAGATAGTCGTTGGGGTCGTATTCGTAGGAGATGGCCGTGGGGGTGATGTTCAGCGGCAGCAGGCGCGCGGCGAGCGTATCGCCGGGGCCTGAAAGCGCGAGCATCTTGATGACGCTCTCCTGAGTGACGTCGTTGGAATCTTTGGCGCGGCCTTCGCGCTGGGCGATCCATACCGATTCGTGCTTTTCGGCGATGCAGTAGTGGATATATCCCGAGAGCTGGCGGGCAGCCTCCAGAGCTTTGGTCAGGCGCAGATTGCGCTTGACGATTATCCCCTTGTTGAGGCGCACGAGGTCCTCAATCCAGTCGTAGATTAGCAGATTGTCGCCTAAGGCCACCTCCTGAGCGGGGAGACTGTGGCGGATGAGGGCCAGACCGAGGAAGGAGGCATCGAGCACGATGTCGCGGTGGTTGGTGATGAAGAGCACATTGCGGTCGGGGCTGAGGCGGTCCATACCGCTCTCGGTTACTCCCGAGGTGGTCTTCTGCTCGATGAGGGAGAGGATGGTGAGCATCACTTTCTGCTGGAACTCGGCCTTGGAGTTGAGGCTGAGCAGCAGGTCGGTGAGCTGCTTCCGGTCGGCGCCGGGCATGATATAGCTGATGGCGTTTTCCAATCCGGGCTCCTTCACCAGGCGCGCCATGTAGGATTTGAAATCGCTGTCGTCGTATGGGGCGATATCCCTGAATTCTTCCTTCATTTGTAGCTGAATTATTGCAGCGGCCTTACTGACTGACGCTTAGGCGCCGACATAAGGCGATATCCACCACAAAGTTAAATAATACCCTCCAATTCTTAAAATCTTTTGGGGCGTCGGGGGCGCTTTTTAGGTTAAATTAAGAGAGTGCACACTTTCGCGGATGTGTGCACTCTCCTGAATAAGTAGGTCAAAATAGATTTCTGTCGGCTTAATGAACCATTAGCTTGGCGGCAGCTGTCGGCGATTTCACGATGTAGAGGCCCGGGGCGAGCTGGGCTTTGGCGGCAGCGACGGTCACGCCCGAGCAAAGGTGCACGCCGGCTACGGTGAATACATCTACAGGTTCATCGTCGGCGATGGCTTCCACGGTGTCGATGCCGGTAGGCACTCCGGTGGAGTTGATCTTCACTGTGGCGTATTCGTTGGCCGGAAGCGAGATGTAGGCGTGGTGGGCGTCGATGTCGGCCGATTCTACGCTGACGAACTGAGGCTCGGATGCGCCCTCGTCGAGGGTGTAGAGCTTGGTGTCGGCAGTGGCATCGGCATGTGCGGCCGAGTGAACGCCGGTGAGCACACCCGAGGTGTAGCTCTGGCCCGAGGTGGCCCAGGATGCCTCGACGGGCATTCCCGAGAAAAGCTTTTCTACCGAAGCGGCGCGGGCGGGAGCCTTCTGAGCGTCAGAACCCGAGATGCGAACCACATAGGGGGTGTTGGCCATGATGCGGTCTACCTCCTTGAGGTCGACGAAGTAATGGTCGGCACCGTTGAGAGCGCGTACATAGGGAGCTTCGTAGACGGTCATCCCTTCGAGGATGTCGTGATCGTAGGGGAGGATCAGGGTGTGAAACTCGGTGGGGAAGCCCACGCTGATCTCCGTAGCGGCGGGGGTGATGAGAGTCAGGCGGAAGTCGTCGATCTTGTACCACTGGCCTCCGTCAGCCACGTAGTTGCCGTTGGCGTCGCCGCCGACAGCTCCGATATTGAGGGCTTCGCCTTCGGCGAGGTCAAATTCGAGAGTCAGATCCTGAGCTTTGGTCTTGTCCTGACCTGAGGGCACCTGAACGCAGGCGCGGTTGTCGTTGGCGAAGATGTAAATCCAGTAGTTGGCGTGGGATGCACCCTTGGCCGTGAGGCGGTATTTGCCCGGACGCAGGCCTTGGATTGTCTGGCTTACGGGATAACCCTTGTTGTCTCCGTCCCAGGTGTTGAACAGCAGCCAGCCTTCCATCCCTTCAGCGCCGTAGGTGGTGTCGTCGGTATGGGCCGGGGCGCATTTGGTATCGCCGGCGCTGGTGGTGGTCCAGGCGTAGGGAGCTTTCCACCACTGGCCGAGCTCGAAGCCCGGGTTGATGATGGCCGAGGTCATGTCGGAGCGTTCCTCGGTCTGGTTGACCACGCATTTGCGGAGCTGATCGTATATGGCGTAGAATTCAAGCCATCCGTCGCCTTCGATTGCGTAATTGTCGATCATCTTCTGATAGGTGGTCAGATTGTCCCATCCTTCGGTGTATTGGGCGGGAAGCTTGGCTGCGCGGGCGTTGGCATCGATGATGGCGGCCTGCAGCAGATCGTAGGCGGCGGCATTCTTGCCCAGGCAGATGATCTGGAGGTTGTCGGCAGTGTAGGCGCCGGTGCCGCTCAGAGCTACAGTGAGCGAAGCAGCGGAATATTTCAGGGTGAGTTCCACCTTCTGAAGCCCGCTGCCTGAAGCTGTCACGCTCTGGGCGGTGCCGTCTTTGGGTGTTACGGTCAGAGTCGCGCCTTCAGAGAGCAGAGCCGAGATGCGGTAAACACCGTTGGGTAGGGTAATCGACTGGCTTATGCTGCCTCCGTTGGCTTTATATACGTAAGCCTCGTGAGCGTTGGCCACTCCGGCAGAGGATACTACCTGCGGCGACGTAGCGGCCGTAGCATCCCAGTAGATAGTGCTGCCCATCTCGAAGCTGTTGTTGAGGCAGGCATAGCTCATGTCGGCGGGGTAATGGCTCTGAGCCTTGACAGCAGTAGCGAGGGCCTCGTAAGTGAGGCGGATATTCTCATCGATAGCTGAAGCCTTCACCTGACGGTGCTCCCAGCGCTCCACTACCGTACGGTTGTCGTACATGGTCAGATCCATGGCGTCAGCCTTAGCCTGCGCATCGTCGATGGCAGCCTTCAGACGGTCATATCCCGCCTGCTCCTCCGCCGACAGCCCCAGATAGGTGAGCCGGATGTTGTCGACAAACATGGCCGTCTCGGATTTGTGTCTGGCCTTGTTCATTTGGAATGTTATGGAACCGTCTGTAACGACAAATTTTTCAAGTTTAGAGTGATACGAATTTGCTGCAAAGAGCGGCCCTATATCTTTTACAGATTTACCTGCATATCCCCCCTCATTGGTGATTGAAAGATTCGAACCATTAATTTTTATGTTGTTGTCGGTGGAATTGCCGGAAACTACATCACATTCTAAATTATATACGCCATTTGGTACAGAAACGGTCTGAGAGATTGAAGCGTCGGTGTTGTTGGCGTTGATCCACTGCTCGTTGTTATGAAAATAATACATTGAGTAGCAGGTCGCTTCTCCGTTGTCTCTTACCTCAGCTGTAGCGTTGCTGCCTTTGGAGCCGATCCAGAAATTGTTGTCGTCATCGTTTCTGCCGAAATTAAAACCACGGAAGAAGAATGTGGCGTCCATGGGGTAGGAGACAGATGCTTTGTTGAGTTCGGCTTTGAGCTGCTCAAGGTTGAGAATCTCCCATTGCTGGTAAGGGTCAGAGGTATTGATGGCTGTTTGGGTCACCCCATTTGAAGCGGTTGCTGTCAGAGCATAGTCGGAATATGTGATTGAGAAAGCACCGCCTTCCAGCTGCGTTACATTCCAGTGAAGCTGCGATTCGTTGTCTGTCCCGTCAAGATAAATTTCGCTACCTACTTTGAATCCGCCCGTCAGATCGCCTTTGGTCAGAGTGGAGCGGATTATGTAATCAGTATCCCCGCTGCCTTGTGTGAAAGAAAAGCGCATTCCGGTGCGGGCCAGTACAGCTTGTGTATCCCATTTTCCTCCGGCATTGAGATAAGTGCCGGTGGCTTTGTTGCGCAGGAAGTATAAACCTCCAGATGTTATCGGACGGGTGTTCTCGATGGTGAAGTCGATGACGATGGGGAAGTGGTCGGCTGCGGGCGAGCCGTCTTCGAGCACGAACGAGTCGTCGTGGAGGTAGGAATTGGCCGTCAGGGTGATGCCGTTGGCGTCGGTGTTATTGATGTAGAAAATCTTGTCCACTACTTCGCCCTTCTGCTGGCCTAAGGCATCGACCATGAGCGAACCGGTGCCCTGCACAGGTGGAACGCCATCCCACATGAAGTCAACCCAGGGGTCGTGGACGTTGAAGCGCGAATCAGCGTTGATGGCATTAATGAATTCTGTGGTCAGCGGGTCGCGGGTATAGCGGCAGTTGGTGTCGCCCATCACGATGATGGGGCGTTTATTATCGGATGCCTTGATGGCGGCCACGAGCTGCTGAAGCTGCGATACTCGGGCAGCATTGTCGGCATCGGTGGTCTCAGCGTCCATGTGGAGAGAGTAGACATCGACCGAAAGTCCCTGACCGAGGTCTACCACATAGTAGCGGTAGCCCTTGAGGATAAGCTCGTCGGAGCCGTCGCTGGTGTAGCCGTTGGTGGTGTTCCAGGCTACAAAAGTCTCGTTGGAGAAAGAGTGAACCTTCTTGCAGAGGAACCCGAGGCCGTCGGTGTCGACCTTGAGTTTGCCATTGTGCATCGTGGTGTTGCTCAGTCCGTTGATCTTGTTGCGGAATGTACCGGCATTGTAATAGGCTGACAGCGGCTCCATCAGGGCGTCATGGTAGTTGAAGTCCTCGGAAAGACCAATGAAATCCCATCCCTTCTTGGCCACGAGTTCGCCGATCTGACGGGCGCCTACCTCGGCCTTGGAGTCTTTGTTAAGGGTGATCTTGATGCCCATGATTGAGGTCTGGTAAGGCATACCGTCGACGTTGAGACAGGCTGCCTTGAAATTTTTCTTCTGGGCAGCTGCGTCGGGCGCAGCGGAAGGCAGGAGCGTGAGCAGGGCCAGGCTCATTGCCATTCCCAATGATTTTAATCTCATTTGCAGTAGTTGATTAGGTGTTGGGATTATTAAGGTGATAGATAATATGCTGAATCTCATGGTACTATGGATTGCCGCCGCAGGGACTATGGCGTTGATGCAGCAGGGCGGATTCGCTTTATTGCGCGGACTTATCCCTCAGAATCGCAAAGTTAATGATTGGATTTTTTGCTTCAAACTTTTTCGGCAATAAAAAGTGGTAATTTTACACCCATCCTCCAATTGTTAATATTTTTTAACAATCTCATACGCTAAATGCCATAAACTGCCCGTAGCATGTCAAACCATAGCTCCCCACTGATTGTTTTAAATCCAAAGCCGGAGCTACTCAGACTTCATAACTCAGACTTCTGACTTCTGACTTAAAACCCCGTCTGACCTCATAACTAAAACTTTTGACTTAAATAATCCTTATGAACGACCGAATTTCATACGAAGAAAAAAAGGAGCTGCCCGACAGTGTGTTCGGACTGCCCGAGCGACGTGAATATCCCATGCCCGATGCGGCTCATGTGCGTGCCGCCGAGGCTTATTTCCGCTATTGTCCAGAAGAGTTGAAACCGCGTCTTGCCCGCGCCATCCTTACCCGCGCACGCGAGTTCGGCGTCGATGTGGAATCGCCCACTGTGCTCAGCTATGCCGAGCAGTAAGCTCTCATAGATATATTGGCCTAATAATTCTTTTAGTAGATGACAAAAATTAATTTTTGTCAGTTATATGATTGATTTTTAATTATTGCTGTCCGATAAAAATTGAGGACAGCACAAAAGTATGGCTCGACTGCT
>CAMEGQ010000070.1 GCA_945916235.1 uncultured Porphyromonadaceae bacterium | reverse complement strand
GGCAGATGCCTCTGCTGGTTAAGCCGTACTCAAAAATCATTTAGGACAATATTGAGTTTTTGGCGGGAAATTTGGGAGTTTGGAATATAATGACTACATTTGCCTGCAGAGTCGGAAAAAGAGTCCGGCTACCCGATAAAGAATTATAAGCCCTATCAGACTTATAAGACTTATAAGAATTATAAGATTTATAAGAATTATATGATTTAAAGACTTATAAGATTTATAATTCTAAGAATCGGAAGCAACAGAGTGAAGGTACAATAGGGTCTCCCCCGTATATGAGCGGGCGAGGCGCTTCTTTTTTGTAATATCTTAAAACTTAATATATCATGGCATTAACTTACATGACCAAAGAAGGCTACAAGAAGAAAATGGAAGAGATAGCCTTCCTCGAAAGCGTGGAGCGTCCGCGCATTTCGGCTGCCATCGCAGAGGCCCGCGACAAAGGCGACCTCTCGGAAAATTCTGAATATGACGCCGCTAAGGAGGCTCAGGGTATGCTTGAAATGAAGATTTCCAAGCTCAAAGACCTCGTGGCCAACGCCCGCATAATCGACGAGTCGAAGCTCAACACCGACGAAGTCAACATCCTCTCGCGCGTTAAAATCAAGAATCAGGCCAACGGGGCCAGCGTGGAATATACCATCGTGGCTGACTCCGAGGCAAACCTGCGCGAGAAGAAGATCGGCGCATCCACCCCTATCGCCAAGGGTCTGCTGGGCCACAAGGTGGGCGATGTGGTGGAAATCCGCGTGCCTGCCGGCCTTATGAAGTTTGAAATCGAAAGCATACAGATTTAAGCCAACCGCTGATAATAACTATCGGATTATGAGCTTGTTTGAAAAGATAGCCGCCGGAGAAATCCCTTCATACAAGGTGGCTGAAAGCGACAAATATTTCGCATTTCTTGATATCAACCCCGTGCATCCGGGTCATGTGCTGGTGATTCCGCGCAAACAGACCGACTATATCTTCGATCTCTCCGACGAGGATTATACCGGGCTGATGCTGTTTGCAAAACGTGTGGCCAAGGCCATCCGCAAGGCCATCCCCTGCAAGAAGGTGGGAGTGACCGTGATCGGCCTCGATGTGCCCCACGCTCACGTGCATCTTGTGCCGATGAATACCGGCGCGGACATGAATTTCTGTGCTCCAAAGCTGACCCTGCCCGAGGAGGAGATGAAAGAGATAGCCGCCAAGATAGCCGCTGCATTCGAGTAAAACCAACCTACAGATTTCTGAATATGAAAATCAAGATTCAGACGCTTTGCGTGGCCGTCCTGGGTCTTATGGCCCTGAGCGGATGCTCATCGAAACATTGGAAAGCCGAAGGCAATGTGGCCGGAGGCGAGGGGAAAGACCTCGTGGTGGAGGCTCCCAACGGACGCGGCGGCTGGTACGCCGTCGATACCGTCACGATAGGTAAAAAGGGCGATTTCAAGGTGACAGGCGAAGCTGTGGGGCATCCCGAAGTGTTCCGCCTCAATCTCGGCTCTGAGAGCCTGTATTTCCCCATCGACTCGCTTGAGACCATCAGCATCCAGGCCGATGCCTCCCATTTCGCCACAGGCTATACGCTCTCAGGCTCCGAAACGGCCGAGGCTATGCAGAAGGTCAATGATTTGATTGCCAAGGCTGTAGCAGCCAATGGCGAGCAAGCCGCATTTGATCCTGACCTCAAGCGCCAGTTGGCAGAAGCCATCTTGCGCGACCCCTCTGGCATAGTGGCTTACTACGTGATATTCCGCAAAATAGGGCAGACGCCGCTGTTTGACCCGCAGTCGCGCGCTGATTTGCGCCTGATAGGCGCTGTGGCCACGGCCTTCGATGCCAACCGGCCCAACGATCCGCGCACAGCCTTCCTGGCGTCGCATTTCATCACTCATCATCGCAAGGCCGGAGGCTTTGTGCCCACTGATACCCTTGTGGCTCAGGAAGTTCAGCTCCCTGAAATCGCCCTGCTCGACAAAGCCGGGAAGATTCGCAGCCTCAACGAAGAGGCCTCGAAGGGGAAGGTGATTGTGCTTAACTTCACCGCCTACGGAGCTCAGGAATCGCCTGCCTTCAACCGTGAGCTGGCCAAGGTCTACAACGCCAACCATGCCGCAGGGATGGAGATCTATCAGGTCTCGGTAGATGAAGATGAATTTCTCTGGAAGCAGGCAGCCAAGAATCTCCCTTGGATTGCCGTCTACAATTCGCCGAAAGATGGTGCCGAAGTGCTTCTGCGCTACAATATTTCGCAGATTCCGACCACGTTTATCATCAACCGCCGGGGCGAACTGGTGGAGCGTGTCGACGATGTATCGCATCTCGCCGCTGCGGTAGGCCGCTATATGTAAAAGCTCCAATATGCTGTGAATCAGGATGCCAGGCTCAAAATACTGCTTGTGGGTGATGCCAGCAACTGTCATCACTCGCTTGCTGTGGGGCTGAGGCGTCTGGGGCACGATGTGACTGTGGCCTCCGATGGCAACAGCTATATGCAAACCGTTAGAGATGTGGATCTTAACCGCCGTTGGTTCACCAAAGTCGGCGGGATGTTGCATTGGCTGAGGCTCCAGTGGCTGTTTCGCCGCCGTTTTTGCGGTTACGATGTTGTATCGATAATAAAGCCTGATTTTCTGTGGCTTAGGCCGCAGAGAATCCAGCGACTTTTCGACCTGCTCAAGCGCAACAACCGGTCGGTGTTTCTGACAGCGTCAAATACTGACGGCCCTTTCATAGAGGAGTGTCTTGACCCTAATTCGGCGCTACGCTACAATGAATACCGCATCGGGGATAAGTTGCTCCCGTTTGCGCAATCTGCTGAAACCAAGGCTTTTATTACCGGAGAGAAGCGTAAGCTGTGGGAGCATGTCTATGCCGGACTCGACGGGGCCGTTGCGGTGCTCTACGAATACTATGTGGCTCTTGGGCGGATGCTTCCGAAGGAGAAATATGCCTACGCAGGGATTCCGATCGTGATGGAAGATTACCCCTTCGTGGAGAAAAAGTGGCAATGGCCACTGACTGTCTTCATGGGGCGGAAGAAGGTGAAGACTGACTGCAAAGGGTATGAATTTATGGCTGAGGCAGCCCGCAGGGTCGCCGAGCAGTATCCGGATAAGGTGGTATATCAGGAAGTTAGCGATGTGCCTCTCAATGAATACACCCGAATGCAGGCTCAGGCGCATATCATGCTCGATCAGGCCTACAGTTACACTCCCGCCACTAATGCTCTGGCAGCTATGGCGATGGGGCTGACAGCAGTGAGCGGCGCCGAGCCGGACTACTATGATTTCATTGGAGAACGTGATAACCACCCGATAGCCAATGCGTTGCCATCGGTAGAGGCTAATGAAGCACTTCTTATCCGTCTGATATCCGACCCTATGGCTCTTCAGGAGGCTGCCGAAGCCAACCGGAGATTCGTGGAGGAGCATCATGATTGCGAAAAGGTGGCGGCCAAGTTCCTGGAATTCTGGCGTTCCCGGCTCCAAACTAAAGCGGCAGCCAAGCCCGGCTGAGTGCAATTATCTTGAAATCAGATATGTTATGGATACACCTCGGAAGAAATATCCACGGCTGTCGGTACTGATAGCTACCTTCCAGCCTGAGGGCATCCGCAGAGTGGAAGCCATGCGGCTTCCCGAAGTGGAGGGGGTGGAGTATGTCGTTTCGTGGCAGGAGCATGAGGACGCCCCGGTGCCCAAAGCGCTCACTGAACGTAAAGACGTGAGAATCTTCCGGTTGTCGGCCAAAGGAGTCAGCAACAACCGCAACAACGCCATGGCGCATGCCCGGGGAGAGTTGGTGCTCATGTCAGATGATGATGTGATATATACGCCTGAGAATCTGCTGACTGTGATGCGGGCATTCGATACTCTGAAGGATGCCGATTATATCAGTTTCAGATATGAAGGCCCGGCCGGCAAGCAGTATCCCAGGGACGTAACGCCTCTGACCCCGCCTCCCAAAGGGTTCTCGCAATGTTGCTTCGAGATAGCGCTCCGCCGCAATGCGCTCACCGATACACTGAGGTTCAATCCGCTGTTCGGTCCGGGCGCTCCATATCTGAAAGCCGCTGAAGACGAAGTGTTTCTGTTGGAGGCGCTCCGCAAAGGTGTGAAAGCATATTTTTATCCGGCAACCATTTGTATTCATCCCGATTTGACCACGGGCAGCCGGCCATACACAATTGGAGTGCTTCGTGCAGCCGGAGCATTCATCCTCATGTCGACACCATTGACGGCGTTGGGGCGTATACCGCTGAAAGCGTGGAGGCTGGCTAAAACTGGCCAAAGCCCGTTTTTCTCCGGATTGTTTGCCATGCTTCAGGGTGCGGCTTATGCGCTGACCAAGAAGCCGCTGCGTAAGATTATGCTTACATCTAAATAGCTGATCACCAATATTTAGCACCATGAAAGCCGAAAAAGAAGCATTAACCGACATACAGCATGGGAAAGAGGGGATTACGATAGTGGTACCCGTCTACAACCGTGCTGAAGTGGTGGGTAAGACGCTTGAATCCATCCTCCGGCAGACATGGCGTCCGCTCTCAGTGGTTCTTGTTGACAATAACTCGACGGATACCACGGCTGAAGTGCTGCGCGCATGGGTGCCTGAGGCTGAGAAGGCAGGGATAGATGTGAAGGTACTCAGTGAGGAGCGTGAGGGCGCATCGGCAGCGCGCAACCGGGGTCTCCGGGAGGTGACGACGGAGTATGTGATGTTTTTTGACTCCGACGACATCATGGCTCCTGAGCATGTGGAGCGGGCTATGAAGGGGTTCCTGACTCATCCCGATGCTGAAATCGTCGGGTGGACTACGGAACGCATCTTTCTCGACGGCCACCGCAGGCGGCTGGTCTTCTCGGACCGTAACGTGAAGTGGCGATGTCTGTTCAACGGGATGATGGCTACTCAACGCTATGCAGCCCGAACTGAACTGGTGCGCCGAGTGGGCGGCTGGAACGAATCATCGCTGGCATGGGATGATATCGAACTGGGAACCAGGCTGTTGGCGCAGAATCCCAAAGTTGTGGCACTCAAAGGTCCGGTAACGGTGGAGGTTGTGGCTCAGGAATGTTCGATTACCGGTCTGCGCTTCTCGGAAAGTCCTGAAAGAAGGGAACATACGATTGAACTGATTGAAAAGAACATGCCTGGACGCCGGTATCGCCACTGGGTAAATCTGCGAAGAATGCTCCTGGCCGGCTGCTATGCCAGAGAGGGAGCTATGGAAGATGCCCGGCGATTCCGCGCCTATGCTCTGGCGAAGGAGCGCTGCCCGTTCTATCGCTTGCTGATGCGTATGGCATACCATTACACCGCGGCGGGAGGTCGCGGCGCAGCCCTCATCCTTCGGCCTCTTTACTGAGACCGGCATGCACACTAATTGCTGATCGGGAGCAGAAAAAGCCGCGGGCTTTTATCGCAGTAAGGGGCTGGGATAGCCAAAAAATGGAAGATTTGCGGATTTTTAAGCAAAAGATGCATTAACTGGAGCAATCTGCTTTGGCCGGGGGCGGCGATTGAGCTATATGACTGATTTTCTGCGCGGAGAATTGGGCTTCGATGGATTCGTATACTCCGACTGGGGGTCGGTTGACCGCCTGAAGGTGTTCCACTCGTCGCAGAATTCTACTGAAGATGCCGGACGTCAGGCACTTATAGCCGGCATCGACATGGACGTATGGGCTTGAGCTATACCAGCTTCGAATATTCCGAGCCGACCTTCAGCGCCGACACGCTGGCGCCAGGCGATACGCTGACAGTCAGCTTTGATGTGACCAATAACGGCACAGTAGGCGGTAAAGAGACGGCGCAACTCTATGTGCGCGATGTGGTTAGCTCGGTGTCTACGCCTGATCAGATGCTCCGCGGCTTCGAGAAGCAGTATATCCCGGCAGGCGAAACACGCCGATATACTATTGAGCTGCCTATGAGTGAATTGCGTATCTATAATATTGACAGAAAGTACGTAGTGGAGCCCGGTGAGTTTGAGATTCAGATAGGAGCCGCCAGTGACGATATCCGCCACAGGCATACCATACGGGTGGAATAATCATACGTTCCCGAAAATGGATGCGCCAGGCTCCTGATTCATAAAGCGTAGCGGCTGAATTTCGGGGCGGATTATTGACTTAAGCGTCAAAATTTCGTATCTTTGTAGGAATTTTGACCATTATGGACGAACTCCGCAAGAATATAGAAAACGAGGAAATGGCATCGGCTCAGGCTGATGCCACCCCCATGGGACAGGAACTGGACTTCAACGCCTCCGGACAGAGCGGGAGCGCCGAGTATGTAGAAGATGATATCAAGACCCTCGACTGGCGCGAACATATCCGTTTGCGCCCCGGTATGTACATCGGCAAGCTGGGCGACGGGACGTACAACGACGACGGTATCTACGTGCTGCTCAAGGAGGTGCTCGACAATGCCATCGACGAGTATATGATGGGCTTCGGCCACCGCATCGACGTGGAGGTGACCGAAACGACGGTGACGGTGCGCGACTACGGCCGCGGCATCCCTCTGGGCAAGCTTGTTGATGTGGCCTCGAAGATGAATACCGGCGCCAAATACGATTCCAAGGCTTTCAAGAAGTCGGTGGGTCTTAACGGTGTGGGTATCAAGGCTGTAAACGCTCTGAGCGATTCATTCATCATCCGAAGCGTGCGTGACGGGCTGATGCGCCGGGCTGAATTTGCCCGCGGAGAACTGCTGATGCAGACCGACGACGAACCTTGCCGCGAGGAGAACGGTACGTTCGTGCAGTTTACCCCGGACAACACGATTTTCCACGATTACCATTATAATCAGGAGTTTATCGCAGCGCTGGTGCGCAATTACACCTACCTCAACACCGGGCTGGCCATCTGGCTCAACGGTAAGCGCTATATCTCGCGCAACGGTCTGCTCGACCTGCTCAAGGCCAACATGACCAAAGATCCGCTCTACCCGGTGATTCATCTGGCAGGCGACGACATCGAGATAGCGCTGACGCATGCCAACCAGTATGGTGAGGAATACTATTCGTTTGTGAACGGGCAGCATACGACTCAGGGCGGTACTCACCTGGCGGCCTTCAAAGAGTCGGTGTCGCGCACCATCAAGGAGTATTTCGGAAAGAATTTCGAATATGCCGACATTCGCAACGGCATGATAGCCGCCGTGTCGGTCAAGGTGGAGGAACCTGTGTTTGAGTCGCAGACCAAGACCAAACTCGGCTCGCGCGACATGGGACCTGAGGGCCCGACATTGGCCAAGTTTATCGGTGATTTCTTAAAGAAAGAGCTTGATAACTACCTGCATAAGAATCTCGATACCTCGGAGATACTGCTGAAAAAGATTCAGGAGAGCGAGCGTGAGCGCAAGGCTATGGCCGGAGTGACCAAGCTCGCCCGCGAACGCGCCAAGAAGGTGAATCTCCACAACAGCAAGCTGCGCGACTGCCGCTATCATCTGAACGATGCACGCGGAGACGAGGACCGCAAGCTCGCTTCGTCAATTTTCCTGACCGAGGGCGACTCCGCCTCCGGCTCTATCACCAAGATACGCGATGTGGAAACTCAGGCTGTGTTCTCGCTGCGCGGCAAGCCGCTCAACTCGTTCGGGCTTACGCGCAAGGTGGTGTATGAAAACGAGGAATTCAACCTTCTTCAGGCAGCTCTCAACATCGAGGAAGGGATTGACGGACTGCGGTATAACAATGTCATTATAGCCACTGATGCCGATGTCGACGGGATGCATATCCGCCTGCTTCTGCTCACATTCTTCCTGCAGTTCTTCCCCGACCTGGTGAAAAAGGGGCATGTGTATGTGCTGCAGACGCCGCTGTTCCGCGTACGCGACAAGAACGCCACCAAGCGGTCGGGCAAGAAGTCGAAGAAGGGGGAAGGCCCTGAGGAGAAGTCGACGGTATATTGCTACTCCGATCAGGAGCGTATCGACGCCATAGCGCGCTTCGGGACCAATGCCGAAATCACCCGATTCAAAGGTCTTGGCGAGATTTCGCCTGACGAATTCCGCGGATTCATCGGCGAGGATATGCGTCTGGACCGCGTGACGCTGAGAAAGGAAGACGGAGTGGCCGAACTGCTTGATTTCTATATGGGTAAGAATACTTCCGACCGCCAGAACTTCATCATCGACAATCTGGTGGTGGAAGATGACTCACAGATTTCGTAGTGGAGAGGCGGGAGCTGAGGGAATGAAAGAATCTGTTGCAGCGACGTTGATAATTTACAGAAAATGAAACGGATAGCATATTTTGCAGGGTCGTTTGATCCGTTCACCATCGGGCATCAGTCGATAGTAGACAGGGCAATGGGTCTTTTCGACTTGATCGTGATCGGGGTTGGGGTCAACGGCGCCAAACGGTCGCGACAGACGCCTCAGGAGCGGGTGGAAGCCATCCGCGCCCTGTATGCTCAGGAGCCACGGGTGGCGGTGGAGAGCTACGAGGGGCTGACGGTGGAAGCCGCCCGCAGAGCCGGAGCGCAATATCTGCTCAGGGGAGTGCGCTCAGTGGCTGATTTTGAATATGAAAGGCAACTTGCCGACATCAATCGCAACATTTCCTCGCTGGAGTCTGTTTTGCTATTAGCACTGCCCGAATATGGCTCGGTAAGCTCGTCGATGGTTCGCGAGCTTGAGAGCTATGGGGTGGATGTAAGCAGATTTTTACCAATTAGGAATTAGGAATTGGCAATCAGTGAATAGATAACAGGTTGATAATAAGGTGGAATTTTAAGAGATGAAAAAGATAAGATATATAGCTTATGCAGCGTTGGCAATGGCAGTGGCATGGCCGGCGCTCGGTCTGTCAGGGGCGCAGCAGGCGAGTGCCCGCGCGGCGGCTCCGAGAAACGAGGCAGGTGGATTTGTCCTGTCGCCCGACCGAAAACTGCTTATGGCAGAGCAACTTATAGAGCGATTCTATGTGGATACGGTCAACGCCAACAAGATGGTGGAAGAAGCCATTGTGGCTATGCTCAAGATGCTGGATCCGCACTCCACATATTCCGATCCCGACGAAACCAAGGAGCTGACCACGCCGCTGGAAGGCATCTTCAGCGGAATCGGAGTGCAGTTTAACATGCTGAGCGACACGCTGTTCGTGATTCAGACCACAGCCGGCGGCCCCTCGGAAAAAGTGGGAATCCTCCCCGGCGACCGCATCGTACAGGCCGGAGATTCGGTGATAGCCGGGCGTAAACTGCCCAATTCGCGCATAATCAAGATATTACGCGGACCTAAAGGCTCCGAGGTGACGCTGAAAGTGCTCCGCAAGGGATCGGCAGAGCCTATCCTGTTCAACGTAACCCGCGACGATATACCTATTTACAGCGTCGATGCGGCCTATATGGCTACACCTACCACGGGTTATATCCGCATTTCGCGATTTGCCGAGGCTACGGACAAGGAATTTGCTCAGGCCGTGGAGAAACTTAAAAAGGAGGGGATGACCGATCTGATTGTGGACCTTGAGGACAATACCGGCGGCTACCTTCAGGCGGCAACCAACCTCGCCTCCCACTTCCTCGACAAGGGGGATCTGGTGGTATATACCGAATCGCCCAAGATACCCGGGGCGGAATTCCGCGTGGATAAGCGCGGCGATTTACGCGACGGGAAGGTAGTGGTGATGGTCAACCAGTATTCGGCCTCGGCCTCCGAGATTCTCGCCGGCGCTCTCCAGGACAATGACCGGGGGCTGATAGTGGGCCGCCGCACCTTCGGTAAAGGGCTGGTACAGCGGCCGTTCCCCTTCCCCGACGGGTCGATGATACGCCTGACGACGGCGAAATACCATACCCCTACGGGTCGATGCATCCAGAAGCCTTACACCAGCGGCGATGATGAAAACTACCGCAAGGATATCCTTCACCGCTATGAGGCGGGTGAATTCTCATCGACTGACTCAATTCGTATGCCTGATTCACTGCGGTTTGAAACACTGAAGAATCACCGGCCCGTGTATGGCGGGGGCGGCATCATGCCCGATGTGTTTGTGCCTATCGACACCACGGCGTTCACCACCTACTACCGCGACCTGGTGGCTAAGGGGATAATCAACAAGTATGCGATTACATACGTGGACCGCAACCGCAAGACTCTGAACCGCGACTACCCCACGGAGGCTAAATTCGTGAAGGATTTTGCCGTGGGAGACTCGATGCTTCAGGAGATTGTGGCTATGGGCGACCGCGATAGTGTAAAATACAATCAGGAGATGTTCGACCGCTCGAAGGCGATGATGGCTACTATTGTGAAAGGTATCATCGGCAGAGATCTGTTTGAGCAATCCACATATTTCAAGATAGTCAACCCGGCGTTGAGCCCGACTTACCGCGCCGCCCTCGATCTTGTGGCTGACGAAAACCGCTACCGCGACCTGCTGAAAGGTGTGTCGAAGTAGCAAACCAAAAACAACGACCGATCATTTATGAAAAACGTATTGACATCTCTCGTGGCCCGTCAGGCCGGGAAATATGGCGACCGTGCGGCAGTCTACTACCGCCGTCCCGACGGGAAATGGCTGCCTTACAGCTGGAACGAAATGCTTACGATGGTAAGCAATACGGCATGCAGTTATGCTGCTTTGGGAATCCGGGAAGAGAGCCGGGTAGCGGTGTTTTCGGCCAACGACCCGTTTACCCTGGTGTCGGAGTTCGCCGCATTCGCCAACAGGATAGTGCCGGTGAGCATCTATGCCACCTCGTCGGAGAATCAGGTGGAGTTCATAGTCCGCGACGCTCAGGCCGAGGTGATATTCGTAGGCGACCAGACGCAGTATGCCATAGCGCGCAGAGTGGCTGCGCGAGTCGACTGCCTGAAGCAGATCGTGACGTATAAGCCGATTGTGCTCCACAGGGAGGATACCACTACGCTGAACTTTGCCCAGTTCATGCGCATAGGGGAGAATGCCCGCTCGCAGTGGGCAGCCGAGGTAGAGCGACGCACCATGGCCGCCACCCCCGGGGATATAGCCACGCTGCTGTACACCTCAGGCACCACCGGCGACCCCAAGGGGGCGATACTGACCCACGGATGCTTCGATGCCGCTCTTGAGGCCCACCACCGCCGCCTGCCTTCGGTGAGCGACAAGGATACGTCGATGTGCTTCCTGCCGCTGAGCCATGTGTTTGAGAAAGGGTGGACGTATTTCGCTCTGGATTGCGGAGTGAGAATCTATGTGAACTCCAATCCGCGCGAGATTCAGACCACGCTGGCCGAGGTGCATCCAACGTGCATGTGCTCCGTGCCGCGATTCTGGGAGAAGGCCTACGCCACCATCCTCGACAAGATGGGGCGCATGAAGCCATTTAAGCGCTGGCTGTGCCGGAGGGCTCTGGAGATAGGGCGCCGCAGAAACCTGGACTATGTCAGGAGGGGATGCCCGGTGCCTACGCTGCTGGAGTGGCAGTATAAGTTCTATTACAAGAATGTGTTCCGTCAGGTTCAGAGGATTATGGGCGTGGAGAACGGCAACATTTTCCCCACGGCCGGAGCGCCGCTGAGCAACAATATCACGGAATTCTTCCGCGGGATGGGGGTGCCTATAGTGGTGGGTTACGGACTGTCGGAGACCACGGCCACTGTGAGCTGCTATCCGTATGTGAACTATGAGATAGGGTCGGTAGGAGTGCCTCTGGATATGCTGAGCGTAAGGATAGGCGAAAACGACGAAATCCAGGTGAAGGGTCCGACGGTGATGCGCGGATATTATAACCGCCCGCAGGAGAATGAGGCGGCCTTTACTGCCGACGGGTATTTCCGTACGGGGGATGCCGGATATATCGACAAGAACGGTGCACTGTTCCTGACCGACCGCATAAAGGACCTGTTCAAGACCTCCAACGGGAAGTATATCGCTCCGCAGGCTATCGAGAGCCGTCTGGGCGAGGATAAATATATCGAGCAGGTGGCCGTAATCGGCGATAACCGCAAATATGTGTCGGCGCTGATAGTGCCTTCGCTCCCGGCGCTGAAGGAATATGCCGGCAAGAACGGTATCCCCTACGCTTCGGATGAGGATCTGGTGGCTAATCCGCGCATCAACGAGATGATGGCCGAGCGGATCGAGGGGATGCTGTCGGGCCTGGCCTCGTTTGAGAAGATTAAGAAATTTACGCTGCTGCCTGCTGAATTTACCATGGAGGCAGGTGAGCTGACAAACACGCTGAAAATACGTCGCCCGGTGATCAACAAGCGTTATGCCGATGTGATCGAGGCGATGTACCAGTAATGGGGCTGATGGTCTTTGCGGGTGGCTTTCCATAGCCGCCCGCAGCCATAAGGCAGCCGAAAGACCGCCGGAAAGGGTGTCGGGAAGCCGCCGGAAGCTGCCGGAAGCCGCCGGAATGTTAAAACATTTGGCGGTTAGGGATTTTATGGTTACTTTTGCACACTAATAGAAAGAGGCCTTAGACAGGATGCGGAAACTTATAGCTATACTTGCGATTGTTGCGGCATCGACCATCATGCTGATGGGCGCTGCACCGTCGTGGGAAGAGGTGACGGCTCCTGTACCGGCAGTGACGCACACGTTTGACCCTGAGGCGGAGGTTGAGGTAGCAGTACGCGACGGGTATATCTACCTGCGTACGGAGAAAGCTGTGACTGTCAAGGTGTTTTCCATACTGGGCCAGCTTATATCACAGGAGACTGTGAAACCGGGACTTAGCCGCATCAAGATGTCGGCCCGCGGCATCTATATTCTCCGCGTGGGTACGCTCACGCGCCGAATCACGATTTAGCTGTTTGCGTTTTAGCGTTTTAGCATTTTAGCATGATTTGGCGTGAATTAGCGAAAATAAATTTGCGGGAATGGGAGATAATTTGTAATTTTGTGGGCTTTTTGGCCGTATCGGGCTTCGGAATAAGCGGCGCATGCGCCCGCCCGACGGTATAACTATATAATACTCAATAAACTACGATGTACGCAATTGTAGAAATTCAGGGACAGCAGTTTAAGGCCGAAGCAGGCAAATTTCTGTATGTTCACTATCTCGGCGACGAGAAAAAAGAAGGCGAAACAGTAGAATTCGATCGCGTTCTTCTCGTTGAAGGAGCCGACGGTGCCGTAAAAGTAGGCGCGCCCACCGTTGAAGGGGCAAAAGTGGTCTGCGAGGTGAAACGTCCCCTCGTGAAAGGCGACAAAGTGATTGTATTCAAGAAGAAACGTCGTAACGACTATGTTCGCAAGAACGGTCATCGTCAGATGTTCTCCCAGATTGTAATTAAGGACGTAGTTAACCCCTAAAATCCAGTAATTAGAAATGGCACATAAAAAAGGTGTTGGTAGTTCTAAGAACGGCCGTGAGTCGGAAAGCAAACGACTCGGAGTGAAGATTTTTGGCGGTCAGTACGCCAAAGCAGGCAATATCATCAAGCGTCAGCGCGGTACGGTACACCATCCGGGTCAGAACGTCGGCATGGGTAAGGATCATACGATCTACGCTCTGGTTGACGGTACGGTAGTGTTCACTACTGGTAAGGAAGGACGCCGTTTTATTAACGTGCAGCCTGAAGCGTAAAGTTTTTTGGCGCGTGATAACGGCTCCTCCGGGTCGTCGCGCGGTTCTGATACGCCAAAATTCAAAGGATATAAACGAGGGGTCGCATCATTGATTGGTGCGACCCCTCGTTTACTACCGTCATCGCCTGTGCGGCGGTGTGTGTTTGGTGCCGGATGGCGTAAGCAAACGTCGCTTCCAACGTTTAATATCCTCGGATCTGCAATTTTTTTATTGCGCTTGACCTATCGGCTTTCGTAAGTATAACAACCGGGCCGGGCTAAATGATTGAACGGAGGAATGTTAAAAGCTGTCTATGCTCCCTACGGGGGCCATCTGGGGCTTCGGTAGGGGATAAAAACTGAAAATCTTGTGCAAAAAAAAGCGCGGAATAGTTGCGTAATTGAAAAAATGGATGTAATTTTGCAACGCAAAACCCGGAGGGGTTTATGCTTAAAAAATGCTTCAGTAGCTCAGTTGGTTAGAGCACCTGACTGTTAATCAGGGGGTCGTTGGT
>CAMEGQ010000069.1 GCA_945916235.1 uncultured Porphyromonadaceae bacterium | reverse complement strand
GTTGTTGTTTTTGCTGATGCCCGACTGTTCGGGGAGGATGGTGCGGATAACACCGGAGATTTTGGTTTCCATAAAGAATGATTTTAGATGGTGATTTAGTCGAATGGGATTGATTTGTCGTTCTCGTCGATGTCGGTGGGGTCGATGTCGCCCGGCTCGGCAATCTCGACTTCGAGGTTGACGCCGAAGTTTTCGACGAGCATGTCGTAGTCGAAAGCGAGGGCCCAGTCGGTGCGAGATGTCTGTTTGACTGTCGGCGAGCCGTTGGCATCGGTGGCCGCTGCCGTTGACTCTCGGGTGTTGCCGAGGTTCTTGAAGCGGACAGCGTTCTTGATGCCCAGGAACTCTTTCGAGTTTTCGAGATAGAAGCGGAGCGAAGTTTCGGGCAGGGTCGCGTCGCCGACCTTCTTGCCGTTCTGTCGGTAGAGTTGGAAGGCTCGTTTTGTGGACAGGAACAGCACACGATGCGCCTTGGGGAAGATGATGCCTTCCTTCATGCCCTTGCCCTTGAACTTATTGACATAGTCGATGCGGTAGTCTGCGTCGATGAGAAGGTCGCCGTTCTGATGGAGGAAGTCAACGACATTCCAGAAGGAGGCGATTTCGTTGGTGGACCGGCATTCCTTGTTCTGAAGGATAATGCCGTCCACGCAGATCTTAAGCATTTCCTTGTAGTCGAAGCCGAGGTCAATGACACCGGAGAGCGTTCTGAAAATGGCTGCAGGGATGCACCAGTTTCGGAAGATTCGGTCTTCGACACTTTCTCCATGCAGGGCATCCTGAATGTCATGCAGGGCTGCGTTATAGTTGCCACTGAACTCGGCTTCGACACGCTTGCGATGGCGAAGCAACTGAATGACCAGGTGAGAGCAGCCAAGGTCGCGCATGGTCTTCAGCTCGTCAAATTTCTGTCGGGCACTCATGGAAAATTCGGTTGTTTTGAAGGTTAGAAATATCATTCGGGAGAAGATGGCGATGTCGATTGTCGGCATCTCCTGGCCGGACAAGATAACGCCACAGTCAACGGCAGTTGTCTCGCGTTTCTTGTCACGATCCATATTCATGCGGGTGCGCCCGACATTGTCATAGAGGCCCTTGATGAACTCGCGGCGGTTAAGGTCGATGGTGTTCTTGTACTCGTCGATGTGGACCAGGGCGTTGGCGCACTGGGCAATGGTGTCGGCGAGACCGGCATCGGTGCCCATGGTGATGTTCGGAGGCTCGTTCTTGATGATGAAGAACGACATGAGTGAGTGGCCGAGCTCCGACTTGCCGGAGCCTTTCGGACCGAACAGATTCAGCACCGGGAAGTTCTTTGTGACTGAGGTGACGATGTCTCTGAATAGGGTGGCCAGGAAGAAACACAGGCCGACCTTGGCATTGTTGCCGAACACTTCAACGAGTTTGTCAGCGTAGGCACGGAGAGTGATCTCGCTGAGTCCGGCATGGATGAATTTGCGCTCGAACTGGAAAAGTTTCTTTTCGGAGCGGTAGATCATGGACGCTGCGGGGAGGTAGAAGTTGCCGACTTCACCGAGGCGCACGATGCCGAAGTCGTCGACCGGCATCCATTGGCCGTGCCACACCGCGCCGTTGCCGAAAGCGAAAAATTCATCCGGTTGCCAACCAAGTTGTGTTATCTCCACGGCGGTCTCTGTCTTCTCATAGAGGAAGCCCTTCAACTTCGTGAGCTGTTCCTCCTTGGCCTTCCAAATGAAGTTGCCGAATCCTTCAACACGGAGTTTGAAGCGTTGCAGGGAGACGAGGTCTTCCTGTTTCAGCTCAATGATTTCGGTCTGGCCGAAAATATTGGTGATTCGGAAAAGTCGTTTGGGGTTGATGGCATCCTTGATGTGGAACAGCGGTTCGAGCACGAAGTTGGACCATTCATGAGTGTTGCCGTCGTTGTCGAGTGAGTAATAATAGTTGTTACCGACGTTGAAGCCATATTTCTGATATAGCTCCTGGTTGAGCATGGTGGCCTCGGTGCCCTCCTTCTTCTTGACGTTGCCCTTGACGGCCTCGTTGATGAAGGTGGTGATGAAACTGGCCTTGACTCCTGATAGCTTTGCGAGTTGGGTGATGTGCATCTTGCGCACCTCGCGGTCCTCGATGAGTGCGAGGTGCTTGGCCACATCACGAAGGACAGCAGCCTTCTCCTCGTTGGTGTCCTTCCCGAGCAATCGCTTGCCGGCATACCAAACAAGGAAATCCTGTTTGGGGATGCCGTTAAGAATGTTGACACTGCTGATGTAACTGTCGGGGTCTTCCTTTTCCTCCGGATTGTTTTGCGGAATTTCGCGGACGATGACCCTAATGCCGGCGGCAAGGAAGCGGAGACCAGTCTCCATGACTTTCTTGATGCCTGTGCCAAAATATTGCCCACGTTCTACTTTGTCAATGTCAGGAATGAAGCAGACGGTTGGATTGTATCTCTTTAGAGATTCAATGTGGGAGTCTGTCCATGCGGTTCCGAGGGGGCAAATAGTGTTCTCAATTCCGATGGACTGCAATTTGATAACATCCGGCGCTCCTTCAACGAGGTAGAATAATTCTTCGGACTGGCCTTTGCGAAGGCCGGTGTTAAGGCCGAAAATTATTTCACCTTTCTTGAAAATGATGCTGTCGGAGGAATTGACATATTTAGGCTTCCCGTCCGTCATGAGCCGGGCGGTGAAGCCCAGAACCTGATTGGAAATCGAGCAGATGGGGATGACGATGCGGTCATAGAAGGCATCGTAAATCCGGCCATCTTCCTTGCTCTTGCGCAAGAGACCTAATTTTAATAATAGGTCTATGGACAGGCCCTTCTCCTTGGCGTATGCCATGAAGGTGCCATGTCCGGGGGCGAAGCCGATGCGCATGGTGTCGACGGTTTTCTTATTCCATCGATTGACGCAATACTCGAGGGCAAGACGCGCACGGTCGTTGTCGGCCTTGATTTGTTCGCAGAAAAATTCAAGGGCGATGCGATTGGCATTGAGCATGGCTTCACGCTCATGCTGTTCCTGGATCTCCTCGGGAGTCAGGTCGCGCTTCTTGTCCTCGATCTGTATGTTGTACTTCTTGGCAAGGTGTTCCATCGCTTGGACGAAGTCCATGCCGACCACCTTCATCAAGAAGTCAATGCAGTTTCCTCCGACTCCACAGCCGAAGCAGTAGAACATATTTCGGGCCGGTGTCACGACAAATGACGGAGTCTTTTCATTGTGCACGGGACAGCAGAGTTTATATCTGGACCCTTCTTTCTGAAGGTCCGGATAATACTCTTTCACCACCTCCTCAATTTTGGCGGCTTCGATGACCCGTTGGATGTCTCTTTTGTCGTACATGGCAAAACGGAGAGTTAAAAGATGATGTCATGCTTGTTAGCACGACGGGCCTGATGGTAGCAGCGACCGTCGTTGAGCCAGTTGACGCGGTACTTCCTATCATTCACGATTATAAATCCGTGAGCCTGTGAGACGAGTCCGTTGACGAGATTGAATTGCTCGAATTCAATCTCCGGACGATTCTTAACGGCGGTTTCCCATGCGCTAATCGGATAGGAAGTGATGGCGTTAATCCTTTGCATAACGTGTAATGATTTGATTTGTATGTTTGAAATGAAGTCTGGCCTTGATGTTGGCGATGTGTCGGTGAACAGTATAAACGGAGATGTGAAGTTCCTCGGCGACTTCGTCACGGGTCAGCCCCTCGGCGAGGAGCCGGGCAACTTCTTCTTCACGTTGAGAGAGCTGCGTCTGCAACTGCGGCTTACAGATGACCCCTTCATGAAGGCACTCGCCTCTCATAGGGCATCTTACGTCCTCGATATTGAAACAGCCTCCATGGCTGATGTCATAAGAGAGGGCATCATACTCGCCGAAGTTGCAGCGGATGAAGCGGTGCACGATGCGGAACTCGAAGAAATCTTTGTTCCGTTCGGAGACGGAATATAGTTTCGAGAGGGCCGTGAATGCCCCGGGGTAGAGGTCGCGTATCAACACGATCATCTCCTCAGTGATGGCTTTGCACCTCTTGTCCGCCATGTCGTAAACGAACATGGGCTGCTCGAAGGGCTTGATGTTTATAGAGCCGTCGGGGCAGTTGTAAAATTCAATCTTCTCCAGCATTGTTGAACTCCTCGATAATGGATTCGATAATCGTCTCCTCGGCCTTGCGCCAGAAGCGACGACGAATCTTGTGGTAGAACGTGGGATAGGTGATGCCCAGCCTCTCGCAGACCTTGTTGCGGAAGTCTCTTTTCTGCTCCTTCGTAGGGAGCGATTGGTAGTAGTCAGAAATAATCATATCGGCAAAATCTATTAAATTTATTTGGTTAGTCTTAAATTTAGACTTAAATTCGTACTGCAAAGGTAAAGCAAAAATTCGGTTTGCCTACTGAATTTAATAGATTTTTAATGTTAATAATGGTTAATACAATAGATTGAAATGTATAATCCGCAGAAAGTCATGGACTTGTTAGAAAGTACGGGCGCGAAAAATCGCGAGCTTCTCGAGTTCATGGGCAAGAATTGGAACGGTTCTGTCGCTCAGGTGATAAACGGCGACATCAGGGTCTCGAAGCTCGAGAAGATTGCCGACTTCTTTGGAGTGAGCGTCGAAGAATTCTTCGACCGAGAGCAGGTCGAAGGCGGCGTCCGAGTTGGCGGCATCAAGAACAGAGTCCATCATTTCAGCGTAGGTGGTGGGGCCGCTGCCATAGATGCGCTGAACAAATTGGTGGAGGAAAAAGATAAAAGAATAGCCCTGTTAGAGACCATCATATCAGCCTATAAGGTCAAGTGTGGTGACCTCTGATTTACGGGACAAATTTCGGACAAATTTGGTAAAAACAACCACTGCAATGTGCTTTGGTAGAACTGCTTAAGGGAAGGAAAACCGAGAAATAGAATCTCGTCCTCTCCGCAAAGACCTCGATAAATCCCTGTAAGTCAGCGACTTACGGGGATTTTTAGAAAATAGGTCGGACAACTGTCGGACACTGTTTTCGCCGGGGACAGACATACCAAATAGTTCACCAGAGCATTCTTTTCACAAAGAATGTTAAAAAAATGTGTGCAACACGGAAAAATTTCTCTCCTAAAAGTGAAGTCCTTGCCTTCACTTATCCCAAACTTCACACTGGAAAATCATGGTACGTTGACTTCACGTCGCTCGATCCGGCTACCGGAACGATGCGACGCAAAAAGTATATGCTCGACTCAATCCCGAAAATTTCGGAGCGACGGAAACGAGCAGCTGAATTGACGGAGTCGTTGTTGAAACTACTCCGGCAGGGATGGTCGCCCTGGGTCAACGTGGACGACAATAGAGGCTACACCCTATTGTCGGAGGCCTTGGAGAAATACGAGAAATCGCTCGAAAAACAACCTAAATTAAAGACTCGGCAAAGTTACGGTTCACGGCTCAATGTGCTCCGAGAGTACATTGGGCAACTCGTGCTGCCGCCGAAGTACGTTTACCAATTCAACACTTCTTTCGTCAGCGATTTCCTCGATTGGCTCTACCTTGACCGAGAGGTCAGCGGTAGAACCAGGAATAACTATCGTGGTTGGTGTTCCTCCTTGGCTGCGTTTTTCATCGAGCGAGAGTATATCTCGGGGAACCCTGTTGAGAAAATCAAGATGGTTCCCGAGGATGCCAAGAAGCGCCAGCCGTTGACGGCGGCGATGCTCGCTCAGCTGAAGAAGCACCTGGCCGAGAAACATCCGGTGTTTCTCTTGGCCTGCATGATGGAGTATTACACGATGATCAGACCGGAGGAACTGACCAACATTCGCATTGGAGACATCTCAGTAAAAGAGCAGACAGTGTTCATCGCAGCTCAATATTCCAAGAATAAGCGCGACGGCAAAGTGGGACTGAATGACGAGATCATCAGGATGATGCTCGACATGGGCCTCTTTGCTCACCCATCGCAGTGCTACATCTTCGGGGATAAATTGCGCCACTGCGAGACGAAGGCGAGCAGCGAAATTTTCCGTCGGCAGTGGCTGAAGGTACGCGCAGCCCTGCGATGGGGCGATGAATATCAATTCTACTCCTTGAAGGACACGGGCATCAGGGACCTGGCTAATGCCAAGGGCATAGTGATTGCCCGCGACCAGGCACGGCACACCGACATCTCCACCACCAACAAATATTTGCAGGGTCGTGACATGCCGGTGCACGATGAGACAAAACACTTCAAGGGCGGTCTATGACCCATAGTCATAGAAGTAGCCGGTGAGCAGTCTGTCGAGACCATCCGCATTGATGTTGGCCTCGATTTTTTCACAAACGAAACGACGGTTTCGTATGATGAAAATCGAGCCGGGATTGGGGATGGTGTCGGCAATGAATTTAATGCAGTGGCGCACGGTAGCTCCAATTTTTTTCATACCGCTGATTGATTGACTTGCAAGATTTGTCTCGCCCTCGATGGGAATGAGAGATAGACTTTCATTCCCATCTTCTGTTGTAGGAGAGCCGGTAAGTTCGGCTTTACTGCGACAACGGAGGAATGGCCTGTTGATTTTGAATGTTCCTGTGTACTGTTGTGCGGGAATAGTATAACCGGCTTTAAGATCGAGCGTGAGATTGTACGTGTCAACATTCGAGAGGTTGGCAATGGCAATATACATGACATCGGGAGCTTCATTAGACGATTCCTTTTGGTATTTGTCGCCGCCAAGAACGCTCTCGATGTCGATTACTTGACCTTCGCCTTGAAGAATGCCCATCTCGCTCTTGCCTTCAACAACGAGTTGTGTAATCGGAAACGTGGCAAGAAGAAGGTCGGAGTTGAAAGAACGGAAGTAGTCACGGACTTCACATTCGCCTTCGTCGAATTTGGCCGGGACTATTTTCAGTTCAACATCGACGTTCTGTTCCTTTTCGTCTTCTTCATCGGCATAGCGAGGACGGAACATATTTACTTCAATGAGGCCTTTAGCCTCAGTGTAAATGTAGTGACGCCCATCGGCACATTTCCAGACATAATTTTTATATCTCTTCATTCCATCGGCCCCGACAGTCTTTGCCCATGCAAGGAGATCTGTGAGGGACTGATAAGATGAAATGAAACCGGCACTGTCCAAAATAACATCTGAAAGGATGTCTTCGGCGCCGTTTTCATAGTCAGTAAAGCCTACACTGTTGACTGAGATGTCCGTTTCTGTTTCATCGTCAATCTCGGTAGTATATTCATCCACTATTTCATTAAGATAAACCGTGCCAGCCTGATTTGTATAATGGGCGTTACGTTTGCTTATGTAGATGCGTTTATTGGTGTAGTCAAAGTTGAGGATAACGCCGAAGGTGTTCTCAATTTGCGTCCACCAATCATTAACGCTCCAATGAGGAAGACACTTGCAACATTCCATTCTGTTGCTTGTGCTAACGATGAAAATTTTTTTGAAGAAAGGATCCGTATATAGTACGTTGTCCTCACGGCGAATCTCGAAACCGGTGGCCTTGGCCACCTTTTCTACCATGCGCCAAACATACGGCTGAGGGCAGAAGGAGGGGATGTATTGATTTACATCGCCGTCCATGTCCCCGTCTCGCCATACGAAGCATTTGGTGGCCGTCTTTCGAGGATTTTCATTATGCATACGGTAGGCGATTTTATTACAGTACACGTCGGCTGTAGCGTTGTAGGTGGGGAAAGCGACCCAGTTGTATTTCCCGCTGTAAATTTCACTGAGCGCCCTCATGTAGATGTTGTCGTTTGGATTCCCTAACCACCATGGATTGTCGGGGTCCTGATTTAGGACATCGAGAATTGGTTGGGTGTAGCCGGTGAATCGCCAGCCCTCGGGATAATACATCCAGACGGATTCGCCTTCCGAGTTGAGACCAACATATCGGCCATCAGGGAATGTTTCCCAATACCAGTCTCCAAGGTCGAGCTCGTCGATAAATGTGTTGTCCATTTTATTCCCATAGTTGTATGAGGCGGCAGCACCCAATAACTGCACCTTCACCGAAGTTTCGGTGACAGCAGTTATGTGAGCGGTGCCGAGAAGGACAGTCACGTTATCGACGATAAGTTCAGCCGTGAGGATTCGGGAAACTTTAGAAACATCCATTCTGTGAATATGGCCGAAGATTTCAAGATTCTCAGCAATATCGAGGGGAAGTTCAACGTCATAAGTGTAAGTTGCAGACTTCGTGAAAAATTGATTTTCAGAAGTCAGCTTAATGGTGGCGTTGTCTTTGGTGATGGCGATTTTGCCATCAAGATAAAGTTGAATCATCGTTTGGGATTGTTGGAAAGTTTCTCGAAATGTTTGAGAGATTTATAGAGGCCGCGTTCGCCGTCCATGATGACGAAGGCTTGCAGACCGTCTCCAAGGATGTCGGAGAGCCTGTCAACAGCCTCACGAGTGCGGGCGTTTTCGTCAGCCATGAGTACGGTCGCTCCTACTATGGCTTCCGTAGCACCAGCGCCGGAAGCCTCCCCTCTCGCGCTCACCCCTCGGCCTTGGCCCAGCGCATTGCTCACGTCGGCTGCGGTCAGCGATCCGACGGTGTTGTTGCGCTGTGCGGAGTCAATAAGCCGGAGTACAGGTGCCAGTGCGGGGTTGGCCACGGCCTCGTGGTTGGCCACGAACTCGTTGGCGTGGACCACGCCAACCTCCTTCCGCTTATTGGCATCGCGAGGGGTGAAGCCGCCTTCATAATAGCCGGCAGCCTCGGCCTCATGTTGCTTCTTGATGGTGGCCACTTGCATCATGCCGGCGGCAGTAGCGAGAGCTGCAGCGATGGGGGCCATAATCCAGCCGGTGGCGGGAATAGCGGCGGCTGATGCATAGGCAGCGATAGCCGCCTGTGCAGTTTGAGCGATGGCTTGAGCCAACTCAATCTTCATGGCTTTTTCGTTGTACTTCTTTTTGACTTCCGCCACCTCTTTCTCTTTCTGCTCCTCGAGCTTCTTTTTCTTCTTCTCGTTCTTGCCGGCAGCAGCAATTTCCTTGTCATAGCGCTTCTCGACCTTGGCCAGTTCAAGGTCGCGCTCGGCTGAGACATAGGATGAGTATTGAGAGAGCATTGTGCTTATGACAGCGAGAGAAGCAGTGGCAGCATCAGAAAGATTGGACCAAAAGTCAGTGCCCTCCTTCCCCATTTCGGAAAAGAGTTTGGAGAATGAATCGTAGAGATTGGCAACCATGTCCGCATATTCCGATTGAACCTTACGGGCTTTGTCGACATCTTCATCGCGATATTTCTTTTTGATGTCGGCCACGGCCTTTTGATACTGTTCCTCCGAAATGAGGCCTTCTTTTTTGAGGTTGTCCAGAATAGCAATCTCCATCTGCTCGCGCATAGATCCTGAAGCCTGGCCATACTGCTGTTGAAATCTCATATACGCTTCAGCGGTCTCTTTCTGTTTGTCCAGTTGGTCCTGGGCGACGCGCTCATTGATTTGGCGCTGAAGGTCCTCCCATTCGGGAGACTTTTCAGCGTAGAGCTTTTGCTTCTCTTTGAGATAGCGAAGGTCTTCATCAAGGAGCGCCTGTGTCAGCAGTTTTTTATTTTGGAAGTCGGGGCTATTGGCATCCCAATACGCAGAAGTGAGGGCGCCGGTTGTTGCAGTATGATCATCATCGAGTTCCTGGAGTGACCGTTTGCGATCTGCCTCCTGTTGTTTACGAAGTAATTCAGCCTTACGTTTGAGGGCTTGACCATAGCCAGCGATGTCGAGCTTGTTGTGATTCTCATGAATCTTAATGACATCGTCGGCATATTCACGGTCAAGTTCCTCACATTTGGCGAGGTAGTCCTCGTAGTTGCGTTGCCCGGTAACGTAGAGCGTGAGGTTTTCGGCCTCTGCTTGGAGATATTGGGATTTGCGCTCGTCGAGGGCTTTCTTAAGAGCTTCCTTCGCCTCGCTGAGGCGCTTCTTGATTTCGTCCTCGGAGGGCGGAATGGTCGGAGTTGTGGTGGGCGTGACTGTAACTTCCGGCTTCTCGATGCCTCCGGTGCGGTAGTTCTTCTCGGCCTTGAATTCTTCAAGAAGGCGACGCGCTTCAGCGGCGTCAACTTCAACCATCTCGAAAGTGCCATTTATTGCATCAAGGATACGGAGCACTGTGCCACCGCTGTTCTCAACAGCCTCCTCGGCATAGGAAATTGCCGAGTCAAGGATGTTGTCCTGAAGGTCGCGAAGTGGATGCTCTGTTCGGGCGATTAAATCGACCTGATGCAGGGCTTCTTTCTTCATTTCACTGGCATCAAACATTTGGTTGACGATTTCTGCGGGCAGAGGAGGATAGTCGCCCCACATGGCATTCCAGTCGGCTTTCAACTTTCCCCAAAGGCCTGACTGGCCATTGTTGAACTTTCGGCGACCGGTGGCACCGGCTGTGATGAGATTGATGCGGGAGATGGTTGCCTGGTCGAGTTTAACGCCAAGGTTAATGGCCGTGCTGACCTTCGTGGTCAGCGCAGTGGCCTCACGGATGCTCACGCCGTAGTCGAGCAGCGTCTGCTGCAGACTTTCGGTGAGAGTGTTCATGCGGTCGGCAAACTGGTTGTCGACCGAGTCCTTGGCGTTCTTGATGCCTCGTTCCAGATTGGCAAGACGAATTGACTCAGCCAGTCGGTCGTAGGCCGTGGCGAGGTTGGTGATGCGTCCGTGCTCGTCCACGAGGTCGGACAGATAATCACCGTATGTGTCAATGATGGCTTGCTTCGCTTTCTCGTAGTCGTTGGTTCCTTCAGTGGCGGCATCGAGAGCGCCGAAAAGTTTGTCAAGGTTCTCCTTCTCTTTCTTGGTTTCTTCATCGAACTTGGCAATTCCGGCCACGGCCTTGTTTATCGACTGCTTAAATTCGCGGGTTTTCTTCTCGGCTTCCGTCTCACGGGTGACGAGAAGATAGACAGCGGCAGCAGCCGACAGCACAAGTCCGATCCAGCCACCGAAGGTCATGCCCGCCATGGCCTTGCGCCAACGGTCTTGCATGGCGTAGTTCACCTGAAGACCGTTGGTGAAATATTGGACGACGTTGGTTAAGCCGGCAAGGAGAAGTTTGAACACAGCGGCTACGCCTTGAAACTTCGTCGTTGCCGCTGTCCAGAGGGCCGTCCATGTGGCTGCAATCTTTGCTTTGGCAGCATACAGACCGACAATAACGTTGTAGGCGATTATAGCAGATGAAAGAGTGAGAATGGCTTTCTTGTGCTCAAGGAAGAACGACACGAGGCCGCTCATGACGCGCATTAGCATCGACGTGCCGGAGATGCAATAGCGCATGACGGGCAGCAGTTGCTGACCGAGCTGAACGGCCATCTCGTTGAAGCCTTTCTTGGCCTTGTCGAGACCGGCCTGGACGGTGTTGTTCTGAACGTTGAACTCGTTGGTCACCGATGTGCCTTCGCGAAAGGCATCGTTGGCGGCTTGCTGTTGGTTCTTCAGCTCTTCGACATGGCCGGAGAGCGCAGCGAGGACAGGAATGGCGCGGGCGCCGTCGGTGCCCATGCCGTCGAACACCTTGGCGAGCGTTTCCATGCCGCCAAATTTATTGAGGTGTTCAAAGAGCATGATCAGAGCGCCGTTCATGTCGGTCTTCACCATGTCGGAGAACTTCTTGACATCGAGACCAGCGGACTGAGCAATCTTCTGAGGCTCCTGATAAATCTTAGTGATGAGCTGACCGACGGCAGTGGAGGAAGCCTCCACTGCGAGGTTCTGCGTGTCGAGAACTGCGGCGAAGGCCATGACCTGGGAAATGGTCATCTTCGACTGTGCGGCGATGCCACCGAGTCGAGACGAGAACTCGGCGAGATAGGGGGCCGACGCGGAGCAGTTCTGGCTCAGTTCATTGATAACGGAGCCGACCTTGAGCAGAGATTGCTCGGTGCCATAGCGGGCCTCGTCGCCGAAGATGCCTGTCAGCTTCGAGAGGGTAAGCGTGGCACCTTCGCCAAGGTCATCGAGGGCCACATTCAACTGGTCAGCGGCCTTGACGAAGCCGAGAACAGACTCTTGAGACTGTTTGCCGAGTCGACCGGCCTCCTGGGCGAGTTTGTTCAGGTCCTCGCGCGATGTGCGAGTGTCCATCTTTTTGAACTCGTCATTGAGCAGGGCGACTTGTTCGGCGGTCATGCCGGTGAACTTGCGCACGTTGGCCTCCTCCGCTTCCATGTCGGCATAAGCCTTGACCGCAGCCTTGCCCGCCATGGTGACTCCGGCGAAAGCGGCGGCAGCGGCGGCGAGGGATGCGCCCCAGTCGTTAAACATGTTCTTGCCACGGGAGAAAAATCCCTGGTGCTCACGTTCAATCGACATCTCGGCCTTGACCTTCTGAAGTTCCGCCTGAGCCTGTTTGAGTCGGGCGATGTACTCGTCCCACTCTTTGGATCCACGGCGGACACGGCCCGAATTAAGCTCATTGTTGATGAGTTTAATCGTGCGCTGAAGGTCACGGGGCGAGGCCTGGTCGAGGCGTTGCATGGCAGCGCGAATGTTGGCGGCATTCGTGCGCATGTTGTTTATCTCCTTGTTGGTGCGTTGGAGTTCCTTGTTTATGGAGTCAATGGCCCGGGTGTCGCCCTTGCGAAAAGCATCGGCGAACTTCTGCCGGAGGTCGGCGGCTTTCGCCTCGAGCTTTTCCAGCTTCTCCTGGGCTTCCTTGGAATTGACTTTGAGGGTTACTTCTGCTTCCTGTTGGGTCATGGTGGTGTAAATTAGATATGCAAAGTTACCCCTCCGGCACCACCCCCAAAAAGACAGCGAGAACGGCCTCACGGTCGCTCTCGCCCACGGTTCTAAGGTGAAATGGTAAATTGGGGAAATATGACTGCTACTTGATGCCGTTGATTCGTCGGATGATTTGCCAGAGTATCAGGACGGCGATGGCGATGCCGGCACAAGTGCCGATGAGCCAGTTTGAATTGGGAGGGTCTGCCACCATGACGGAGTCTACATTCTGCTCAGCTTTCTTCTGAGTGTTCTCGATGGACGAAACATCGCGGGCAATGTCGGTGGCTCGAGTTCCAGTCGAGTCTTCCGCGCTCTGATTAATGCGAGCGGGTCGGTGCCAAGTGACACTGAAGTCTGGAGCAATGATTGTAGATCCTCCGGCTTTAATGCTATCAGCTCGGAAGGTGGCGGTGATGGAGTCCGCAGTGGAAAGCGAGAATATATCTCGGTAAATTCTTGTGGAGTCCTTGTATGAAGTTTGGGTCGAAGTCACTTCAGTGGCCACGGAGACTTCCTCCGTGGCAGCGCTCTTTTGTGCATGGCACGAACACAAAAGAGCGCACGGCAGGAATATATAGAGCGGTCTCATATATCAGCGTATTCGGTTTTGGCGTCGAAGGAGGGACACGACTTGTTGGCAAAATCACGGTGACCATAGATTTTGGCCCTGGGGAACTGTGAGCGCAGATTGGTGAGCAGTTTGCGAAGGGCTACCTTCTGCGCCGGAGTGCGGGTGTCCATCGGGATTTTGTAGGTCTCCTGGTCGACGCCACCGGCATAGACGATGTTGATGGAGTCGGCGTTGTGCCCCTTGACGCCGTTGGATATGCGGTCGATCGGGATGAGCTGAGTCACGTTGCCGTCCTTGTCGATGAAAAAATGATAGCCTGGCCTTGACCACTTGAGGACCTTCATGTGATAGTTCACGATGTCCTGGGCCGAGTTGTTCATGTTCCCTGCCGTGCAGTGGACGATGAGTTTGTTAATTGTTCGCATTGGAGCCTGGAATTATGTCGTGAATGTCGATGTCGAAATGGCGTGAGGTCTTGTCGATGAGAATGCGGGAAGCGGCCTTGGCCCACTTCGCGCCGTTGCACGAAGCGGAGTTCTCGAGATAAGACCAAAACTGCCAGCCGCAGACGGCACCGGCCACGACTTTCGTGAGGTCGATGGGCAGACTTCCGGCGATGTGTACCTGGGCGTAGTAGACGAGCAGCACGACGGCATAGACCTCGGCGAGAGTGCGGAACACATGACGCATCTTCTCGCTCACGAGTTTGCCGGTGGCGCGGGTCGGGTGTGCTTTCTTGACTCGCTTGGCGAGCCTCCAGGCCGAATAGCAGTCAAGAAAGATGAAGCCGGTGCACAGGAGCAGATATGGGAGTGAGGGCTCGATGATGGCCCACACTGCGGCCAGCAGAGCCATTGCCCAGCGACCGATAAGAGACAGAATGTAGTTGGAGTCCATAAGATGAGCAGCGTTAAATTTATGGTGCAAATTTAATGCTGATCATGATGGCGTAAAAAGACGGAAAGTGTCAGGGAT
>CAMEGQ010000068.1 GCA_945916235.1 uncultured Porphyromonadaceae bacterium | reverse complement strand
AAAAAACGGGATAGCGCCGATGATGACGCTATCCCGGAAATGGTCGTATGTTATGGTTGCTCCTTTAGTCGCGTTTGGATCCGTGAGCCTGAATCCAGCGGCGGGCGGCTACGAAGGCGTCAAGCCAGGGCGTAACGTCGTCGCGCAGACGCGAAGCAGGATAATATGCACACTGCCAGGGGAATATGGCGCGCTCCAGATGGGGCATCATGGCCAGATGGCGGCCGTCTTTCGACGCCAGAGCCGCTACAGCTCCGCGCGAGCCGTTGGGGTTGGCCGGATAGGAGGCGTAATTATAGCGAGCCACGATGTTATGATTCTTGAGCGAACCGGGAATCATGAAGCGACCCTCGCCGTGGGCTACCCATATACCGAGCTTCATACCCGAGAGGGCGCCGAGCATCACGCTGTTGTTTTGCGGAATGGTAAGGCCGACAAACTGCGATTCGAACTTGTGGGAGATATTGTGCTCCATGCGCACGCGGCCGGCGTCAGCCGGCGAGTCGATGGCGTCGGAGCCGTCGAGCAGTCCCAGTTCGATCATCAGCTGGCAGCCGTTGCATATGCCGAGCGAGAGCGTGTCGGGGCGGCTGTAGAAACGCTTCAGGGTAGCCTTGGCTGTATCGTTCCAGCGGAAACCGCTTGCCCAGCCCTTGGCCGAACCGAGCACGTCGCTGTTGGAGAATCCGCCGCAGAACACGATCATGCTGATATCGTCGAGCGTCTCGCGGCCGCTCATGAGGTCGGTCATGTGGACATCCTTCACGTCGAAACCGGCCAGATAAAGCGAATAGGCCATCTCACGGTCGCCGTTGACGCCCTTTTCGCGGATGATGGCGGCGCGTACGCCCGTGGGCTCATGGCGGTAGCTCAGGCCGCGCGAAGCCAGCGAGCCGGAGAATCTGGCGGGGATGGCATAGCGCAGAGGCTGCTTCTTATAGTTTTCAAAACGCATGGCGGCGCATTTGGCTCCGCTCTGCAGGCGGTCGAGCAGATACGACGGCTCGAACCATACATCGCGCAGATAGTCTACCTCAAGCAGACGCTTCGAGCAATTGTGGCTGATGACCATGACGCGTTCGGACTCCGGACGGGCCACAGCCACGAAGCGCAGACCGGCGGCGGAGAGCGTCTTCTCCACCGATGCGCGTTTTGCATCGTCGACCTGAATAAGCACGGCCGGATTCTCGGCGAAGAGGATCTTCACCAGATCGGTCTCGCCCAGAGCGGCGAAAGCGTCGGCGTCGAGCGTCAGGCCTCCGGCAGTGTTGGCGAAAAGCATCTCGAGCAGAGCCGTGACCATACCGCCGGCCGATACATCGTGGAGGGCCAGCAGTTTGCGGTCGTTGACCAGCTTCTGCACGGCAGCGAAGGCGCGCTTGAAGTATTCTGCATCCTTCACCGTCGGGACGTCGGAGCCTACGGCGTTGAGCGTCTGAGCCAGAGCCGAGCCTCCCAGGCGCAGGGCGTCGGAAGAGAAGTCGATATAATAGATCTGCGACTTGGCGCGGCGAACCATCACCGGTGACACTACAGAGCGCACATCCTTGGTTTCGCCTGCGGCCGAGATAATCACCGTGCCGGGCGCGAACACCTTACGGTCGCCGTATTTCTGAGTCATCGACAGCGAGTCCTTGCCTGTGGGGATATTGATGCCCAAATCGATAGCGAAGCGGCTGCAAGCCTCTACGGCGCGGTAGAGCGCGGCATCCTCGCCCTGATTCTTGCAGGGCCACATCCAGTTGGCGCTCAGCGAGACGCTCTTCAGCCCGTCGGCGAGCGGAGCGCCTACGATATTGGTAAGTGCTTCAGCAATAGCCATTACCGAGCCCTTGGCAGAGTCGGCTAAAGCTATCTGCGGGGCATGGCCGATGGAAGTGGCGATGCCGGAACGGCCTGTATAGTCCATGGCCACCACGCCGCAGTCGCTCAGAGGGAGCTGAATCTCGCCCTGACACTGCTGACGCGCCACGCGGCCCGTCACAGAGCGGTCGACCTTGTTGGTGAGCCAGTCCTTGCATCCTACCGACTCCAGCGAGAGAACGGAAGTGACGTAGTCGGCTATTTTTGCGGCGTCGAACCCGGCGTTTTTGAATTCGAGACTGACGGTAGAGTCGCGCATCACCGTCTTTGGAGAGTTGCCGAACATGTCGGCCATCTTCAGGTCGATAGGTTTGCGGCCTTTGGAGTCGGCGAATACGAAGCGGTGGTCGCCCGTGGTCTCGCCCACGACATACATCGGGGCGCGCTCGCGCTGAGCCACACGCTCCACATATGGGATATCGTCGGCTTTCACCACGAAGCCCATGCGCTCCTGACTCTCATTCCCGACTATCTCCTTGGCCGACAGGGTATTGTCGCCTACGGGGAGAGCATCCATATCGATGCGTCCGCCGGTGGCCTCCACAAGCTCTGACAGGGCGTTGAGATGGCCTCCGGCGCCATGGTCGTGGATAGAAATCACGGGGTTGGAGTCGCTTTCGGCCAAAGCGCGGATCACGTTGGCCACGCGCTTCTGCATCTCGGGGTTGGCGCGCTGCACGGCGTTGAGCTCGATGGCGTTGGCGTACTGGCCCGTCTCAACCGAGGAGACAGCGCCGCCGCCCATGCCGATGCGGTAGTTGTCGCCGCCCATCACCACTACTTTCTCTCCGGCCTCCGGCTCACCCTTGATGGCATCGCGGCGGGCTGCGTAGCCCACGCCGCCGGCCAGCATTATCACTTTGTCGTAGGCGTACATGCGGCCGTTCTCATCGTGTTCGAACGTCAGCACTGAGCCGCAGATCAGCGGCTGGCCGAACTTGTTGCCGAAGTCGCTGGCGCCGTTGGAGGCCTTGATGAGGGTCTCCGCAGGGGTCTGATAGAGCCATACGCGCGGGTTCATCATCAGTTCCCAGCGGTGAGCTTCGCTCAGGCGCGGGTAGGAGGTCATGTAGACAGCCGTGCCGGCCAGAGGGAGCGATGCGCGTCCGCCGCCGAGACGGTCGCGGATCTCACCGCCCGTACCAGTGGCTGCGCCGTTGAATGGTTCTACGGTGGTGGGGAAATTATGGGTTTCGGCTTTGAGCGAGATGACGGTGTCGACATCCTTGACCTCGAAATAGTCGGGGCGGTCGGGGTTGGTCGGGTAGAACTGCTCTATGGCCGGGCCCTCGACGAAGGCCACATTGTCTTTGTAGGCCGACACCAGAGAGTTGGGATTCTCCTGCGAGGTGCGCTTGATGAGCTTGAAAAGCGACAGAGGTTTCTCTTCGCCGTCGATGACAAAAGTGCCGTTGAAGATCTTATGGCGGCAATGCTCCGAGTTGACCTGCGAGAAACCGAACACTTCGGAATCTGTCAGCGGGCGGCCGAGCTTCTTGGCCAGCGAGTCGAGATAAGCCTCCTCGTCGGCGCTGAGAGCCAGACCTTCAGAGAGATTGTAGGCGTGGATGTCGGAGATCTCCACAATGGGTTCGGGCTTGCGGTCGACGGTGAACACGCGGCTGTTGAGTCCGTCGGGATAGAGGCGCAGAAGCATGCGATCGTAGACCGGCTCCTGACCGGCAGCCACGCGGTGGAACTGCTCGATGCGTGTGATACCGGTCAGATCCATATTCTGGGCGATTTCTACAGCATTGGTGCTCCAGGGGGTGATCATCTCGCGGCGCGGGCCGATGAATGTACCCTTCACCGAAGTGGCGTTCAGAGGGCGGGCGCCGGAGAAGGCCCATGAAAGTTTTTCACGCTCCGCGTCGGAGAGACGGTGGTCGGTTTCTACGGCATAGACCGTGTCCGAGCCCAACTTGAAGTATTGAACCATGAGAATGTGTGGGGGAAGATGATTGGATGTATGTGGTACGGTTGAATTATCGTGGTAAAAACGAGCGCAGCCGCCCCGGAGGCGGGACAGCTGCACACAGAGGTTCATATTTCCTGACCGGCGGGGGCATAGAGCCGCGCTTTAGCGGCGGCCACCTTTTCGTCAGTTATGTAGTCGTCGTAGTCCATCATCTTGTCGATGATGCCGCGGGGAGTCAGCTCGATGATGCGGTTGCAGACCGTCTGGATAAACTCGTGGTCATGGCTTGAGAGCAGGATGTTGCCCTTGAAGCTCTGGAGCGTATTGTTGAAGGCCTGAATGGATTCGAGGTCGAGATGGTTGGTGGGGGAGTCGAGCACCATGGTGTTGGCGTTGCGGAGCATCATGCGTGCGATCATGCACCGCATCTTTTCTCCACCGGAGAGCACGGAGGCTTTCTTCAGCACCTCTTCGCCGGAGAAAAGCATCTTGCCCAGGAACCCCTTGAGGTAGATCTCGCTGGAGTCGGAAGAGAACTGGCAGAGCCAGTCGACCAGGTTGATGTCGGTATTGAAGAACTCCGAATTGTCGAGCGGGAGGTAGGCCGTGGTGATGGTCTGGCCCCAGTCGTAGGTGCCGGCGTCGGGTTTGCGGTGGCCGGTTATGATTTCGAACAGGGCTGTCATGGCTCGCGGGTCGTGGCTGAGGAAAGCCACCTTGTCGCCCTTCTCAATCTGGAAGTTGACGTCCTCGAAGAGCACTTCGCCATCGACCGAGGCCTTGAGGCCGTGGACTTCGAGAATCTTGTTGCCCGGTTCGCGCTCCGGAGTGAAGATGATGCCCGGATAGCGGCGCGACGACGGCTGAATCTCCTCGATGTTGAGCTTTTCAAGCATCTTTTTGCGCGAGGTGGTCTGCTTGGATTTGGCCACATTGGCGCTGAATCGCTGGATGAACTCCAGCAGCTCCTTGCGCTTCTCTTCGGCCTTCTTGTTCTGTTGCTGCTGCTGACGCAGAGCCAGCTGCGACGACTCGTACCAGAAACTGTAGTTGCCGGCGAAGAGCGTCACCTTGTTATAGTCGATGTCGAGGGTATGGGTGCACACCGAGTCGAGGAAGTGTCGGTCGTGGCTGACCACGAGCACGGTGTTTTCAAATTTCGAGAGATAGTCTTCAAGCCAGGCCACGGTGTCGAGGTCAAGGTCGTTGGTAGGCTCGTCAAGAAGCAGATTGTCGGGGTTGCCGAAGAGCGCTTTGGCCAGGAGCACGCGCACCTTCTCGTTACCGGAGAGGTCGCGCATGAGCATCTGGTGGCGGTCTTCGCGGATGCCCAGACCCGAAAGCAGGGCAGCGGCGTCGGCCTCGGCGTTCCATCCTTCGAGCTCGGCGAATTTCTCTTCGAGTTCGGAGGCGCGTATGCCGTCAGCGTCGGAGAAGTCGGGCTTGGCGTAGAGCGCGTTCTTCTCCTGAATGATATCCCAGAGGACGGTATGACCCTGAAGCACAGTGTTAAGCACCGTACACTCGTCGAACTTGAAGTGGTCCTGTTCCAGCACGCTCATACGTTCGCCCGGGCCCATCGAGACAGTGCCGTGAGTGGGGCTGAGCTGGTCGGAGAGGATGCGCATAAGCGTGGATTTGCCTGCGCCGTTGGCTCCGATGATGCCGTAGCAGTTGCCTGGCGTAAATTTTAAATTAACATCCTGAAACAGTATCCTTTTGCCGAATTGTATGCCTAAGTTGTTGACAGCTATCATAATTGTTGGTCAGATTGGAAATCAGACGCAAAGTTACGAATTTTTTTGCGAATAAACTCGTCGGCCAGCCGGATTTCCGGGGCTTTCAGCCCCAAATCCGATTCAAATGAAAAATCCGAGTGGTAAAATATAGGCAGGTGTTACTATGAAGGAAATTATTTCACCAGATATGGCAGGTGTCATTCCAAAGCTCAATATATCATATAATGCTATAAAGACGGCATATAAAGCCAGATCGACAAAATCTCGAACCGGCTCTTAAACTATAAAATCCCTCTATCAGGCGTAATGCTTGGGATATATCGTGTTATGTCAGGGGTCTTCGGGGCGGGGCGTCAGTTGCCGAGCTCGGAGATGAATTTGATGCGCATCAGGCGGATCTCGTCTTCGGTGTATTCGGAGCCGAGCTCCTTGATGGCTGCGCCGAGGGCGTCGGTGTCGGCTTCCTTGAAATATTCGAAGATGTCTTCCTGATGGTCTTCGTCGATCACTTCGTTGATGAAATAGTTGATGTTGATTTTGGTGCCGGAATAGACGATGGCCTCGATTTCGTCGAGCAGTTCGCTGAATTCCATGCATTTTGTGTTGGCGAGCTCATCGAGGTCGATTTTGCGGTCGATGGCCTGGATGATGGAGATCTTGATGCGGCTCTTGTTGGCCACTGAGCGCACGCGAAGGTCGGCGGGGCGCTCGATTTCGTTCTCCTCCACGTGGGCTTTAATCACCTTGACGAATTCCTCGCCGTAGCGCTTGGCCTTGCCTGCGCCTACGCCGGGCACGTTCTGCAGTTCCTCGAGGCTGATGGGGTAGGTGGTGGCCATGGCTTCGAGCGAGGGGTCCTGGAAGATGACGTAGGGCGGGAGATTGTTCATCTTTGCCGTCTTCTTGCGGAGGTCTTTGAGGATGGAGTAGAGCTCGGGGTCGACGGCGCAGGCGGCGCCGCTCTTTACGGGCGTCTCCTCCTCGTCCTCGTTGAATTCGTTGTCCTCGACCATGCGGAACGAGGTGGGGTGTTTGATGAATTTTTCGCCTGCGGGGGTGAGTTTCACCAGACCGAAGTTTTCGATTTCGCGCTCGATGTATCCGCTGATGATAGCCTGGCGGATGAGCGAGTTGAGATAGCGGCGGTCGGTCTTGGGGAGCGAGCCGAACACGTCGAGGTCTTCGTGGTGGTAGCTGCGCACATCGTTGGTTTCGCGTCCGGTGACCACGTCGATAATATGTTCGGCTTTAAATTTATCCTTTAGTGCAGCGATGGTTTCCAATACGGCTGCCAGTTCGTCTTTAGCTTCCACGCTTTTCTTTGGGTTTAGACAGTTGTCGCAGTTCCCGCAGTTGTCGGCTGTGTACTCTTCTCCGAAGTAGTGGAGCAGGGTCTTACGGCGGCATACCGACGATTCGGCGTAGTGGGCCGTCTCAGCCAGAAGCTGTTTGGAGATTTCCTGCTCGGTGATGGGCTTGCCCTGCACGAATTTCTCCATCTTTTTAAGATCTTTGGCGGAGTAGAACGTCAGGCAGTGGCCTTCGCCACCGTCGCGGCCGGCTCGGCCGGTCTCCTGATAGTATCCTTCGAGCGATTTGGGCATATCATAGTGAATCACGTAGCGTACGTCGGGCTTGTCGATGCCCATGCCGAAGGCGATGGTGGCCACGATGACGTCGACCTGCTCGAGCAGGAAGGCGTCCTGATTGGCTGAGCGCGTGGTTGCATCCATGCCTGCATGATAGGGGAGAGCCTTGATATTGTTGAGCTTAAGCAGTTCGGCGAGCTCTTCTACTTTTTTACGGCTGAGGCAGTAGATGATGCCCGATTTGCCTTCGCGATTCTTGATGAACTTGATGATGTCGTGGTCGGTCTGCGACGTTTTGGGCCGTATCTCATAGTAGAGATTGGGACGGTTGAACGACGATTTGTAGACCACGGCGTCGCCCATGCCGAGGTTTTTCTGAATGTCATGCTGCACCTTGGGAGTGGCCGTGGCGGTGAGGGCAATCACCGGGCGCTGGCCTATCTCGTTGATGATAGGGCGGATGCGGCGGTATTCAGGCCGGAAATCGTGGCCCCACTCCGAGATGCAGTGGGCCTCGTCGACGGCATAGAACGATATGGGAACTGTCTTTAGAAATTCAATATTGTCTTCTTTGGTGAGCGATTCCGGGGCGACATAAAGCAGCTTGGTTTTGCCTGAGAGGACGTCGGTTTTCACCTGGTCGATAGCGGCGCGATTGAGCGACGAATTGAGGAAGTGGGCGATGCCGTCGTCGGTGCTGAAGTTGCGCATGGCGTCGACCTGATTCTTCATCAGGGCGATCAGCGGGGAGATCACTATGGCCGTGCCTTCAGTCAGGAGCGAGGGGAGCTGATAGCAAAGCGATTTACCGCCGCCGGTGGGCATGAGCACGAACACGTCGTGTCCTTCGAGCAGCGAGAGCATGATCTCTTGCTGATTTCCTTTGAAGCTGTCGAAGCCGAAGTTTTGCTTGAGCGCTTGGGCGAGCTGCTGTTTTGTCGTCATGGTAATCGGGAGTGAGATGGTTGGTTGCAGTTATAGATAGGAGAGGGCGGAGCGGCCTGTGCCCGGGCTGATTCCGGGCCGGGGCCGTGTCCGATTCGGGAGCCTAAGCTTTAATCAGCTCCTTGTTGGTTTCGAAGTAGCTTGATTCGAGTTTGGTGCGCACATAGTCGGGTGTGACGGTGAAGGTGCGCTTCTTCGAAGAGGGTAGCTCGTACATTGCGTCGATCATCACCGTCTCGACGATGGCGCGCAGACCGCGGGCGCCGAGTTTGTATTCGATAGCTTTGTCGACGATGGCGTCGAGGGCTTCGGGCTGGAAGGTCAGAGAGATACCGTCCATGGCGAAGAGCTTCTCATACTGGAGGGTGATGGCGTTTTTCGGCTCGGTGAGGATGCGGCGCAGGGCGTCTCGGTCGAGCGGTTCCAGATGTGTCAGGATCGGGAGACGGCCGATGATTTCAGGGATGAGGCCGAAGGATTTGAGGTCCTGCGGAGCCACATAAGCCAGATAGTTGTCGGCGTTGACGCGCTGACGCGAGGGGTCGGTGGAATAGCCTACCACATGGGTGTTGAGGCGATGGGCTATCTTGTGTTCGATGCCGTCGAAGGCACCGCCGCAGATGAAGAGGATGTTTTTGGTATCCACCGGAATCATGCGCTGCTCGGGGTGTTTGCGTCCGCCTTGGGGCGGTACGTTGACGACTGACCCTTCGAGAAGCTTCAGCAGGCCTTGCTGCACGCCCTCACCGCTGACATCGCGGGTGATCGAAGGGTTGTCGCCCTTGCGGGCTATCTTGTCGATTTCGTCGATGAAGACGATGCCGCGCTCGGCGCGGGCCACATCGTAGTCGGCCACCTGGAGCAGGCGCGTCAGCAGGCTCTCGATGTCTTCGCCCACATAGCCCGCCTGGGTGAGTACCGTGGCGTCGACTATGGTGAAGGGCACGTCGAGCAGGCGAGCTATAGTCTTGGCCAGCAGGGTTTTGCCCGTTCCGGTCGGGCCTACGAGCACGATGTTGCTCTTTTCGATGTCGACATCGTCATCGGTGGGCTGTTCCAGACGTTTATAGTGGTTGTAGACGGCCACCGACAGATAGCGCTTGGCGGCGTCCTGACCTATCACATACTGGTCGAGAAACTCGCAGATCTCCTTAGGTTTGGGAAGCGATTTGAGTTTTTCGCGGCTTCCTTCCTTGTCTACCGGGGCCTTCTTCTGCTGGTCGCCGAGGCCACGGGCCTGAGTGAGCAGGTCGTGGATCTGGTCGGCGCATTCGGCGCAGATGAAGGTGCCGGAGGTGATCGACGAGGGGATCAAAACTTCGCTCATGTCGGCCGGGCGGCCGCAGAACGAGCATGTTTCCATTTTTTTCTTTGCCATTCTTTACTGATTGGTTGCTATTTAGGCGTGGACGGCCTGCGGTCATTTGCTCTTGATGAGCACGCGGTCGATCATGCCGTAATCGAGAGCTTCCTGAGCTGTCATCCAGTAGTCGCGGTCGGAGTCGCGCTCCACTTTATCGAAAGGCTGGCCCGAATGGTCGGCGATGATGTGGTAGAGCTCCTTCTTGAGTTTCTGGATTTCGCGGGCAGTGATTTCGATGTCGGAAGCCTGACCCTGAGCGCCGCCCATGGGCTGATGGATCATTACGCGCGAATGCTGCAGGGCGAATCGCTTCCCTTTTTCGCCTGCCACGAGCAGGACGGCGGCCATGGAGGCAGCCATGCCGGTGCAGATGGTGGCCACGTCGGACGATACGTACTGCATGGTGTCGTAGATGCCGAGACCTGCGTAGACCGAGCCGCCGGGGGAGTTGATGTAGATGGTGATGTCTTTGCCGGGGTCGGCCGAGTCGAGGTAGAGGAGCTGAGCCTGAACCACATTGGCCGAATAGTCGTTGACGTCGGTGCCCAGGAAGATAATGCGGTCCATCATCAGGCGCGAGAATACGTCCATCTGAGCCACGTTGAGCTGACGCTCTTCGATGATGGTCGGGGAGATGTAGCTTGAGCGGATGGCCTGGTCGGTGGCCGAGGTATACTGGTCGAGAGCGAGGCCGTTGATTCCGAGATGCTTTACTGCAAAATTCCGGAAGTCGTTGTTATTGCTGAAATTGTTCATATAGGTATGAGAGATTGTTGTTGAAATTGGAGTGGATAATCAGAGCGCGGGGGCGTCGTAAACAGTAACGCTTTTGCGGCCGATTTTGTGTATACTGCGGCTTCGTGCGCTGGTGATGAGGGCGGTTTGCCCTGCTCTCCGTTGGGAATCGGCTCGGCGGCCACAGTTTCGTAATTCAAAGATAGGAAATTTTTTCGGGATGACAAATTTTGCAAGCGATTTTATGGAAAATTGAGGAAAAACTGCGCGGTGTGGACATATTGGCATCATCTTCCGGATTGCATCCTCGGAATGCTCACGAAATGTCTGAGGAATTGCGGGGGTGGCGCCCGGGGCGGGCGTAAGAGGCCGGACATGACAAAGGCGGCATGCCGGAGGGGGCACGCCGCCTTGAGTAGCTTTCAGAGAAAGTGGGCCTTACAGCCGGCTCTTAGGCCTGCTGGGCGAGGGTCTTGAACTCGTCGAGGCTTACGGTCTTGTTGTCGATGGTGGCCAGAGCCTTGATGGCGTTGAAGAGCTTGTGGCCCGACACGTCGTCGTGGATGCGCTGAGCCATCTTCTTGTCTTCGAGGATGCGCTTTGCGTAGTTGGTGATCACTTCGTCGTCGAGGTTGGTCATGCCGTACTGGGCAAACTGCTGAGCGGCGATGCCTTTGGCGTAGCCGAGCATGTCTTCATCATTGACCTTGATGTCGAGGTCAGCGCTCAGTTTCTCGGTGATGAGCTCCCATTTGATCGAGGGCTCCATCTTGGAGAATTCCTCTTCGATGTTCTCAGCGGTCAGGCCTTCGTTGCGGGCCACGAGCCATTTCTTGAGGAAGGCTGCGGGGAGGTCGAAGTTGCCGAATTTCTCTACCAGAATCTTGTGGGTGTCGCGGGCGAACATCTGCTCCGAGTTGGGAGCGAGCTGAGCGGCGATCATCGACTTGAGGGCTTCGAAATATTTGGCTTCGTCGGTGATTTCGGCTGCGCCGGGGAATACCTCCTTATAGAATTCTTCGCCGTGCTGAGCGGGTTTGAGCACGATTATTTCCGAGATGGCCATTTCGAAGTCGGAGGTGACTTCTGCGGCTTTCTCCTTGTCGATGTGAAGCATTGAGGAGAGCTCGGCAGCGTTGCCGCCGCAGGTCTTGGCGGGGTTGAACACTACCTTGTCGCCGACTTTCTTGCCGAGGAAGAGGTCGGCCTGCTCCTTGTCGGTGAAGTACATGGGAGCAACGATGCCGTCGGTCACCTGGATGGCGTCTTCGGTGGTAAGGACATTGCCTTCAGCGTCGAGCTGCATGATGGCGCCCTTGACCAGAGCCTTGGCGTCAACCTCTTCGCCGGGCACCTGGGCGCCGAAGCGTTCGCAGAGGGCGGTGTCCTGCTCCTTAACCATGTCGTCGCTTACGGCGATGGTATAGTAGGGGAGGGTGAGGTCTTTGTCGATGGTGATGTTGATCTCGGGAGCCAGACCTACTTCGTAGCTGAAGGTATAGTCGGAATCGTTGAGGTTGATTTCCTGTACTTCAACGGGGAGCGGCTCGCCCAGCACGTTGACTTTGTTTTCGCGGATATAGTCGATGACAGCGCGGAACACTTCCTCATTGAGCACATGGCTCTTTACGTCCTTACCGAAGCGGCGGCGGAGCTGTTCGAGGCTGACGTGGCCGGGACGGAAGCCGGGGATCTGGCGTGTGCGGCCTATCTCTTTGAGTTCTTTGTTTACTTTTTCTGCGTAGTCGTCAGAGGTGACTGCAACCTTGATGATGCCATCGAGGTCGCCGGTCTTTTCAAGCGTAACTTGCATAAAATGAGTCTGTTTTTATGTTGTTTTGTATTTGATTCCGTTTATCGGGGATTTTTCAAGGTGCAAAATTACGGCTAAATCTTTGATTAATCAACCTTCAGGCCCAATTTTTAAGTGAAAAAAAGCGTGAAATGTTAAATAACCGTTAATTCGGCGGGTCCAGAGCGTGAAATGGGCGGAAGAGACCTAAATTTGCAGGTTAATACCCGCCTGCGCTTCCTGAGGTATGCTTAGCGGCGGTAAACACAATGTCAAACCCACAAGTCAGAGTCAAACCTCACAGACACAGATGAGCATAGTAGAATATCGCGACGTGGAGCTGCTGCGCAAGGAGCTCGTGGTGCTGAAGCATGTCAATTTTACCCTCGACGAGGGGGAATTCGTGTACCTCATAGGCAAGGTGGGCAGCGGAAAATCGACGCTGCTCAAGTCGATGTATGCCGAGATTCCCGTAGCTTCGGGTCAGGCCACAGTGCTCGACTTCGATTTGGCCTCAATCCGCCGCAATCAGGTACCGTATCTGCGCCGCGCTATCGGCATAGTGTTTCAGGACTTCCAGCTGCTGACCGACCGTAATGTGTTCGACAATCTGCGCTTCGTGCTCGACGCCACCGGCTGGCGCGACGCCTCGGAGAAGGAAGAGCGCATTGAGGCGGTGCTCCGTCAGGTGGGGATGGCCAATAAAAGCTACAAGATGCCCCACGAACTCTCCGGAGGCGAACAGCAGCGTGTGGTGATAGCCCGCGCACTGCTCAACTCTCCGCGCCTGATTCTGGCCGACGAGCCTACGGGCAACCTTGACCCGGCCACGGGCGACAATATCGTGCGTACCCTGCGCGAGATTTCAGAAAGCGGTACGGCCGTGGTTATGGCTACCCACAATCTCCAGCTGGTGGAGCAGTATCCGTCGCGCGTGGTGCGTTGCATCGACAAGCAGCTGGTCGACGAGGCTGAGGTGAACATTAAGTAAGATCAACGGAAAGATGAAAGTATTGAAATTCGGCGGCACCTCGGTAGGGAGTGCACAGAGAATCAAAGAAGTGGCGGCGCTGGTGAGTCCGCGCGGACGCAATATAATAGTGCTGTCGGCCATGTCAGGCACCACCAACACCCTGGTGGAGATAGCCGACTATATCGCGCGTCATAATGTCAATGGAGCCAAGGCTACCATCAACACCCTGGAAAAGAAATACATAGCCACAATCAACGAGCTGTACGACCGTGAGGAAGACCGCACCGAAGCCCGCCGGTGGATCGACGAGTCATTCCGCCTGCTGCGCTCCTATGCCCACGAAGGGGAGCATCCCGCAACGATGGAGAAGGAGATTCTGGCTCAGGGCGAGCTGATGTCGACCCATCTGATGGATGTGTACATGCATTCGCAGGGGATCAATAGCGTATGGCTTCCGGCTCTGGAGTTCATGCGCACCGACTCCGACGCAGAGGCCGATATCGACTATATCTCGGAGCATCTGCAGCCGATGCTTGACGCTCATGGCGATGCGCATCTGTTTGTCACGCAGGGCTTTATATGCCGCAACTATCGCGGCGAGACCGACAATCTGCAGCGCGGAGGCTCCGACCTCACGGCCACGCTTATAGGTGCGGCCATATATGCCGACGAAATCGAAATATGGACCGATATTGACGGGATGCACAACAATGATCCGCGTTTCGTCGAGGGGACCACTCCCGTGGCCGAGCTTCATTTCGACGAGGCAGCAGAGCTGGCTTACTTTGGTGCCAAAATCCTCCATCCGGCATGCGTGATGCCCGCCAAACTCAACAATATCCCCATCCGAGTGCTCAACACGATGGCACCGTCGGCTCGCGGCACGCTTATATATAATACCGTCCATTCGCGCAAGATAATGGCAGTGTCGGCCAAAGATGGCGTCACGGCCATCAAAATTCGCTCTACGCGCATGCTCAAGGCCTCCGGATTCATCCACCGCGTATTTGAGATTTTCGACTCCTATCATCGTCCCATCGACATGATTGCCACCTCCGAGGTCGGAATCTCCGTGACGGTCGACAATACCCTGAAGCTGGAGCATATCGTCGATGAGCTCAAGGAGATAGGCACTGTGACAGTCGACAATGATATGGTGATTATCTGTGTGGTCGGTGACCTGGAATGGCACAACCGCGGATTTGAGGCCCGCGCTATCGAAGCGCTCGCCGATGTCCCCGTGCGCATGATATCCTACGGAGGATCGAACTCCAATATCTCCTTCCTGGTGAAGAAAGAGGATAAGGTTCGCGCGCTGAATGCGCTGTCGGCTCACCTGTTTGGCTGAGCGCCGCGTGGCTACTGAAAAATCCTATGGCTGACAACTATCTGGAGCGGAAGATGGACGAACTTCGCCGTAATGGCGGA
>CAMEGQ010000067.1 GCA_945916235.1 uncultured Porphyromonadaceae bacterium | reverse complement strand
AGGCAGATGCCTCTGCTGGTTAAGCCGTACTCAAAAATCATTTAGGACAATATTGCGAATAGCCCTATTTTCAGCCCGGAGGATGAGGCAATTTGCGAAATTTTTGTGAGAATTTGCTTAAATTTGCAGTCAGCCTTGCTCCGATGCCCTTGTGCGGCAGGCCGATGACAGATAAAAACGCCAACCGATTTGAAATCAGATAAAGAGAAAGATACCGCCAAGACAGCCGACTGCAGCGTTGGCCTCGCAAACCCCCGACAGCTGAAATGCGTGCTCGTGACGCGATTTTCGGCTTTGGGCGACGTGGCGATGACCGTACCGGTGATCTACAGCGCCTGCCGCTGCTATCCCGATGTGCACTTCGTGTTTCTTACACGCCAGTCGATGACCTCGATATTCATCAACGCTCCGGCCAACCTGAGCGTGGTCGGGGTTAACCTTGAGGCGGGCTACCACGGGCTCAAAGGGCTTCGCATATTATACCGCGAGCTGGAGGAGAAATATCGGTTCGACGGGATGATCGACCTTCATGATGTGCTGCGCACCAAGGTGTTCCGCCTGTTCTGCCGCCTCGACGGTAAGCCGGTATCGACAATCAACAAAGGGCGCCGGGGGAAAAACGCTCTGACGCGGCGCGTCAACAAGGTGCTTCTCCCGCTGCAGTCGACCCGCGCACGCTACCGTCAGGCCTTTCACCGCATAGGTCTTCCCGTAGAGAGCAGTTTTGAAGGACTTTACGGCGAAGGGCACAAGGCTCCTTCGGCCGATTTCGCCGCCATCTCTGCTCCAAAGGCTGCCGGTGAGCGCTGGGTGGGCATCGCTCCCTTTGCCAAGCATGCGGGCAAGATCTACCCTCCGGAGATGATGGAGCAGGTGGTGAAAGCTGTGGCCTCGCGCCCCGATACGCGTATCTTCCTCTTCGGCGGAGGCGGCAACGAAGCCGAAATCCTCAACGGATGGGCCGAACGTTACCCGCAGGCCGTGTCGCTGGCGGGGAAACGCTACGGATTCCCGGCGGAACTGGCGCTGGTGAGCCATCTGGACGTGATGCTCTCGATGGACTCGGCCAACATGCACCTGGCCTCGCTGGTGCGTACCCCGGTGGTGAGCGTCTGGGGCGCTACCCATCCTTACTGCGGTTTCAAGGGGTGGCGGCAGCAAGAGAACGACATGGTGCAGCTGCCCATGACGTGCCGACCCTGCTCCGTATTCGGCAATAAACCTTGCTTCCGCGGCGACTACCATTGTCTGCGCGGCATCCAGCCGCAGGCCATCATAGAGCGTCTTGAAAAATATCTGGGAAAATTTACCTGACGGCCAATCCAACCAATACGGCCTCATCAGCGTTACTTTTCAGTTAAACATAAGTAAAAAACCGTTTGTTTATGACCCGTTATAACTTTATGCGCCTTCGCCTAATTGCCCTGTGCCTCATGGTGGCATCGGCCATAGCTGCGTCGGCAGCAGTCCCTGCGGCATATTACCGCACCTGTACCGGCAAAAAAGAGGGCGACCTCAAGACCGCTCTTCACAATCTGCTCTACAACCACAACGAGGTGTCGAGCTATCAGAATCTGCCCAGCTATTTCCGCATCACCGACGTATACCCTCAGGGGAATGAGCGCTACGGCCAGTGGTGGGACATGTACGGCAATATCCCCTTGTATCTTCCAAACTTCTGGGGCATGAACCGCGAGCACTCCTTCCCGAAATCGTGGTGGGGCGGCTCCACGGCCACTCCCGCCTACGTTGACCTCAACCATCTGTACCCCTCGGAATCGGAGGCCAACATGGCCAAGAGCAACTACCCGCTGGGCACGGTCGACATGTCGAAAAACGACCGCAATACCTACGACAACGGAGTGACCAAGGTGGGTTATCCCGTCAACGGCCAGGGCGGGGGCGCCAAGATGGTGTTCGAGCCGGCCGACGAGTACAAGGGCGACTTCGCGCGCACCTACTTCTATATGGTCACATGCTATCAGAATCTGACGTGGAAATATACCTATATGGTCAGCAACAACCTCTACCCGACGCTCAATCAGTGGTCGGTCGATCTGCTGCTGAAATGGCACCGTCAGGACCCCGTCAGCCAGAAGGAATACGACCGCAACGAAGAGGTCTACAAGATTCAGTCGAACCGCAACCCCTTCATCGACTATCCTGAGCTGGCGGAATATCTGTGGGGCAACCGCAAGGGCCAGCCCTGGCAGCCCGGCTCGGGGACTCTGCCCGAAGGAGACCCGACGCTTCTGGCGCCGGTGCAGGGGCTTGAGCTGCAGTTTGGCGAGACGGCCGTAGGGTCGCCCAACACCGCCTCGGTGCTCTTCCAGGGTGAATACCTGACTAACCCCATCGAGCTGCGCATCTCGCTCTACGACTACCGCGACACCGAAAACCGCGATAAATATCAGAAGTGGGCTTCGATGTTTACCGTCGACACCAAGACCGTATCGGCCTCGGCAGCCAACAGCAAGAGCGGAGTGCACGTACGCGTCACCTATACCCCGACCGAGGTGGGCGAGCATCTGGCCAAGCTCTCGATTGAAGGCGACCCCAACGCTTCGTCACGCTCTGTGATTCTGCGCGGTCAGGGTCTGCCCGTGCCTACGCTGAGCCGACTGACAGCCACGGAGGCATCGGATGTGACCGAAACAAGCTATACGGCCAACTGGGACGCTCCGGCCGATCCCGATGAGACTGTCGACTACTATCTGCTCACCCGCACCATCATCAACGGCGCTGCATCCTCTACCGAGACTATCGAGTCGGAGACCAACCAGATGACAATCACAGGCGCTACCCCCGGCAGCCAGGAGAAATACTCCGTTCAGTCGGTTCGTCTGGGCTACAAGTCGGAGCCTTCGAATGAAATCATCGTCAACCTCGCCACCGGAGGTATCGCTGACGTTGAGCTTGACAACCCGCTTGGCTGGCAGGCCATCGACGGCGGCATCCGCCTTATCTGCGGCCAGACCCACACCGGAGTACGTATCTACGACGCTATGGGCCGCCTGATCAGAGTGCTTCCCAGGGTGGAAGATGGCGAAATGATCTCCCTGCCGATGGGCGCATTCTTCCTGACCACCGAGCAGCAGGCCACACCGGCCCGCGTAGTGGTTTCGCACTAAAACGTGGTTTCGCAGTAAACCTCACCATCATCTTCCCAATCGCATCGCAATGGATACCCGACATACCCCGGCCGCACAGCCCAAGCCCGACGATAGGCGCATAATGCTGATTATAAACCCTATATCGGGCACGGGCAGCAAGCGCGGCGTTACCGATGCCGTAAAAGAGCGGCTCGGAGCCAAAGGCTATGAAGTCGATGTGCGCACCACCGGCGCACGCGGCGACGCCACCATATTGGCGGCCGAAGCGGCTGAAGCCGGGTACTACGGAGTGTTGGCCTGTGGCGGCGACGGCACCGTCAACGAGACGGCAAAGTCGCTCTGCAACACTGCCACTGCCCTGGGTATCATCCCCGCCGGCTCAGGCAACGGCCTGGCGCGTCATATCGGCGTGCCGGTCGACCTGAATCTCGCCCTGAAAATCATTGAGGAAGACAATATAGTGCGCTGCGACTACGGCACGGTAAACGACAACCCGTTTTTCTGCACTTTCGGCATGGGCTTCGATGCTGCCGTGAGCCATCGTTTCGCCCGGCAGGGCCGCCGCGGCTTGCTCACCTACATCAAGAGCACCATCAGCGAATATCTGCAATACCGGCCGCACACATATACCATCTCGGCCAACGGCAAGATACTGACAGAAAAAGCTTTCCTCGTGGCCGTCTGCAACGCCTCGCAGTGGGGCAACAACGCCTACATAGCCCCGCAGGCCAGTATTACCGACGGGCTGCTCGATGTGATTGTGGTTCACAGCGGCTCGCCCATCGACGCAGCCGTAATGGGGATGGATATCTTTACGGGTATGATTACGAAAAACACTATGGTGCAGTGTTTCCGCGCACCGGCTGCCGTGATCTACCGCGCCGCGCCGGGCGAAGCACATATCGACGGCGAGCCCATCATCCTCGACGAGATCCTCGACTGCCGGTGCCACCGCGAAGCGCTTCCGATTTTCGTCCCGAAAGATCAGAGCGACTTCAAGCCGTTCATTACCCCGGCGAAAGATTTCCTGCGCGACCTCCAGCTCACCTTCTCACATCTGGTAAGGAAGTAAGAGCCGGAATATAGGGGAATTCGGATAAATCGAATAAATCGAATAAATCGAATAAATCGTATAACTCTAATAATTCGTATAATTCGTATAACCCGTATAAATTTTTAGGGGGAGAAATAAAGCAGCCGCTTCCGAGATGTGGGAGCGGCCGCTTTGTGTGTATGCTATTGAATCTTCGATGTGTATCAGTCAATGATGTCGATGTGTATCAGTCAATGATGTCGAAGCCGGTGTATTTGCGGAGCACTTCGGGGATGACGATGCCCTGAGGCGTCTGGTTGTTCTCCAGCAGGGCTGCCATGATGCGCGGCAGAGCCAGAGCAGAGCCGTTGAGTGTATGGCAGAGGTGAGTCTTCTTGTCGCTGCCACGGTAACGGCATTTGAGGCGGTTGGCCTGATAGGTTTCGAAGTTGGATACCGACGATACCTCCAGCCAGCGCTTCTGGGCTGCTGACCATACTTCGAAGTCGAAGGTGATGGCGGAGGTGAAGCTCATGTCGCCGCCGCAGAGGCGCAGGATGTGCCAGGGCAGACCGAGCTTTTCGAGCAGACCCTGCACGTGGTCTTTCATCTTCTCCAGAGCAGCGTAGGAATTCTCGGGCTTCTCGATGCGCACGATTTCTACCTTGTCAAACTGATGCAGGCGGTTCAGGCCGCGCACGTCTTTGCCGTAGCTGCCGGCTTCGCGGCGGAAGCAGGCAGAGTATGCGCAGTTCATCTTCGGGAGCTCATCCTCGCTGAGGATTACGTCGCGGTAGATGTTGGTCACGGGCACTTCGGCCGTGGGGATGAGGTAGAGGTTGTCGACCTCGCAATGATACATCTGGCCCTCCTTGTCGGGAAGTTGGCCTGTGCCGTAGCCGGATGCCTCGTTGACTACATAAGGCGGCTCGATTTCAGTGTAGCCGGCTTCGTTGGCCTGATCGAGGAAGAACTGGATGAGGGCGCGCTGCAGGCGGGCACCCTTGCCGACGTAGACGGGGAATCCGGCGCCGGTGATCTTCACGCCAAGGTCGAAGTCGATGATATTGTATTTCTTGGCCAGCTCCCAGTGGGGCAGGGCGTCGGCGGGAAGGTCGGGCATCGGACCGCCGGTCTTCTCCACCACATTGTCCTCGGCAGTCTTCCCTTCGGGCACCATGTCGCAGGGGAGGTTGGGGATGGTCAGCAGGATGTTGCGCTGCTCGGCTTCTACCTGAGCCAGACCGGCTGCGATGGCCTTCTGATTCTCCTTCAGGCCGGCTACCTGAGCTTTGGCCTGCTCGGCCTCTTCGCGCTTGCCCTGCTTCATCAGGGCGCCGATAGAAGCGGCGAGGCGGTTGAGTTCAGCGGCTTTGTTATCGTTGTCGAGCTGCATCTGGCGGCGCTGTTCGTCGAGCTGGAGCACTTTTTCGATGGCTTCTTTTCCGTCGAAGCCTTTCACGGCCAGTTTCGCAATCGTACGGGCCGGATCTGCTTTAATCTGTTGGAGGGTAAGCATGCTATATTGTTGCTTTTTGTTGTTTCGATGTTTTGAATCGCAAAATTACAAAAATCTGCCTGATTATTCGTAAATTTGCACCAAAATACTTACCAACTTCTAACCATGAATCTAAAATCTTTCGCTCTCGCGGCGGCTATGCTGGCGACATTGCCGGCATCCACGCTAATGGCTGCGAAATCCGAAGCCAAACCTGTAAAATTTGAAGCCGGACAGGGCACATTCCTGCTCGACAACCAACCCTACACCGTCAAAGCGGCCGAGCTGCACTATCCGCGCATCCCGCGCCCCTACTGGGACCAGCGCATCAAGCAGACCAAGGCCCTGGGGATGAACACAGTGTGCCTGTACGTGTTCTGGAATGCCCATGAGCCCAAACCTGACCAGTTCGACTTCACCGGTCAGAACGACCTACGCCACTTCGTGGAGCTATGCAAGGCCAACGGGATGAATGTGATTCTGCGTCCGGGCCCGTATGTATGCGCCGAATGGGAGATGGGCGGTCTCCCCTGGTGGCTTCTCAAGAAGAAAGATATCCGCCTGCGTGAGCTCGACCCCTATTTCATTGAAAGAGTCGACAAATTCCAGGCCGAAGTGGCCAAGCAGGTCGACGGTCTGCTGGCCAAAGACGGCGGCCCCATCATTATGGTGCAGGTGGAGAATGAATACGGCTCCTACGGCAAGGATAAGCCTTACGTGGCCACTATCCGCGACATGCTCCGCAAGAATTTCGGCAACGATGTGACGATGTTCCAGTGCGACTGGTCGTCGAACTTTACCGACAACGGTCTTGACGATCTGATCTGGACCATGAACTTCGGCACCGGCGCCAACATCGACGAGCAGTTTGCCCGTCTGAAGGAGCTGCGCCCCGATTCGCCGCTGATGTGCTCGGAATTCTGGAGCGGATGGTTCGACAAGTGGGGAGCCAACCATGAGACCCGCGACGCCGCCGACATGATTGCCGGTATCGACGAGATGCTCTCCAAAGGGATTTCCTTCTCGCTCTACATGACTCACGGAGGCACCAACTGGGGCCATTGGGCCGGCGCCAACTCGCCCGGCTTTGCTCCCGACGTGACCAGCTACGACTACGATGCCCCCATCTCGGAGGCCGGCCATTATACTCCCAAATATGAATTGCTGCGCAAGACTCTGGCCAAATATGCTCCGGGCAAGCTTCCCAAGGCTCCCAAGGAGATTCCGACCATGGATGTGGCTGAATTCACCCTCACCGAGGTGGCTCCGCTGCTGACCAATCTGCCCGAGCCGCTGACCGACTCCGACATCAGGACCATGGAGGAATATGACCAGGGCTTCGGCTCGATCATGTATGCCACCACTCTGCCGGCTCTGCCTCAGGGGGGAGTGCTCAAGCTCGACGCCCACGATTATGCTCAGGTATTTGTCGACAACCGCTATGTAGGCAAGCTCGACCGCCGCAACCATGAGACTCAGCTTCGCCTGCCCGCTGTGGCCGAAGGCGCTACGCTTCAGATTCTGGTGGAGGCCATGGGCCGCATCAACTTCGGCCGCGCCATCAAGGACTTCAAGGGTATCACCTCCGATGTGGAGCTGACGATGATGTATGGCGGACGCCCCTTCGTCTGCAATCTTAAAAACTGGAAGGTCTACCTCATTCCCGATGAGGAGGAATTCTATACCTCTATGCAGTTCAGCCCCGTAGAGGCTAATGCTGCGACCGACGTCGCCCGTCTGCCGCTTGGCGTCTACCGCGGTACGTTCAATCTGAAAAAGACCGCCGACACCTTCCTCGACTTCTCGACATGGGGCAAAGGTCTGGTATACGTCAACGGCCATCCGCTGGGACGCATCTGGGAGATCGGCCCGCAACAGACGCTCTACGCCCCCGGCTGCTGGCTGAAGAAGGGTGAGAACGAGATTGTGGTATTCGATGTGGTAGGTCCGCGTCAGGCCAAGGTGAGCGGCCATAGCGCCCCGATTCTCGACATGCTGCAGCAGACCGCCCCCGGTTCGGGCGAAAACGGGCGCAAGGCCAAGGAGCTGCTTAAGCAGGCTCAGCCCGTGCTTGAGGCTGCCACTGCCGAAGGCAACGGCTGGCAGACGCTCACACTCAACGCTCCGGCCAATGGCCGCTATCTGATTATCGAAGCCCTGGATTCCCACGATGGCGGCGAGAAGGTGGCCGTAGCTGAGGTTTACGCACTCGATGCCGACGGCAACCGCCTGTCGCGTGAGCCCTGGACCGTGCTTTGGGCCGATTCAGAAGACACCAAGAGCAAGAACTCGACGGGCGACAAGGTCTACGACCTGCAGGAATCCACCTACTGGCAGACGGCAAAACACGCCGCCTTCCCCCACAGTCTGATTCTCGATCTGGGCTCAAACCAGACCGTCACCGGCCTGCAGCTGCTCCCGCGCGCCGAGAAGGGTGCTCCCCACGCTCCCAAGACTATCAAGGTGTCGCTCGTAAAAGAGTGACACACTTCGGCGCTTACTCCCGCAAAGCGATAATTCCTTAAATTTGCTCTTTGAAAAGAAAGATTTCGGCCAGAATTGCTCTTTAGAAAGAAAGATTTTGCCTAAAATCTTTCTTTCCAAAGAAAAATATCATATCTTTGCGAGAAACAAATCCTCAGGTCTTCGATTATGCAGCGAATATTTGAAATATCCAACCGCTTGGTAAATGGCGTAGAAACACGGCATTACCGCTATCTATATCACGAAATCGACTGGAACGACCCGCTGATAATGATACGCGGCGCCCGCGGTGTTGGCAAAACCACCATGATGTATCAACGCTGCAAACTCACTGACGGCAAAGGATTGTATGCATCGTCAGACCAATTGTGGTTTAATGACCATACCATCACCGAACTTGTGGATTATCACTACAAACACGGAGGTACACATCTGTTTCTTGACGAAGTACATCTCTATCCGCGTGATAACTGGGAGCAGGAGCTGAAGAATATTCACGACAGCTATCCCGGTTATCGGGTGACTTTTACCGGGTCTTCTCTTTTACAGCTCAACAATAAGGTGGCCGATCTATCGCGCCGTGTTGCTATTTACGACCTCAGGGGGCTGTCATTCCGGGAATATCTGGAATTCAGCGAAATCGCCCGTTTCCCGGTAGTCAGTCTTGAGACGCTTCTTGCCGATCATGCTGCAATCTCAACGGAGGTTGCTTCGTCAATCCGTGTTATCGGCGAGTTCGAACGCTATCTGAATCGGGGCTATTACCCGTTTTTCCTCAGTACATCGGAGTTTACTTATTCGCAGCGTGTGGAACGCATTGTTCAGTCGGTAATCGACATTGACATCCCGGCAGTGACCCAGATTGAATATGAGACGCAGCTGAAACTGAAGAAACTGGTGGTGGTTTTGGCCGATCAGGTTCCGTTTGTTCCCAATATCTCCAAGCTCAGCAAGGATATAGGCGTCACCCGCAATCAGCTTATGAAGTTGCTGGCGTTGCTCTGCGACGGTGCCATTCTGCGGTCGCTTAACGACCCGTCAACTCAGCCGAAGGGTGCGGCAAAGCCGGAGAAAATCCTGTTCGACAACCCCTCGGTAATGCAGGCTTTAGGCGTATCCAACCGCGTAGGCACTGTTCGGGAAAGCTTTATAGCTTCCATGCTGAGCAAGATAGGTACGGTGTATTGCCCGAAAGAAGGAGATTTCCTGTTAGACAGAAAATACATCTTCGAGGTAGGCGGCAAGGGGAAAGGCTTTTCGCAGATTGCCGACAAGCCCGAAAGCTATGTGATAGCCGATGACATCGAGAGCGGATTCGGCAACAAGATTCCGCTGTGGCTCTTCGGCTTCCTGTACTGAAAAAATCTCAGACATATTTCTTAAACCTAAACGCGAGCATAATTGTAGTTAACATTAGGTAGATTAAGTTAAACCAGCGTAAACTATGAAAAAGAACAATATACCGGTCAATCACGAGGATAGAGCGCTTAAAGGGATCCGTGGCGAGATGCTGACGTTCAAGGCTGACCCTTTCCTCTGTCCGGAAACGGAATGCTACGATCATTACGCCGACGGCCTGGTGGTGGTCAGCGACGGGCGAATTCTCGATGCCGGAGAATATGCCGAAGTGGCTCCGCGCTATCCTGAGCTGAAGGATATCGACGTATACACCGACTCGGTGATTATGCCGGGGTTCATCGACTGCCATCTGCACTATGTGCAGGCGCCGATGATAGGCTCTTACGGCGACACTCTGCTGCGTTGGCTCAACCAGTACACCTTTCCGATGGAGTCGAGATTTTTCGACAAGGATTTTGCCGACGAGGTGGCGCGTGAATTTATGAAGCAACTGCTCGCGCAGGGCACTACCACGGCCAACGTATTCTCCACCACCTTCGCCGAATCGGTGGATGCCATATTCGAGGAGTCGGAGCGCTACAATACGCGCATGATTACGGGTAAAGTGCTTCAGGACCGCAATCTTCCCGACTCGCTGCGCGATAGCTCAGCCGAAGAATCGGTGGCTCTATCCGAAGAGCTGCTGAAGAAGTGGCACGGCCGCGGCCGTCAGCTCTATGCCGTGGTGCCTCGGTTCGCCCCTACCTCCACCGACCTGCAGCTGAAGCTGGCCGGCGAGCTGTATCAGCGCTATAAGGATTCCGGCGTCTATATGCACACTCACCTCGACGAGGTGCAGAGCGAAATCGACTGGGTGAAGCAGCTTTTCCCGGGTGTTCCAAACTATACGGAGGTCTACAATCGGTTCGGCCTCGTCGACCGTCTGTCGGTCTTCGCCCATTGCTGCATCGTAAGCGAGGAGGAATGGGAGCTGCTGCATAAGGCTGATTGTGGCGTGGTCCACTGCCCCTCGTCCAATCTATTCCTCGGCGACGGCCAGTTCAAATACTGGCAGGCCAAAGACCGTCGACGCCCCACGCTCGTCGGAATGGGCACAGATGTGGGCGGAGGTACTAACTTCTCTATCTTCCGTCAGCTCGGCGAGGCTTACAAGGTGGCCATGCTTCAGGATCACAGCCTCGACATGGCTCACAGCCTCTATCTCGCCACCCTCGGCGGCGCTCAGACGCTCCATCTCGACCATCAGATCGGCCGCCTGGCTCCCGGCTACGAAGCCGACCTGACGGTGGTCGACCTGCATCCGTCGGAATTCGCACAGTGGCGCATGAAGTTCAGCCCGAAGCTGATGGACAAGCTGTTTGTGCTGGCTACTCTCGGCCTGAACAATATGGTAAAGGCTACCTATGTGGCCGGACAGAAAGTCTACGACCGCAGCCGCGAGCAGAAATGGCAGTATGCTCGCTGAGTGGCGCCTGACGGCTTGATGGCTTGATTTTCGAGGCCTGAGGGCTATAGTCCGTTATAGAAAATCAGCCTGCTGGCGACCCGTTGTTGGGGCTTGATCGCCGGCTACAGCCCGTTGTTGGAATTGATGAGGGTGTAGCCTATCAGGCGGTCATAGCGTTCGCCAGGAGCGCGGTAATAGACCAGAATCAGGTATTCATTGACGGTTTCGAAGAAATCGCCCTCTATTTCGGCTGTCGAAGCTGAGGCAGGGGCATAATTGCGCAGGGCATCGGAGCGAAAACGGCCCCGGGCAGCCGTAGGGAGCGCCAGATACTGATAATTGTATGCTCCCTGCTTGAGCAGCAGCACTTTATGGTACACTCCGCGCTCGGCGTCATAGTCCATACGCGCCCCTTCGTCGAGGCGGCGGTGGGTCAGGTCGCCGTCGATATATACGTCCATGTCGGGGATAGGAAGCATCTCCAGTTCGAAATGAACCACGGAATAGTCGGCCTCCACGTCAGAATTGGCAGCGTTGTATTCGCGCACAAAGAAGCGCCCGTGCTGGGTCTGGTCGTAGCTGTAGGGGATGCTGTGGCGCGGTCTGGCCATGTTCAGCATGTGGTGATAGTAGGGGTGGACGTATTCCACGTCGGCCACCCCCATGCCCGGATATGTGAGCTGCACCGTCTCCATGCGGCGGTATTCGTTGCCGGCGGGGAAAATCAGCTGAGGATTATGCTCGAAGATGGCGCGGTCGCCCGCCACCCGCAGCGGATGGGTGACCACGACCGCATTGTCGGCGCGTCCGTTCTGGCTGACCACCACGCGCAGGTCGTTGTAGATGTCGCGGATGGGGTAGCGGTTGGTATCAATCGTGAAATCCACCTGCTGGTGGGTGCGGTTGAAGTCGATGTCGGTCTGGGTGCGCACCTGGCCGCCGACGTTGACCATCCCTTCGCTGACCATGAAGCGCACCTGCAGGAGAGTATCGTCGGGGTCATTCTCCGGATAGACTTTCAGCAGGTAGTTGCCGGAGATGGTGAAACGGAAGTCGCTGTTGGGCAGCGAGATGGTATAATGGACGTAGTGGGTGGTAGTGGCGTGGGAGAATTCGTAGTTCTCCACGTCGGCGAGGTTGAACCCGTCGAACACTTCGCTGTCGACCAGCGACGAGGGCGACCAGTCGGCGTTGCAATGATAGATGCTGTAACGCAGGTAGTCGCGCTCCTCGGCGAGGATGTCGAAGCCGATCTCGAGACGGTCGGTAGAATTGAGCGTGACGATGGGCGGAGCCAGCCGGTCGCCTTCTATCGCTACTGTCAGGGTCTGCACCCGTGGCGAGAAGATGCCAGTGGCCGTATTCTCCACGGGCGACCCCTGGGCGTGGCCGCAGAGCGGCAGCGCGCACATCAGAGCCAGCAGAGCTTTACCAATTGATCGGAGCGATGCCATGTGCCTGCAAATATTTATTGGCCAGAGAGAAATGATGGTTGCCGAAGAAGCCTCGATGGGCTGAGAGCGGGGAGGGATGGACCGATTCGAGCACCAGATGGCGGCTGCGGTCGATCAGTGCCGCTTTGCTGCGGGCATAGCTTCCCCAGAGGATAAATACCAGATGGTCGCGCTTTTGTGAAAGCGCGGATATGGCGCTGTCGGTGAATTGCTCCCAGCCGCGGCCCTGATGGGAGCCTGCCATGTGTTCCTCCACCGTCAGTGTGGCGTTGAGCAGCAGCACTCCTTGCTGAGCCCAGCGCGAGAGGTCGCCCGATACCGGAACGGGAGCGCCGGTATCGGAGCTTACCTCCTTGAATATGTTGCGCAACGACGGCGGGAACTCTATCCCCTGATTTACCGAGAAGCACAGGCCGTTGGCCTGATGAGGGCCGTGGTAAGGATCCTGACCGAGAATCACCACCTTCACTTGGTCGAACGGACACTGGTCGAAGGCGGCGAAAATCTGCCGTCCGGGCGGATAGACCCGCGTCTGAGCATAGCGTTGGGTCACAAACTCCGTAAGAGCTTGAAAATATGGCGCCTCCCATTGCTCCTGGAGCGCTTTGCGCCATCCTTCTTCAATCCGTATGCTCATATAATAGAAGATTTATAAGACGTAAAAACACTTATTAAATTCCCGCGCTTTACTCGGGCAAACTGAGTTTTCTTCGCCGATGGGCTTGCCGTTGATGTAGAGCGAGTAGACGCCCAGACCGGTGGTCATCCAGCGGGCTGAAACCACTTCTGCCGGATTCTTGATATCGCTCAGGAACCACGATGCGCCGTCGGCGGAGCGCTCGTTGCCACCCTCGATGCGGCCTGTCACCACAGGAGCATCTGCGGCTGAAATCCATTGCGACGATTCCCAGAGGGTGTCGTCAAGCGGCGCGGTAAGTTGAGATTTGGTGCCCGCGAGGGCCGTCAGGCAAAGAGATACTGACAGAAGTATTGCCGAAAAGGGCTTGTGTGGGGCCATAGCCGGTATGGGTGAAAATAATTGATTATACTGGAAATGCTGTGATAGAAGTTTTCAGGTTTTTCTCTTTCCGATTCAAATGTAGTAAAAATCTGAGACCCTTACAACTAAGAACTGCTTTTATTTGGTGGAATAAAAGATTAGTCGCACCTTTGTATTATGTGTATTATGCACGGGAAGGCGGCTCTAAATCCATCTGTAAATATTGTAACCATGAAGAAACCGAAGCTTATTCTCGCCGTCCTGATGATGATGCCGCTGCTGGCGAGTGCTGTGGACGGCGGCGTGGTTGTGACCGACATCCCGTATTCGCCGAATAAGGATGACTATTCGGTCTCCAGATGCCGCCTTGATATCTATTATCATCCTGAAGCCGGATCGCAGCCCGTGGTGGTTTGGTTTCACGGGGGAGGGCTGACCGGCGGTGAGCGGTTTATCCCGGCGGAATTGAAGAATGCGGGGTATACGGTGGTGGCCCCCAATTACAGGCTTATCCCCAATGTGAACATTGAGGAATGTATCGATGATGCTGCAGCTGCTGTGGCCTGGACGTTCACAAATGTTGACAAATACAATGGAGACCCTCGCCAAATCTTCGTGGCAGGCCATTCTGCCGGAGGGTATCTCACCAGTATGATTGGTCTGGAGAAGCAGTGGCTGGGACGATATGGGATAGATGCTGATTCGATAGCCGGACTGATACCGTTCAGCGGTCAGGTAATTACGCATTTTGCCCAAAGAAAAAGGGAGGGGATAGGCGAACTGCAGCCTACAGTTGACCGCTTCGCACCGCTTTTCCATATCAGGCCGGATGCTGCCCCTTATGTCATCATCACGGGCGACAGTGAGCTGGAACTGTACGGGCGATATGAGGAGAATCTGTACATGTGGCGGATGCTGAATCTTATCGGCCACAAGCGCAATCGCATTTACAAACTCGACGGATACGACCATGGCGCGATGGCACATCCGGCATTCCATATCCTCAAGCGCACCATCCGCGATATCATCGATCATAAGCTCTGAGGCCTGCGCCACCCGGCCTCAGGCTCCGGAATCCAAGCGAAGCAATATAAAATTTATAAGCTCTCATAAATCC
>CAMEGQ010000066.1 GCA_945916235.1 uncultured Porphyromonadaceae bacterium | reverse complement strand
CGTTGATGGTGAAGGTCATCGACATGGTGGGCTCGTCGATGGCGATGCGGGGCAGGGCCTCAGGACGGTCGAAGAGCGTCACTGTGTCGCCGATTTCGAAGCCCTCAAGGCCTACGATGGCGCAGATGTCGCCCGAAGATACCTCTTGTACCTTCTTGCGGCCCATCCCTTCGAAGGTGTGAAGCTCTTTGATGCGCTGGCGCACCACGGAGCCGTCGCGCTTGCACAGCCCGATCTCCATCCCCTCGCGCAGGGTACCGCGGTGGACGCGTCCCACAGCTATACGGCCAACGTAGTTGGAATAGTCGAGCGAGGTGATAAGCATCTGGGGATCACCCTCGTAGGTGGTAGGAGCCGGTATGTATTTGATGATGGCGTCGAGCACGGGGATGATGTTGCCCGTAGGCTGGCGCCAGTCGGTGCTCATCCAGCCGTTTTTGGCCGAGCCGTAGATGGTGGGGAAGTCGAGCTGATCTTCTGTAGCGTCAAGGTTGAACATCAGATCGAACACCATCTCCTGCACCTCGTCGGGGCGGCAGTTGGGCTTGTCGACCTTGTTGATGACCACTACCGGCTTCAGGCCCATCTGGATGGCTTTCTGGAGCACGAAGCGCGTCTGCGGCATCGGGCCTTCGAAAGCGTCGACCAGCAGCAGGCAGCCGTCGGCCATATTGAGCACACGCTCCACCTCACCGCCGAAGTCGGCGTGTCCCGGAGTGTCGATGATGTTGATTTTCGTACCTTTATAGTCGATGGAAACGTTTTTGGAAAGGATTGTTATCCCGCGCTCGCGCTCCAGATCGTTGTTGTCGAGTATGAGTTCGCCGGCATTTTGATTCTCACGAAAAAGATTGCCGGCAAGGAGCATTTTGTCGACCAGTGTGGTTTTGCCGTGGTCGACATGAGCTATGATAGCAATGTTGCGGATGTTTTGCATACCTCTAATTCAATCTTTTTATCAATCTGCAAAGTTACAAATTTTTGCGCTAATCTGCGCAATCTTTTTCGAACCTTGAAGGCCTCCGCGGCGTTAAACTGATGTAGCTTCAGGTTCGCGGGCGTCGATATGCAGTGCGTCTGGTGGCCGAAGGCTTAGAAATGTAACTACTAAAACCTTTATTTTCAGTAATATGGAACGCAAATTATCTTTCGACGATGTGAAAAAAGCCGTCGAAGAGGCTTATGAGTCAGTAAAATCCGTAAAAGAGGGCGAAATCGACCCCCGCAACATCCATGCCAAGGCCGGTGAATTCGGCATTACGGTCACTCTGGCCGACGGCCGCACCTTCTCGAAGGGCGACGCTGATGTCAAATCGCCTATGGGCGGCATCGCAAAGGTGCCTGAGCATCTGGTGCTGTTCGTTCAGGATTCTCCCGAGGAAATTGTCAAGAAATCAGGCACTTGCCCTTGCCATAAGATTGAGCATAAGCCCAAAGATCTGGGCTTGAGCGCTCATGGCATACGCGCCTTCTCTGCTATCGAACCTACGGGCGACCCCGAAGGCAAATGGGGCATGTACGAGGATATGACCACGGGCCTGATGGGTAATCCTCCCGTGCTCGACGACAAACTGTTCGAGCAGCTTTACAAGGCAGCACAGGATAATAACGTCGTCGACAAGATGGCCGCCGACGGATATTACCTCTACGATGATGCCGAGCTGGCTGTGAAACTGTATGTTAAAGCTGAAGCCATGACAGCTTCCACCAAAGATCTGGCCATGATGGGCGCTACCATCGCCGCCGATGGTGTGAACCCCGCATCCGGCGCTGTGGTCTTCGATGGCGCTCTGTCGCAGAATATCGTAGGCTTCATTGCTGCTCACGGACCTCATAAGATGAACGCTCCCTGGCTGGTGCTGACCGGTCTGCCTGCTAAGCGTTCATGGGGCGGTGCCATCGTTGGCGTGATGCCCGGAGTGATGTCAATAGCAGCCTATGCACCAGAGCTGAATCCCGCAGGCGTGAGTGTGAAAGCCGCACGCGCCATAAAGGAAGTGATGCGCCGCCTCGATCTCAGCGTCTTCGCTTCAGCCAAGGTTGAAATCACAAAATAATCATCGTATAAGATTCTCCGCCATCTTTTAAGAAGATTCTATCAAAGCGGGCTTTCCGGATTCATCCCCGGAATGCCCGCTTTATACGTCTTATACGTCTTATACGTCTTATACGAATTACCCGCCTTACACCCTTTCCTCCAAAAAGAGAGGCGGTGGACCCTGCGTGGGTCCATCGCCTCTTGATTCTTGCAAGGGTTGCAGCCGTTATTTCACAACACGACGCTCCTTGATACGGGCTTTCTTGCCGGTAAGGCCACGGAGATAGTAAAGTTTCGCACGGCGAACTTTACCATACTTATTGATGACGATCGAATCGATGAACGGCGATTCGAGGGGGAAGATGCGCTCTACACCAATGTTGTCGCTGATCTTGCGAACGGTGAAACGCTTCTTAGCTCCTTCGCCGGTGATTTTGATCACAACACCGCGATACTGCTGGATACGCTCCTTGTTACCTTCTTTGATTCGGTAAGCCACGGTGATGGTGTCGCCCGGGCCGAAATCAGGATGCTGTTTGCCGCAGGCAAAAGCTTCTTCGGCTACCTTAATTAAGTCCATTTCTAATTTAAAGCTTTAAATTTAACAATACTCGCAACATTCGCGCGCAGCCTTGTCGCGCCAGCGGTTACGAAATTCCGGCTGCAAAGTTACTAATTTTATTTTGATTCCCCGCAATCCCCTCGCTTTTTATTTCCAAAAATTACCCGATTCGGAGAGGAACCGGGTAAATAATAGGAGTTTAAATAAGCCTTAAGTGTCGCAAGCCCAACTGTAGGCGGGTAACAGTCGGGGACTTGGTCAGTCGTCGATGCGCAGGAAGGCGCCGGAACGGTCGAACTTGAGGTCGACGCCGGTGGAAAGTTCTACATCGTAGTCGCTGCGTGATTTCTCTACTTTTACGATTTTGGCGCCTTTGTAGTTGGCCTTAACGTAGGTGGCGATCTGCGGGAGCACAAACTGGCGGGGCACTGCGCGGTGGCCGCAGTCCACTTCCTTCCATTCTCCCTTGTCGTTGAATTCGATTTCGCTGCCGTCGGAGAGCACAACTTCGTAATCTTTGCCGCCAATCAGTTCGCTGTCTACCTTTATGCGGTTGACATCAGCTTTGGGGAATGCTTGCTGAAGTGTTGTGTGGGCTGCCTGTGGCAATACATCGGCGCTGCGATAGATTTTGTCGCGTGCCGAGAGCGAGCCGACAGTCAATGCTACGGCTGCTAAAAGTGTGAGTAATTTCTTCATAATATTTTGTTTTTTTAATCTTTGGGTTTAGGACGGAGGCAACGGAAAGTCGCGCTCCGGCTGCTACGCCTATTAAATATAACGTCTGTCTGCTCTGCAAGGTTTTCCCGAACGGATGTTTAGCGCCGGACCGACAATAAATTCAGAGCGGTCGGTCGTTGATTCGCAGCTGTCGCTTCTTGAAAATGAAAGGAGACGCGGTCGCGGCAGGGGCGATGCGTCTCCTTCTGTGGGTTGACTGTTAATACGGCGATGCCGCTTAGCGCAGGCGGAGCTTTTTGCCGGGTTTGAGCTTTGATTTGGTGCTCAGACCGTTGAGTTTGCAAAGGCGACGCACGGTAACTCCGTTGCGAGATGCGATTCTCGACAGAGTGTCGCCGCGGCGAACTACGTACGTTTTGCTGCTTCGGCTGGCTGTGGAGCTTGCTGTAGCTCTTGCCGGATGGCTTTCGCGATACTGACGGGCGTATTCCTCGTTGGCGGCCGGGTCGAAGTTGCGGGCGCGTTTGTAGGTGCGCTTGGTGAAGGTATACGTATCGGTGTGAACCGTCTGGTTGGCAAAGTCGAAGATGGCCGAGGGGTTGATGGGATAACCCATATAGCGCGTCTCAAAGTGGAGGTGGGAGCCGAAGCTGCGTCCTGTGTTGCCGCCTAAGGCGATGGGCTGGCCTACTTTCACGTCCTGACCGTCTTTGACGAGGAATTTCGACAGGTGGCCGTAGACGGTCTCGAGGTCGTTGGGGTGGCGGAGGATGACGTAGTATCCGTAGCCGCGGCGTTCGAAGTTGGTCAGGCGAACGCGACCTGAGAAGGCTGCGTAGACGGTGTCGCCCGTCTGAAGCTTGAGGTCGACGCCTTTATGCTCTCGGCGGAAGCGTGGACGGTAGCCGTAGGGCGAGGTGACGTAGCCCGGACAGGGCATTGCGAAGTCGCTTACGTCGATAGTTTTCGAGTCGGGAACATCCTTGGCCGAGAAGGGATTGACTCGGCGCGAGTCCCAGCCTTCCATGTAGATGTCCATTTCAGGTTCTTCCTCGTCCTTGAAAAGGTTGTCGAGGAAATTCTGGGTATCTTGCGACGATATCTGGTTGCCGATGTTTTCCTGACGCGCGATGAGATTGTCATGCTCAGCCTGATGGGCCGAGGGGACGCGCAGGGTCTGGGCGCCGGCTGTGAGAGCCGCTGCCGATGTTATGAGGATTAATACTAATTTGCTGATGTGCTGATGAATCATGGTGTGGGAGAGAGGTTTATTCTTGCGAAGTGATTTCGTCGGAGGCGTAGATGGCAGGAATGGAACATGGAAGATAATTGAACACTTCGCTCGGGCGGAAGAACCGGGCCACCTCGATGGCGGCGTTTTCAGGCGAATCGCTGGCATGGACGATGTTCATCTGTCCGCTCATGCCGTAGTCGCCGCGGATAGTGCCGGGCTCGGCTTTGCGCGAGTTGGTGGCGCCTGTCATTGCGCGCACTACGCTTACGGCGTCAACGCCGCGCACAGCTGCCACTACCACCGGTGTGGCGGTCATTGACTCGACAAGCGAGGGGAAGAAGGGGCGGTCGACGAGGTGGGCATAGTGCTCGCGCAGTATTTTCTCGTCGAGTTGCATCATCTTGAGGCCTGCGATGATCAGGCCTTTCTGTTCAAATCGCGAAATCACCGCGCCGCAGAGGCCACGCTGAATGCCGGAGGGTTTCACGATTACAAGTGTAGTTTCCATGTCGTTCGGTTTAGATCGGGGACATAGGCCGAATGCCCATATCGGGGAGCGGTTTACCCACATTTGCCGTGGGTTTGCCTATGCAGGGTTGGATAAAATCTTCCCTATCGACTTCAAAGGTACAAAAAACTTGCCCAACGGCGAAATTTTTCAGTCTTAAATAATTATAACATTCCGAAACGCGCCCTAAAATCAGATGCTAACTTGCAGAACTATAGTATGATATGGCTATTTATGTTATGCAACATATTTCTGAACAATTTTCTGCCGGCCTGATTAGAGCCGTCGCCGGGGAAAATCCCGTCATGAGATATTCATCAGATCTGACGCCCTTTACAAGGTGCGCAACTGGGCTTTACGAGATGCGCGAAAGGTCGAGAGGCCGGCGGTAGAGGGCGGCAAGCTCTGCGAGCATGGCTTCATGGCCCGGAGCTGTCAGCGTCGGGTCTGCATCGAGTATGGCAGCGGCGGCGTCGCGCGCCAGCTGCACAATCTGCCCGTCGGTGGCGAGGTTTGCCATATGAAGCTCGAAGGGGATACCGCTCTGCATGGTCCCCTCGATGTCGCCGGGGCCGCGCATCTTCATGTCGGCTTCGGCGATGAGAAATCCGTCGGTGGTTGAGGTCATCAGTTCCAGGCGTTTACGTGTGTCGGCGGCTATCTTGCGTTTCGACATGAGCACACAGAAACTCTGATTGGCCCCGCGGCCCACGCGTCCGCGAAGCTGATGCAGCTGCGACAGCCCGAAACGCTCGGCGTTTTCAATTACCATCACCGTGGCGTTGGGTACATTTACGCCCACTTCTATCACGGTGGTAGCCACCAGTATGTCAGCCTGATGCGAAGCGAAAAGCTGCATCTGATGATCTTTTTCGGCGGGTTTCATCTTCCCGTGGACATAGGCAGTGCGGTAGCTGGGGAAGGTGTCGCGGATGAGTTCGTACCCTTCTTCCAGACTCTTTAGGTCGAGCTTCTCGCTCTCCTGAATCAGAGGGTAGACGATGTAGACCTGACGTCCGGCTGCCAGCTGACGTCCGATGGAGCGGTAGACGCCAAAACGCTGGTCGTCGTAGCGTAGGAGGGTGGTGACGGGTGTGCGTCCCGGCGGCAGTTCGTCAATGACAGAAACATCGAGGTCGCCGTAGACGGTCATGGCCAGAGTGCGCGGAATAGGCGTCGCTGTCATCACCAGCACATGCGGCACAATCGCCCCCTTCTGCCAAAGTCGTGCGCGCTGCATCACTCCGAAACGGTGCTGCTCGTCGATGACCACAAAGCCGAGGTTACGGAATTTTACCGTATCCTCGATCAGGGCGTGTGTGCCCACAATCATGTGGAGAGTGCCGTCGAGCAGCTGGGCGTGTATCTCGTCGCGCTCCTTCTTGCGCGTCGATCCGGTGAGCAGGCGCAGGTTGACCCCAAGAGGGGCCACCATGCTCCGGAGCGTTTCATAATGCTGTGTGGCAAGAATTTCCGTCGGCGCCATCAGTGCGGCCTGATAGCCGTTGTCGAGGGCCATCAGCATCGACATCAGTGCCACTATGGTCTTGCCCGAGCCGACATCACCCTGAACGAGGCGGTTCATCTGCTGGCCGGTGGCCAAGTTGGCGCGTATTTCGCGAAGCACCCGTTTCTGCGCTCCCGTAAGCGGGAAGGGGAGCATCTGGGTGTAGAATCCATTGAAAAACCGGCCTATCTTGTTGAATACCGGCCCGCGCAGGGCCGCTGTGCGTTTGCGCGCAAAGCGTTGGATATTAAGCTGAAGGAAGAATAGCTCCTCAAACTTCATGCGCTCGCGGGCTCGCTGAAGCAAGGCGTTGTCGGTAGGGCAGTGGAGGATGCGTATAGCCTCATCAGCGCTCATAAGGTTATGGCGTTCAACGACTTCCTGCGGCAGACATTCGGGTATGGGGCCGCACACTGCCAATGCGTTCTGAATCCACGTAAACAGCTGGCGCCCACCGATATTGCGGTTGCGCAACTGCTCCGTCAGAGGGTAGACGCCGCGCATGGGCGCTCCGGCCTGAAGGCTCTCGGGTTTGTCGACTTCGGGGTGAGTCATGCTCCAGCGCCGGTTGAACTCTTGCGGCCGGCCGAAGACGATATACTCCGTGCCCGTATGGTACAATTCGCGCAACTGCTTGATTTTGCGGAACCAGACTACCTCCATCGTGGTCGTTCCGTCGGTGAAAAGCCCCACCAGACGCATCTTGGCGCCTTCCCCCGCCACATTGAAGGTGATGAACCGGCCGCGCACCTGCACGGCGGGCATATCCCGGGTGAATTCGCTGATGCGGTAGGACTGTGAGCGGTCGAGGTAGTGAGTGGGGAAATGGTGTATGAGATCGTAGACCGACTTGATGTTCAGCTCTTTAGCCAGGGTGTCCGCGATGCGCGGACCGATGCCCTTCACATATTTTATGTCGAATTCCCGCAGCGGACGCACTCCCTTATCCCTCCTTATCCTTCTGATTTTCAGTGGTGTGTGTATTGCGCATGCGCAAGATGGCCGTAGCCACAGCCAGATCCTGCGGATTTGTAATCTTGATGTTCTCGGGCGAGCCCGGGGTCAGCGCCAGATTGGTGAATCCGGCGGCTTCCATCACCGAGGCGTCATCGGTGAACGTCGGCGACCATGGCCGGCGGTAGGCCTCCAGCAGCCGGGCAAGCGCGAAGGCCTGCGGAGTCTGCATAGCGCGGTATCTCGCTCTGTCGACGCTTCGGGAAGTGATAAACGCCCTGTCGGAGTCTGTCGCGGAGGAGATTTCTCTGAGAGAGTCGCTGACTGCGATGGCCGGAATGGCGCCGTCAGCCTTCCGGGCGCCTTCTGCCGCTGCCAGAATCGTAGCTCGGTCCACAAGCGGACGGGCTCCGTCGTGGACGAGCACCAGAGCGTCGGCATCGGCATCATGGATGCAGAGAAGAGCGTTTTTGACCGATTCCCAGCGTGTGGCGCCGCCGATTACTGTCTCATGCTGACTTACGCCGTATCGCTCGGCCTCTTCTGCCCAGTATGAACGCATCTCCGCCGAGAGCACCACTATGATGCGGCTCTGGGGGAGTGCGCGGCGGAATGCGTCTATGGTGTGGGCCAGTACGGGGCGTCCCTCCAGGTTCAGAAACTGCTTTGGCATCTGAGACCCGAATCGCGAGCCTTTGCCCGCCGCCACTATCACCACATAACATTCCGCCATGCTGTCTGTATCTGTTAAAAGTTATCTTCTGCCGATGCAGTGGTATTGTATCCCCTGCTTTTCCATGTCTTCGGGATCGTATATGTTGCGGCCGTCGATCACAACAGGCGATTTCATGGATCGCGTGATCACGCCCCACGAAGGGAGGCGGAACTGCTTCCATTCCGTCAGCATCAGCAGCGCGTCGGCGTCAAGTACGGCGTCGTACATATCAGTGGCATACTCCACTGAGTCGCCCATACGGCGGCGGCATTCATCCATAGCCACCGGGTCGAACACCTTGATGCCGCATCCGGCTTTCTTCAGCAGGTCGATGGTGACCACCGATGTGGCTTCGCGCATATCGTCGGTCTCGGGCTTGAAGGCCAGACCCCAGATGGCCACGCGGCGTCCCCTGAGGTTTTCGACGCCTCCGAAGTGGCGGGCCAGCTTTTCGAATACCACCGACTTCTGAGCCTCGTTGACCTCTTCCACAGCCGAGAGCACATGCATCTTGTAGCCATGCTTTTCAGCGGTGTGAATCAGCGCTTTGACATCCTTGGGGAAGCAGCTGCCGCCGTAGCCGCAGCCGGGGTAGAGAAATTTCGAGCCGATACGCGAATCGCTGCCTACACCCTTGCGCACCATGTTGACGTCGGCTCCGACGAGTTCGCACAGATTGGCGATGTCGTTCATGAACGATATGCGGGTGGCCAGCATCGAGTTGGCGGCGTATTTGATCATCTCTGCCGAGGGGATGTCGGTGAAAATCACGCGGAAATTATTCAGCAGGAACGGGCGGTAGAGGCGGCTCATCAGCTCGCGGGCCTGCTCGCTCTCGACGCCTACCACCACTCGGTCGGGGCTCATAAAGTCTTTGATTGCAGCTCCTTCCTTGAGGAATTCGGGGTTGGAGGCCACATCGAAGGGAATATCTACCCCGCGCTTGGCCAGCTCCTCGCTGATTGCTGCCTTGACCTTCAGCGATGTGCCTACGGGTACGGTCGATTTGGTCACCAGGAGGGTGTACTTATTGATATACCGGCCGAATTCGCGGGCCACTTCAAGCACATATTTCAGGTCGGCCGAGCCATCCTCGTCGGGAGGTGTGCCAACGGCGCAGAACACCACCTCCACGTCGTCGAGCACCTCGCGCAGGTCGGTGGTGAATTTCAGGCGTCCCTCGCGCTGGTTGCGGAGCACCATCTCGTCCAGTCCCGGCTCGTAGATGGGCACGTCTCCGTTGCGAAGGCGCTCAATCTTTTTCGCATCAATGTCAACACAGCTCACGTTGACGCCCATCTCGGCAAAACATGTCCCCGAGACAAGCCCTACGTAGCCTGTTCCAATAATTGCAATGTTCATAATTTGTTGTTAGCTTTACGATTCGATTTTTCAAAGCGCAAAGTTACGAAAAATCTGTAAAACCTCAACTATCAGCTTCAGTGATTGAGGATTTCAATCTGCTGGCGCACTGACTCATCGTGGACTGCAAGCAGGAAAGTGCGCATGAACTCGGCCGACATCCCCAGCTGCTCGCCCATCTCGATACGCGAGCGGAGCACATCGTTGTAGCGCCCTGCCTGCACCACCGGCATCGAGTTCTCCTTCTTATACTGGCCGATCTCGCGCGACACCTGCATACGCCGCGACAGCACGTCGAGCAGTTCGTTGTCGATGGAGTCGATGCGCCGGCGCAGCATGGCCAGGCTCTCTGTGCTCTGCTTGTCGTCGCGGATTTTCAGCGTGGAGAGTATCACGGAGAGCACATCGGGGGTAATCTGCTGTGCGGCGTCGCTCCAGGCTTTCTCCGGCTGGCAGTGGGTCTCGATAATCAGGCCGTTGAATCCCATGTCGAGGGCCTGCTGCGATAGGGGAGCCACCAGCTCGCGCTTGCCGCCGATATGCGAGGGGTCGCAGATTATGGGAAGCGAAGGGAAGCGCAGGCGCAGCTCGATGGGGATATGCCATTGGGGCATATTGCGGTAGATGTGCTTGCCGTCGGTGGAGAATCCGCGGTGGATGGCTCCGATGCGTGTGACTCCGGCATTTACCAGACGCTCCAGGGCGCCCACCCAAAGCTCCAGATCGGGGTTGACGGGATTCTTGACCAGAACCGGCACATCGACTCCGAGGCCGCGCAGCGTGTCGGCTATCTCCTGCATGGCGAAGGGGTTGGCCGAAGTGCGGGCGCCGATCCAGAGGAGGTCAACTCCGGCCTCTACCGCCAGCTCCACATGGGCTCGCATGGCCACTTCCGTGGCTGTGTACATCCCCGTCTCGGCTTTTACGCGTTTGAGCCATTCGAGGCCCGGGGCGCCGATACCCTCGAAGCCGCCGGGCTTCGTGCGCGGTTTCCAGATGCCGGCGCGGAATATCTTGATGCCGGAGCGATGGAGGTCGCGTGCGGTGGTCATCACCTGTTCTTCAGTCTCGGCGCTGCAGGGGCCTGCAATCACCAGCAGGTCATCGGGATTGACGCCTGGCAGGGTTATGGGGTTGAATTCTTTCATAATTAGGATTGGTGAGAGAGATTTGAATGATTGATATTTAAGGTAGATTGATTGACGTTTTAAGATCTCATCAGTCAGATGCGATAGCTTCTGCCCGTATGAGGCGGTTGACTGGATGCTGCGTCTTGGAGGGCAGGCGGCGGCTATTTCAGCCGCTCTAATGCCTTCTGCAGCGTCTCTTTGGGAGCGCAGAGCGACAGACGCAGATAGCGGCTGCCGTTATGCCCGAAGATGCTGCCCGGAGTGACAAACACATGCTTGTCGTAAAGCAGGGCGTCGGCTATCGCTTCGGCGCTTTCGGCTTCTTCGGGGATTCTACCCCAAAGGAACAGGCCGGTCTGCGACGGGTCGATGCGGCAGCCTATAGCCTCCATAATCTGCTCTGCCACGGCTCGCCGCTCGCTGTACATGGCGTTCAGCCTCGCATGCCATTGAGGGTCGGGATCGTTCAGGGCGCAGACCGCTGCGCGCATCATCGGGAGGAACTGGCCGCTCTCCAGATTGGATTTCACCTTCAGAGCCCAGCCTACAAACTCCGGATTCGACACCAGAGCCGCCATGCGCCATCCGGCCATATTGTAGCTCTTGCTCAGCGAATTCATCTCCACGGTCACCTCGCGCGCACCGGGTATCTCCATGATGCTGCGCGGATGGTCGTTGAGAATAAAGCTATAGGGGTTGTCGTGGACAAGCACAATGCCGTGGCGGCGGGCGAAATCCACCAGGCGGCCAAGCGTGTCCATATCGGCGGGCGTACCGGTGGGCATGTGGGGGTAGTTGACCCACATCATCTTCACGCGGTCGCCGGCCAGACGCTCCAGCTCGTCGAAATCAGGCATCCAGCCCCTTTCCGGCGTGAGCGAATACGGGATTATCTCGGCCTCAGCCAGTTGTGAAGCCGATGTATAAGTGGGATAGCCCGGATCCGGCACCAGTACGGCGTCGCCGGGATTGAGGAAGGTCAGCGACAGTAGCATTACCCCCTCTTTGGAGCCTGTGAGCGGCTGGATTTCCCGGTCAGGGTCCAGACTGACGCCGTAGTGACGGCGATACCAGTCGGCCCAGGCCTGACGAAGCTCTTTTATGCCGGCGGTGGGCTGATAGGAGTGGACATTGTCTTTGGCGGCTTCCCGGCTCAGGGTCTCTATCACTTCGGGCATGGGCGGACGGTCGGGTCCGCCTATGGCCAGCGAGATGACATCGATGCCGTCGGCACGCATTTGGGCCACTTCGCGCAGCTTGCGCGAGAAATAGTATTCCTGTATCCGGCCGACGCGGTTGGCCGCAGTGATTTTCTTTGTCATTTGTCCGCAGAGTTGAGGGTCGAATCGAGGTATTCGCCCAGGATTTTAAGTTCGCTGATTAGCGGGGTGATGGCTGTGATAGCCTGAGTGTAACGCACGTAGCTTGCAAATGTGAGGTCCACATAGAAGCGGTATTCCCATTCGCGGCCGATGATGGGCACCGACTGGATTTTGCTCAGGTTCATGTCGTAAAACGAGAGGATGGTCAGCACTTTGCTCAGCGCTCCTTCGGAGTGGGGAAGGGTGAACACGATCGACGACTTGTTAAGGCTCTCCGGCTTAGGCCGCAATTCGCTGACCGACAGCGGGTCGGCGAGCACGAGGAAGCGCGTGAAATTGCGCTTGTTGGTCTCTATGCCGCGCTCAAGGATTTCAAGCCCGTATAGCTCGGCGGCATATTCGCCGCATACGGCCGCATGCCCTCTGAGCCCCTCCCGGGCTATTTCGCAGGCGCTCCCGGCGGTGTCGAATTTCTCGACCATGCGCAGGTTGGGGTGGCGCTGCAGATATTCCTCACATTGCATCAGGGCCATAGGGTGGGAGTTCACCTCGGTGAGCTCATCGATCTGCTGTCCAGGCAGAGCCGCCAGCACATGCGAGATGCGCATGCGGTGCTCGCCGACAACCACGGCATGACTGCGGCGGATAAGCTCATGGTTTTGCAGCAGCGACCCGGCTATGGTGTTTTCTATAGCCATGATACCCAGCAGGGAGGCGTCGGCGTCGAGACGCTCCATCATCAGACGGAACGTCTCGCACGGGACTGTCTCTATATCTTCGCCATGGAAATATTCGCGGGCCGCAGCGTCGTGGAAACAGCCTGCTACACCCTGAATGGCAACTCTTTTCTTCATTTATTCTATTACGCGGTAGCCTGCCTTCTGAAGCGACTTCTTGATGCGGGCTATGTGGCTGTTGTTGAGGGTTTCAAGCTCGAGATGGAGCAGGCAGGAATTGATGTCGGTGGTGGCTGATGCTACGCGCTCATGGTTGACGCCGAGGATGTTGCCACCCTCTTCGCCCACGATTTTGAGCACGGCCGACAGTGTGCCGGGCTTGTCGGCAGCTTCCAGCTCGAGAGTGCAGAGGCGGCCGGCTTTGCCCAGGCCGCGGTTGATGATGCGGTTGAGTGTGTTGACGTCGATGTTTCCGCCCGATACAAGACATACCACCTTCTTGCCGTCGACGGGGAGCTTGCCGAACATGGCGGCGGCCACGGCTGTGGCTCCGGCGCCTTCGGCCACCAGCTTCTGCTTCTCGATAAGGGCGAGGATGGCGGCTGCTATCTCGTCGTCGTTGACCGTGACGATATCGTCGACATATTTCTTGCAGAATTCGAAGGTGTTCACTCCGGGCTCTTTCACGGCGATACCGTCGGCTATGGTGGAGACTGTGGCCAGATGCTCGCGCTTGTCGCAGGCAAGCGATTTGACCATCGAGGGCGCTCCCTCGGCCTGTACGCCGTAGACTTTGATGTCGGGGCGCAGGGTCTTTACAGCGAATGCTACACCGGAAATCAGTCCGCCACCGCCTACAGGCACTACCACTGCTTCTACATCAGGCATTTCCTCGACGATCTCGATGCCGATTGTGCCCTGTCCGGCTATTACCAACGGATCGTCGAAGGGATGCACGAAGGTGTAGCCGTGCTTCTCCTTAAGTTCCAGGGCTTTGGCGTATGCGTCGTCGTATACTCCGGGCACCAGGCATACTTCGGCGCCGAGCCGCTTGGTTGCCTCGATTTTGGAAATCGGGGCGCCGGCGGGCAGACAGATGAGGCTCTTGATGCCGTTGTGCGTGGCTCCGAGAGCTACGCCCTGGGCGTGATTGCCTGCCGAGCAGGCTATTACGCCGCGCTTCTTCTCTTCGTCGCTGAGCTGGGAGATTTTATAGTATGCTCCGCGAAGCTTGAAGGAGCCGGTATACTGCAGGTTCTCAGGTTTGAGATAAATGTGGCACTTGTCGCTGAGAGCGGTAGGTCCGATGATTTTAGGATGACGGGCCACATCCTTCAGTACCATTTGGGCGCGGTAGACCTCGCCGATTGTAAGTTCTGACATGTGTGTGATTGGTGTTATTTGTTCAGTAGTTTATCAGCCATTGCGGCAGCGGCTTTGCGGCCGTCGCCCATGGCGAGGATTACGGTGGCACCTCCGCGCACGATGTCGCCTCCGGCGAACATCAGCGGCAGAGTGGTCTCAAGCGTGTCGTCGTTGACCACGAGGGTGCCCCGGCGAGTCACTTCAAGGCCGTCTATTGAATTGGGGATGAGCGGGTTGGGCGATACCCCGACGCTTACAATCACCTGATCGACAGGCATCTCCACGATGTCGCCCTCTACAGGCACCGGTGAGCGGCGACCTGAGGCATCAGGCTCGCCCAGCTCCATGCGCTGCAGGCGCATAGCGCGCACCCTGCCGTTCTCATCGGCAAGATATTCTATCGGGTTATGGAGCGTCAGGAACTGTACTCCCTCCTGCTTGGCATGGTGCACTTCCTCCACTCGTGCCGGCATTTCGGCCTCTGAACGGCGGTAGACGATGTAGACCTCTTGGGCGCCCATGCGGCTGGCCTTACTGCATGAGTCCATGGCCGTCCTGCCGCCGCCGATCACGGC
>CAMEGQ010000065.1 GCA_945916235.1 uncultured Porphyromonadaceae bacterium | reverse complement strand
GAGCATTATGAAACTTGGTCAACGTCATATCTCCCATCACTCGCAAAATCAAAGCAGTGTGCATACTCTAAGGCTTTTGAACGCATCGAGAGCATCGCATACACTCCCATAGGCGAGCTCACAATCAACGACTTGCAAACCGCCGTCGACGGCTTATCTTACTACAACGCCAAATACATCAAAACGCTGCTCAAGGCCCTTATGGACCGAGCCTGTGCGCAAAATGAGATTAACAACAATCTCGCGAATTACATCAAGCTGCCTAAGCTGGAGGAAACCGAGCGCCAGGCTTACACAGACGAAGAGGTTATTAAACTTTGGGAGGCGTTTGACGTTGGGAACATCGTCGCCGGCTATGCGCTGATAATGATTTACACAGGCATGATGACAGGCGAGCTGCTGGGATGCAAAAAAAATATGATAGACCTCGAAGATCAAAAAATAGTCGGTGCCAGCATGAAAACAGACTACCGCCGTCAGCGCGATATTATGTTGCCTGATATCATTATCCCAGTTATCGAGGCAACATTAGCTGCTTCTCCACAAAAGTCCGATAATCTCGTCGCGATGAACACCGATAAGTTTTACGCATCATATCACAGGATGCAGCAGCAAATCGGAATAAGAGATTTGACGCCTTACTGCTGCCGGCACACTACCGCATCAGTGCTTGCGAAAAATGAGAGCATAGCGCCTACACTAATCACTCGCGTTATGAGGCAAAAGCTGCCCATCACCACCGAGCGATATAAGCATGCCGATGAGCAGCAGATACTCGAAACGCTCAATGCGATAAAAAATCCGATGAAGCATTCAAATATTTGATATGCAAAAATCTACAGGTTACACCTCGGTTACACTTTTTTCGCGAAAAAGCCTTTTATAAAGGGATTTTATAAGCCCCTGCTAAGGGAGTAGGCTGGGGTAACCGGCGCGAGGGTTCAAATCCCTCCTTCTCCGCCAAAACCGCAGTGCAATCGTATTAACTGCGGTTTTTCTTTATCTCTTTTTGTTGTCATTTATTCCCTGTTATTTTCTCGCGTTACACCTCGGTTACACCAGCAAAAAATACTCTTATTCACCGCCTTGGCCAATAAAAAATAGGGCGCCCATAAGGGACGCCCAAAGATAATTAATACTGATCCTTTATAGACGGGTTATTGCCGTTGCAGTAAACAAGGACGCTCGAAAGACCGACGCCGATTGCGCCAATCCACCAGGGCATATCAACACCCGCCGTCACGCCTGCCGATACAATCGCGGAATAAACCGCGCTCACAAGGCCAACCCAAAAAAGAGGGCTCTTTACTCTTGACTGTAAACTTTCCATTTTTATATCTCCTTTTCTATAGGTAATTTTTTGACAGCATCCATCATGCTGTCGAGGTATCCATTGCCGTTAAGATCATCATGATAGATTTTATGCATACGCATTATATCTTCAAGATCTTCTGCGGCTATTTCGCCGCGAGCTATATGCCGCTTTGCGAGGTATTTGATGCGATCATACAAAAGAATTTGGACGCCAGCCGCCGTCCCATCTTCCGCTTTTTCAGCATTGTCTTTTTTGGCAGCTCGTCTTTGTAGCAGCCAAAGCAAAACAGAAAACAACCCCGCAACCAATGCACCACCGCATGCAGCTATAATTACATCGATCACTTGACCCAATTCCCCCCAAGCGCAGTTATCGTTTTTTCGCCGGCGATGCCATCAACTTTGAGCTTCTTGATTTTCTGAAATTGCTTAACAGCTTTTAGTGTTTTACTTCCAAATTGACCATCGACCGCCAAATCAGCATTATTTGAGCGGTTTAAAAGCCTCTGTAAAGCCTTAACATCTTCGCCGGTCGAATATTTGCGCAGTAATCTTGAGAACGTGTAAACCGCATTCTGTGCTTTGATTTCAGAGGCGAAGCACGCCGGTCGTCGATAAGAATCCCAGTCCGCCGAGCTGAAAATCGTTTTGGTGACCCCGTAGGCGCGGCCTTTTGCCTCTATTACATTCAAATCATCATCGACGATATAACCTATATGTTTTGCTACGCCGTTTTTTGTTCGGAAGACCCAATCGCCTCTTCGAAGCTCAGATTTTTTGAGCATAGTTCCTTTAGACATCATTCCATTTGCTGTCATGTCGTAGGAATAAACGTTGTTTGCCATTAGCCAATACATTCCGAGTCCCGAGCAGTCAAAACAGCGCATTTTATTTCCGAAGCCCAATTTTCGCGCTTTATTCCAAAACGCAAGAGCCTTGACAAGATTTACGCCGCTTTCACGTGCACGGATAAATTTTTCCGTCGGTTTTTCTCCCTGGCCTCCCCAAACATACATAGAATGATTGTCAACCTGTTTTTGCAGATAGTTTATAAAATCATTTAACATTTGAGACCTCCATCAGACTGTGCCTATTGCATCCCACAATATCCTAAGTGTTATATCGCTTGTATAATTGTTTGCGACAAAAATTGTCGCTCCGGTATACAGCCCATTGCTGCTCGTCAGCTTATAATAGACTTGCAAATTGCCGTATCCCGCATAACTGACAGCTGCTCTGTAAAGAGAATAATGCAACATCGGCCGAGACGAGAATGATTTTTCGAAGCTAATCGTTTGCTGAGTAACAGAGCTTTTTTTTGCGGTAAAAGTATCCGTGAGGCCATTTGCTACATTAAGCCCTAATCTGTTAGCCAATTCACTCAAACTTGTCACTCCGGTGCCGCCGTCAGCAGGGGAGAGCACTTTATGTGACGCATTCGATTCTGACTTTTTTATTTGACTGCCCTGTTCCACTATAGTGTCAGCTGCATTTTTAGCGCTGCTGCCTATGCTTATCTCATCATATCTTTCCAGCAACGGTTTATATATCACCTTGGTAACCTTTGCCTTTATGTTTATCCCAAGCTGCTCATGATATACAGTGACAGTGTCACACAGATTCACCGTCTCAAGATCCTTTAAATCCGAGTATTCCGAGCTGTTTGTAATTTGATAAAATTTGACGTCAAGATTTACCGACGGCAGCGATAGGTTATTGGACGCCATCCATTCACGTGCTTTCTGTTCAAGCTGCTCGTCCGTAGGGATAGGGACTGCGCCAAGCTCATCATCTGAAAAAGCGTCCGACAGATCAAGCGGATAGATTTTTGAAAAATTATAATCGGCAGCGCCATCAAACATCAGCGGAGCATCAAGAAACCTTAAAGGAATAGAAATCTCGCTATTGTCTTTATACCAAAAAGGAAAAACGTGCGTGTAAATAGATGAGGAATCCTCGTCTTGTTTTATATCAGTCAAATTTTTCCCATATCTAATGACAACGCCTCTATCCTGCCCACGATTTTCTTTGAGTGAGACGTTGTATTTTTCAAAGTCCAGCTCGCCGCCGTAAGTATCAATCAGGCTTCCTTCCATCCCGCCGAGAATAGAACGAACAGACGTCGGAACATCAACACTCATGGGTAAATCAGAATCAAAATCAGCTGAGAAAGTAAAATTCGAAGCCACAATCTCTGCTGCTTTGATTTTTTGCATGGCATCAGAGAGGCTTGATGCCGAAAAAAACAGATCTAAAATCCCGCTGAGGTCATAGCTTATATGCGCTGCGTTAACAGTAATAATGCCGTTCATCGGCCTTGAGATTCGATATATGCGAAACGGTTCTTTTCTGCCCGAAGCATTGACATCGGCATAGATAATGTTTCTGAGCACAATATCATCATAAAGATTCCCGCTTATAGGATAAGTTAATTCGCACTCAAAAGACCCGTTGCGTTCTTCTGTTACTGTGCAATCGATTGTTTCCGCAAGAAATCCAAGACCAAGCCCGGAAAAGCTTGTCGCGCTTGCATCAAATAATTTTGGTATATTCATATCGTCCACCAATTAGGCTGCACAGCCATCTTGAATGTGCTTGAGGAAGTCCCACTCATAGGGCCATATGTAAACGTCCCATTGCCGTATGTCAGCTCGGGAAAATCATCAAACGTATGGATGTAAGAGTTAATATTTACTTTACTGCCATCATTATTTTCGCCGTATATCATCATTCTCTCGCTGTCAATAACTATGTATTTAAGTGAAAGCAAAGCAGTCGCGGCTACTATCTTTATCGTGTTTACAATATTGCCCGATATTTTTAATGTTAAGCTTATACTGCTCGCAACAGGGTATAGCCTTATTACGGGTTTTGCCGGCATAGAATAGCCTCCGCCTATGGGTGCATTACAATTTATGCTCACTTCGCCAGTCTCGCTTGATTCAATGAATGTTCTGCCAGAAGTCGCAAAGCGTTGTGGCTTACAAAAGAATTCAAGCGAAGCACGTCCGTGCCTGTCAAAGATATTTGAGACATCATTCCCCCCGGCAAAATAGGCGAGTCGATAGACGTCCTTATCGTAGTCGTCGCTCAATTCAATGAAACCGCGCCGAGAATTATAAAGCCATGCATTAATGGCGTTAACAGCTTTTGCCATGTTGGTTCCTGCTTTTTCGGCTGATACAAATACATCATAAATCTGTGTGTAAGATTCATAGCCGCCGTCGTCGAGAATGATATCCCCATTTCGACCAGGAATCGATATCGTCTCAAATTTTTTCTTCGGAAGCCGCCGCGCCGGATATTTTTCGACAGTCAAAAAAACAGTATCGCTTGATATTCCGTCTATATAAATAGCCATTTATGCAAAAACCGCTCCTTTCCTGTTTATTGCATTTTGCATTTTGCACATAACGATATTAGCAAGGTCATCAACATTCTGCCCAGCCGCACCGTTTACAACTATGTTTATGCTCCCATATGCTCCAGCTGCCCGCGCTGATGCAGACCCGATATTTATGTCTGCGCCACCAATCGAGGGCAGAATGGTATTTCTTTCGACATTCTGCAACACGTTTGACATCGCCTTAGCAGCCACTTTACCTTTTGCCTCTATTCCTTTAGCAAGTCCAAGAGAGAGATTTTCGCCTAAGTCTGCCATTACTTTAGACGGCGAATGGATGCCAAATACTCCTTTAAACCAATCGATTATGTCGTTAGCAAAACTAACAACGTTTTGGTATAAATTAGTCGCCCATGATTTTATGCCATCCCATAAACCTTTGATAAGATCAACGCCGGCATCCCACATGTCGCTCACAAAGTCTCCTATCGGCTTTAATATATTATCATATAAAAGCGTGCCGATCCTTGCAAGAAGCTGCCATGCAGCCTGGCCGATGCCTTTGACGAGAGCAACTATTATCTGCACTCCGGTTTCAATCAATTTGGGCAAATTGTTGATTATCACTTCTACGATTTTTATAATTATATCAGGAATTTTTTCCGCGATTTGGGGCAACGCATTAGCGATGCCGATTATTACTCCTAATATAAGCTCGTTTGCCGCATCGATAATCAAATCGATATTGTCAAGAAGATTATCAACTATGGTTAATATGCAACTAATCACGGCAGGAATCAGTGTTTGAGCAGACTGCCCTATCCCTTGAGCAAGCGAAACGATGATCTGTATAGCGGCGTCAAAAATCAATGGGAGGTTGTCGAGAATCAATTCAGAAAGTCTGCTTACTAAGCTTACAACCTGTGGCACTATGCCAGGCAAAGCAGTGATTATTCCTTCAACCAAAGAAATAAGAATTCGACTTCCCGTTTCCAGAATTATAGGCAAAGAATTGATTATCTGTTCTCCAAAACTACTAATAGCTTCGGTCGCCATAGACATAAAGTCCTCAAACGTCATTTCACCGTTTGTGACTTTTGCGAGCGCTCCTGCTAATTCCGTGACCTGCGGAACTACATTTTCCGCTATTGCATCCAAAAATGGAGCAACGGCAGCAGACAGGTTACGTTTCATCGATGCCGCGGCGCCGCTGAGACGGTCGAGTGAATCCTGGAACTTAGTTAACGCAGATACGCCGTCCCCGTCGATCACATAACCCATATCTCGCGCTTCCTGGGCAAATCCAGCTATCGCATCACCGCCGGCTGCAATTAGTGGATTAAGGTCCTGCGCGGATTTGCCGAAAATTGCCATAGCATAAGCATCACGCTGCGTTTCATTTTCGATGCTTCCCAGCGAAGTAATCACATCGTTAAAGACATCATCATTACTGCGCAATTCACCGTTTGCAGTGGTTATGTTTACACCAAGAGCTTCAAAAGCCGCTGCCGCATCTCCCGTTCCCTTTTGCGCAGTCGACATATTTTTTGTAAGCTTGGCCATAGACCCGGCAATAGTGCTCACGTCAACATCAACGAGCCCTGCCATATATTCAAGCTCTTGGAGCCTATCGGTTGATATGCCCGTTTGCACACTTAGAGTAGCAAGATCATCAGCCCAAGAAACAGTATCTGTAAATGCTTCAGAGGCATTTTTTATGCCATTTGCAATCGCAGTGCCCATGGCTTTTACCGCTTCGCCAAGCTTTTTCACGCCGGCTAAAATGCCTTCGCTTGTTAGGTTGGCTTTGAGAACTTCACCAAATATGGATGTCTTATCAGCCGAGTCATCAGCTGCATTTCCCTCGTCGGTTATGCCATCCTCGACATTTTTGAGCTTACCTTTCATATTGTTAAGCTCCGCCGTCGCGTTATTTAGTGCTTCCTGCCATTTAAGTGTTTGCGTGGAGTTATCTCCGGTTTTCTCTGCCGATTTAGCCACCATATCAGCAAGCAGCTTTACTCTGTTTTCCTGATTTTCAATCTGCGAAGTCAGCGTTTTAGAAATTGCTTGTGCCTTTTCTTCCGCTTTCGTGTTTTCATCAAAAGCGGAGGTAACAGACTTCATTTCACTATCTAAAGTCTTTGCTTGCTGGATGATATTGTTTATTTGCTTGCGGTATTCAGCTTCTCCGTCGATGCCAATTTTAGGACCGATGTTCGTAGCCATTTGACGCCCCCTTTTCTATATAAAAAGAGGGCGCTTGCGCACCCTCTCATTCAAGGCTCATTATTTCTAAAAAAGACATTGATTTATTGCTTTTTTTGGGCTCTGCTCCATTGTAAATCGCTTGGCAGTTTATCATGTCAAGCATTTCGCCGTATCGAGTGTTAAGAATCTCTTGTTTGCTCATATTAAGCAAACGCCCATAAAAAAGCATCCATGCGAGGTTGAGCCTTACGCCTCGCTGCCCATGTCCTTTTTTGGCTCTACCTCTACGGTAGTCTGAGTGTCGCTCGAAATAGCGGAAAGAGCTGATGTCTGAACGCCCATAAATTCCTTTGTCCCGAGAGACAACAACTCATTTTCGCACAAATAGTCGACAGCATAACCAGGATTTTCATATTTTGCAGCATCTTCATATCCGCGATTTAAAATAACCGATATTTTAGCCATTAGCATCATTTTATCGCTGTAACGGAGGTTGTCGAGAAGTTCATTTAACCTCGATATATCTCCATCGGGGCATAAATCTGCAATAGCGGCAGATGCCGCAACAGTCATTTTAAAATTTCGCTCCTTGCCATGAATTATCATCAGCTCACCGCCTTTCTTTAAGATGTGGCGCCGAGGATAGCGTCGATTACCGCTATTGCTTCAGCCTCGCTCGTCTGGCCCACACCGACACGCTTCCAGCGATGTTTTGCAGAATCATCTCTCATAATAGTCGCCTCAAGCTCGGAAGTCTGCCAATTTATCGATTCTCCCTGAGTTTCGGCTGACGTGGAATCGATTTTGAACCTACATTTAGTGAGTACCATCGGCACGTACTCAACAACACCATCACTCTGCATTCGGACAACAAACCCTACGCCGACATAAGGGATCTCCATGTCGTCGTCATAGTCGTACACATCAACCTGCTTACTATCGACAGTCACCTTTGTCGGAGTCGGTAAGCCATAGATCAATTTTCTCGCTTCATCCTTAAGCCCGTCAACTGTAAGTTTTAAAGTCCCTCCAGTAAATGTACCGGCAGAATTTTCTGCCGCAACATTATCTGCGTAAAAAATATTATCATCACCGACTTCAGGCGAGATCTCTACATTGACACCTCTTGCAAGTGCTGTATTAGATGCATAGCTAACATTAGTTCCGGCTGCACTGTAAACTGCAATTTTCGGCGAGCTGAAGCCGGTTATTACTCTTCCATTTGCCATTTTATACCTCCGTTAATGCATTGATTTCTTCATCAATTACTATTCTCATTTTTTCTTCTGCGGCCGCTTTTACAGACTTTTGGGCACGATTAATAAATTGATTCGGGCGGCGAAACGATGTTCCCGAAACTACCGCACGCGCTATTAACGCATTAGGTTGACCGTTTGGGTATTTCTTTGTCTTTAGCCCATTATATCCTGCAAAACCAAGCTTTACGTTAATATAACCGCGCTCATTTTGCATTTTAGAAATTCCAAAACCATCGACAAGCCCCTTTTTTTGGATTGCATTCACGCCGATGCATGGATTATCCGCCGTGCCATACCCTTTATCTATCGGCAAAGCATTAATCTCTGCTTTTATAGCATCAGCGACAATTGCTGCGCCTTGATAAACTGCTTTTCCAATAATTTCATCAGTATCGTTTCCGAGCTTTTGCAATTGTGCAATATAATCATTTATCCCCTTAAATACCATAGTTGCCATTATGCAAAGCTCCAAGAATAAGTGTAATGGATAAGCTGCGTATCATCTTCATACTGCACACTTTCAAGCATATAAGATAGTCCGTCAATACTATCGAGCGCAGTCACAATCTCATCAACAATCGGATCAAATTCAGCGTGAGTAAAATAATCAATTGTTCCCTCGAATTGCTTTTCGATTTTTTTATTGCCGGCGAAACTTGGTTCCCCTTCGTTTTGTTCAGCCCACACGCAAAAAGGCGCTTGCATTTTCGGGCGCCAATAGTGATAAATATTGACGCCGTTTATTTGGGCGAGAACATCAGAGAAACTTTTAAGAATCGACTGCATGCTTTTCATATAATTCCTCGATCCTTTCAAGAGTTAAATCAGTAACCGATAGGTTATTATCATCCTTCAAGTGTTGCACAGCAGTAACCTTGTATTGCTCACCATTCTCAAATCCGACGATCTGTTCAGTTCGTGCCCGCGATTCGTGCCAAATTCGTACAATCTTATCAACTTTGCAGTTTGCTCCCATGGCAGCATAGAGCCTGTTATATCCTACAGTGCGATTACTGTAGTAAGCCTTTGTTACCTCAATAAGCGCCATTTTCGGCATTTCGCCTTTATCGGATATATCATGCAGATCATATAAAGTCAAAAGTCCGGAATCAAACATCGACAGCTCCTTTCTCAGCAATCAGGCGCTGATTAAGAGCATAGCGAAGCATCCTTGGCATTGATGTGTCATCAGCGCTGCGCTTTTGAAACAAATAAACCGTATACATCCTCACTAAATCGCAGTCAGCAATATCATTTAGCGCAAGCGTGATTCCTTCGGTTTCTATGTTTCTCTTTGCAGTTTTTTCGAGATGCTCAAGTAATGCATCTTTCGTTGTGGACGCTATTCCAAGATCAATTTTTATAAGCGCAACAATTTCCGCATCCGTCATTTTTACTTCTCTTTCGTGCTCTTGTCCTTTTCAGTTATTTTCACAAAGCCTTTATCCGAGAGCTCACGAAGCCTCTTTTCAGAGGCTTCGTAAACCATATCTGCTTTGTAAAAAACTCCGCTCCTTTTATCAATGAACGGGATTAAAACTATGCTTTTCATTAGGCTATGTTAGGCTTCTTTATGTTACAAAAAGCATTGGGCGCCACAACGCCTATTCCGACATACTCCTTACCGACAATCTTGACAAGGTCCTTTTCGGCGAGGCTTAATTCGTCATAAATAAAGTCAATCGTATCACCGTTAGGCAGATTGACCTGGACGCCTCTCGACAGGTCGCCGACAATTGCATAAACACTGCCGCTAGAAGCAGAAGAGTATGCCGGCAGAGAATTGTTAAACTTCACTTCAAGGCCTTCGAAAATGTCCGCATTAAAATTGCCGGAATACTGCTCGGTCTTAAAATCAGAATAAGTCGCCTTATTCATTATTATTACCGGATTTGCGGCCTCATCAGAAATCTTGCCGAGAGCTGTGACAATCGTGTTGTGTGCAATCGGGGCAGTAATTTCCGCCTGACCAGCCGCCGTCGCTGAAGATGCAGTAGGAGCAGTACTTATTGCAGTTACAACCATGTCCGCAGCCTTCTTTGCGATCTGATAAGTGAGCTCGGAGTAAATGTAGTTCAGGAAGGCTTCGCCGTTGAGCGAAATTGCTTCATCAGAAACGGTGATCCACTTCTTTATGTTGGCGGGAATCATGGTTACAATACCAAGCTGGAGTGTCTCTTCCGCGGGAGCTGAGGCGCCTTCTTTGTGTACTACCGCACCGGTCGCGCTTATCTCAAAACCCACCTTTACATTACCCTTAAGGTAAGTTTTATTAACGGCAGACATAATAGTTTCACGGTCCCATGCAGTCCTAACAATGCCGTCTACTATGCTGGGCACAGGCAGCTGTCCGTTAGTATCTGCATTTTCAGTAAGTAATGCCCTGACCTCATCTGCCTTGCCGGTCTTTATGTAGTTTGCATATGCGTTGATATATGCTTCAGAACTTCTGATTTCGTTGATATCCATTTTTTCAATTTTCCTTTCTATTGTTCTTTTGTTTGAGGACGGCTGTTTTGATTCAATTTCATCAAGTTCAGCTTCCGTTTCATCGACAAAATCGCGAAGTTTTTCAACTTCTTCTTCAATATCAGCTTTTTCGGAATTGAATGCATCAATTTCTGCCTCAATGCTTTCTTTTTCCTCTTCGGTTTCAGCGTTCTCGATTTTTTCATCGAGTTCAGCCGAACGTATGGAAAAACCGCTAAGCTTTTCTTCTCCTGCCGCTATTTTCGCGCGATACTCGTCAATTTTCTTTTTGAGTTCTAAAACTCTAAGGGCCATTTAAGCACCTCCTTTTAGTTTCCTGTGCATTTTGATTTTCCATGCCTGATTCTCGCGCATTTTATCAGCAGATTTAGAGCGAGCTGAAACATAAGTTTCTTCATAGGCAGGGAAGGTAACAACACTTACCTCATAAAGCTTTACAGCTTTAATAGTCCAATGGATCGCGTCAGAATTCTCGATAAATTCCGTCTCTTCATCAAGAATATCAAAACCAAAACTGCACTGGCTGACATCTCCGCGCTTTACGCGCTCGTAGATATTGAGTGCATCTGTATCGTTTGGATTAATCAATATCTCACCATAGAGACCTTTTTCATCTTCCGCCAGCGTCAGAGTGTTGGCCGTAGTGCGTCCTATGACTAAGCTTGTGTTATGGTTTATTAGCGCACGTATATCACCATCAACAAGAGTGCTTGCAAAAGCGCCCCTTGCGATAGTCTCATAGCAATCGCCGCATACATAATAGGGCGAATCAAATACAGCAAAATAACCTCTTATGTATTTTTTATCTTCTTCTTCTCGAGTGCAAAAATTATCGCCGTATGCTCTTTTAAGCATTATTACTGCCTCCTAACTTTTTTTGTTCTCCGATTTTATCGACAGGAATATAGTTTTCAAGCACTATCAGGTTATCCAAACCATCAAGTGGCTGCATCCCAATCTTCTCGCGTACTTCGTTTCCAGTCACAATTCCCTTATCATATAACCCTGAATATACATTTGATGTTGCTTGCAAATCGTAGCTATAAAGCTTAGAGACGTTAAACATCAAATACATTTTCGGCGATAAAATCAGTTTGCGCGTCATTTCCTGCTCAATGCTTTGTGCTATCGGTCTTATCGTGTTGTTTATAAAAGAATTCCACTCTTCAGCTTTATAGTCGCCAACACCGAGCACAAAAGAAGGAATGCCAAGAATAGCCGCAACTGTTGATTTATCAATTTCAACAGCTTCATTTATAGCCAAATCCGATAAGCTCAATGGTTTGACCTGTTCGACTTCAAACTGTTGTGCGGGAATCAGCCACGGTTGCCCAGCTTTAGCAGTGTCAAAGTAAGATTCAAGTAGCTTTTCTCTACCTTCTGTACTCGCAAACTCATCTGTTAATGCATCGACTTTTATAATCAATGACGGCTTCCACTTTGATTTCATGAAAGCATTCTTCGTTATTTGTGCCTGTGATAAGTTTTCAACAACAGTTTTTAAAGAGGTTCGAAATCCTGTCCCGTGCCATAAATAATATCTGTCCGGATTGAGCGTGAAATGCAGTAAATCAGCCGGATCAAAGCTTACATTATCTATGTTTATCCTATAGTCATCTCTGCCCAGCAAGCGGGAAAACGTAACTCTATCAGCCGCAATAGGCTCGAGGCTCGTAATCAGACCGCCGTCAGTGTGAGGATAAACAACCGAATTACCGTCCCCATACAGCAGTAAATTCATGACTACGGCAGTCATGAATGCAGAGCGCGTCATGTTTTTATTTGGCTCAATGTCAATTTTGCGAGATAGTTCATTTTTGATGCGCACATCGCCTTTTTCCGTGTTTGCCATTAAGTAAATTGTCATCGAGGCTATGAGTGACGCAATTTTATAGCAAGCCGCTACGACTTCCGGACATCTATCAAGTGTTGTGTATCCGCCGCCAAGCTGCTCCGCAAATCGTTCGCCGTTTAACAACTGCACCGTTCTCGTTTTCATACGTTTTTTTCGTTTGATCCTATCAAACAATCCCATACTGTCAGCTCCACCACCTTTCTGCATTTTTGGAGCGTTCCATATTTTCAAGATATCTCACACAAGCAAAAACAGATGCATCAAACAAATCAATGCGATGCCTTGCGTTTGCTTTGTCGTACTGAATCATGTCATCTGTCTTTTCTACAGCATGAACGTTTTCGACGCAATATTCATAGGCTTCATTGTGCAAATAATATAGGTTTCCATCTTTCGCCGCTTTTTCTATATGCCTGAATCCTTCGCTCTTAACGTAATAATACTGAGGCTGGTCCACAATCGAAAAGCCCGCTGTTCTCATTTCAGAGATATACTCACGGCCAAATTTACGGTCATGTCCTATCTGCTTGATTTTAAAGCCGCTCTGCCGCATCAGTTTAAACCAATTGACTACGTCGGAATAATTGACTGTCGGAGAGTTACAAAGAGTCAGCAGCCCGTCATCGGCCCAACCAAAAAGCGGAATTTCATCTTCATCGGCCTTCCGATGAGCAACTATAATCGGGCAAAACGCATGAGTTATTACTATATCGACTCCGTTATAACTGCCATAAAGCGCTGCGGCTGTAAGGTCATGCATCTTAGACAAGTCTGCGCCGCCGTACCAGTTGATGGGCAGCTTTGCAAGCTCTGCGAGCGTCCAAGCGTATTTTGCGTCGCTGCGCTTAAATTCATCGATGTCAAAATACGCCCTCATCGACGATGTGTAAATGTCTAAGCTGCGTGATAAAAAATCCTTGCGCTGTTGAGGGTCGTTTTGCGCTTGGAGCGCTTCAGTCATTATGTCCTCAGGCCGTATAGTTACCCCGTAGTTCGGGTTCGCTTTTTCGTGCTGAATCGGGTTAGTATAGTCAACATTCCCATTATCGTCTTGGTCTGCGGCAGCTATGAAAACAAAGAGCGTATCATCATCAACGCTTTTGGAAACAACTTTCTCGGCATATTCCATTCTTCGATAGCAAAACGAATTTATGTCATCTCCCGCAGTAGTGATGCCGATCATCAATTTGTTGCTGTAAGCTTTCATCGCTTCTTTAAAGCGGTTATATTGCCCAGCCTTTTTGAACGAATGTATTTCATCTGCTATCGCAAAGTTGCAGTTGAAAGAATCCTGCGCATCCGGATTTGAAGCAAGCGCTTCTATGCGAATAGAGCCTCCTTCATCAAATTCACCAGTTATGCTATGTTCCGCATTGTTGTCTCGAATTCGGAATTCAGCAGCCATTCCTTTTGAGCGCAACGAATTAACTATGCATTCAAATGACTGACAGGCCTGTTTCAGCGAGCCGGCTACGATATACATGGACGAGCCGCTCTTACGCTCCAGAAGAGACAGCCCCCATGCAAGCGCTGCCATAAATGTCGTTTTACCGTTTTTCCTGCCGAGCATTATGAATGCTTCTTTATATTTGCGTATGTTTGTTCCTGCCCTGTAAAGCCCGACGAGGTTATAAACTATAAATATTTGCCATGGTTCCAGTATTAACGGTTTGCCTACAAGCGAGCTGCCGTCCATTGCTTCGCCCTGGCGATGGACCATTGTCTTTTTAACTATATTGATTACGAAATCTGGTTCTCGCGTCCTTAATTCAATGTCATCTCGTTTTAAATCATCGAGAAATCTTTGGCAAGCCTCGATTATTCTCTTTCCGGCTATTTTTTCGCCTTTTATGACAGCTGTAGCATAGTCAATAGCCGCCTGCTTATAAGAGACGGCTTTTATTTTACTCAAGGCTGCTCAACGCCTCCGCAAGAGCGCTCTTTTTTTGTTTTTTCATGGCACTCTCATTTATTTTTTTCAAGCCGGCAGGAGTAAGCCCAAGATCGCGCCAGTAAGATAATGCTTGGGAATTTAAGTCCATCAGGACGACGAGAATCGGATTTTTAACTATGTTTGTCGCACCGAATTTGTTGGTGTATTCGATTACGGTTTCGCCTCCGGAAGATGCAAACATCTCTTCGGTTTTGTCTCTTTTTTCCAAAATTGATGCCAGCGTGGATATAACTGCATCAAAATCAGCTTTATAAGTTCCGACGGATATCGTCGCTTTTTTTATCTTATTTTCCCAACCTTTTTTTGTCATTCAGGTTTTACCCCCTTTCCAAAAAAATCCCCCGCGCTTAGAAGAAGTTACCCACGCCAGTA
>CAMEGQ010000064.1 GCA_945916235.1 uncultured Porphyromonadaceae bacterium | reverse complement strand
CCATACATCGGCTGTCCGCTAAAATGTGTACCTTTGTTCATAGTTATCGTTGTTATTGGGAAAACACAAAGGTAACTACAAGGGCTGAATACCAAGCGAGGTAATCAGCCCTAATTTATTTTGCTTGCAAAAGTTTTACCGGACAGCAATATAAACAAATACATAGATCCATGCGAATTATTTGCGGGCTGGGGTGAGGGATACAAAAAAGCCGGCGGGTGCCGGCTTTTTTAGGATTTTTGCCCGAGGGCATTTTGGCTTGTAGCCCGGAGGGGTTTTAGATTTCTGGCCCGGTGGCCCGGAGGTCAGGGGCCGGGAGATGCGTTACTCCTTGATGCGGGTCTTGGCTTTCTCCTTTGATTTTACGGAGGAGGTTTTGTCAAGGTCTTTTTCGTCTTTTACGTCGATTTCGTTGCGGTTGTGGTCGAGTACGCGATACTGCAGGTAGGCGAGCGACTCGTCGGGGAGGATCTTAAATTTGCCTCCGATCTTCATGCGCCAGCGGCGGGCTTCAGAAATGAGACCTTTGGTGAGGTAGGCATGGACGAACGGATGGACGTAAAGGATGAAATTCTTCTGATGAAGATGGTTGACCAGATAGTCGAGTTTCTCTTTGAGGGTATCGGTGAAGAGCAGCGAGGGCTGCACTTCGCCTTTGCCGAAGCATGAGGGGCATGTCTCGGTGGTGGTGATGTCGAGCACGGGGCGTACGCGCTGGCGTGTGATTTGCATCAGGCCGAACTTGCTGAGAGGCAGGATGTTGTGGCGGGCGCGGTCGGTGGCCATCACTTGGCGCATGTGGTCGTAGAGGGCCTGGCGGTGTTCGCTCTTGGCCATATCGATAAAGTCGACCACGATGATGCCGCCCATATCGCGCAGGCGGAGCTGGCGGGCGATTTCGTCGGCGGCGCGGATGTTGACGTCCAGGGCGTTGGTCTCCTGGTCGGAGCCGGCCTTGGTGCGGTTGCCCGAGTTGACGTCGATGACGTGGAGCGCCTCGGTATGCTCGATGATGATGTATGCGCCTGATTTGAAGGATACTGTCTTGCCGAACGACGATTTGATCTGGCGGGTGATGTTGAAATGGTCGAAGATGGGCTGGTCAGACGAGTAGAGATGGACGATGTCGGCTTTCTCGGGCGAGATGAGGCTGACGTATTTTTTTATCTGCTCGAGAGCTTCGGGATCGTTGACGTAGATGTCTTCGAAGCTGGGCGAGAAGATGTCGCGGAGCACTCCTACGATGCGGCTCTCTTCCTCGAAGATGAGCGACGGGACGGGGGCTGTGCGCGCTTTGGCTACGGTCTGATTCCAGGCCTGAAGGAGCGTCTGGAGCTCGTGGTTAAGCTCGGCTACTGATTTTCCTTCGGCCGAGGTGCGGATTATGACGCCGAAATTTTTCGGTTTGATGCTCTCGACCAGATGGCGGAGGCGCAGCTTTTCGGCGGTGGATTTAATCTTTTGCGAGATCGATATTTTGTCGTTGAAGGGCATGAGCACCATGTAGCGGCCGGTGAAGGAGATCTCGGTGGTCAGGCGTGGACCTTTGGATGAGATGGGCTCCTTGACGATCTGGACCATAAGTTCGCGTCCGGCGGTGAGCTGGTCGGTGATGGTGCCGTGTTTGTCAATATCGGGCAGAAGTTTCATGCGCGATATGTCGGGGAGTTTGCCCGTGGGGCGGCGCATTGGGCGGGGCTTTTTGCCCTGAGCGGAGGGGGAGTTGGAGGCGTCGGGCGACGAGGGATCCTCGGGCTCGCCGAACACCTGTTTGAGAAACTCGGAGTAGGTGGAGAAATGAGGGCCAAGATCCAGATAATGAAGGAACGCGTCTTTATCATAGCCTACGTTGACGAATGCAGCGTTGAGTCCCGGCATCAGCTTCTTCACCTTGGCGACGTAGATGTCGCCGACGGCGTAAGCGATGTCGCGGCTCTCCTTCTGCAGCGACACGAGGCGGCCGTCCTCAAGGAGTGCTATCGACACTTCTTTAGGCTGGACATCGACTATGAGTTCGCTTTTCATTAAGTGGGGGATGGATTAGGGGTTGATTACTGAGATTGCTGCCATAAAAAGCGAAACAAACTTTTATGCGGCTGCCGGGCTGACCGGGGCCACATGAAAGTTTGTTCCATTGCTTGAGCAGATGATCGGAGCTTGACGCCGAAGGGGCTGACGGGCAGCCTGTCGAGGCGTTTAGGCCCGTGGGCTGCTACTTATTTCTTCTTGTGGCGATTCTTGCGAAGACGTTTTTTACGCTTGTGTGTAGCCATTTTGTGGCCTTTTCTTTTCTTTCCGCTTGGCATATCGGTTAGATTTTAATTAGTTGGAATTGTTAAGATTGGGTAAGCTTATGCTTTCACCTCTTCCATGAACACTTTTGCGGGCTTGAAAGCGGGGATCTTGTGCTCGGGGATGATGATGGTGGTATTCTTGGAGATGTTGCGGGCAGTCTTCTGCGAGCGGGTCTTGATGATGAACGAGCCGAAGCCGCGGAGGTAAACAGCCTCACCGTTTGCGAGGGAGTCCTTTACTACGTCCATGAATTTTTCGATGGTTTCGAGAACTGCGGCCTTTTCGATGCCGGTAGTCTTTGAAATCTCGTTTACGATTTCTGCTTTAGTCATAGTTGTTATGTATGCTTTAAAATGTGATTAATTTGAATAATCAGATAAACTGTTGAGAAAGAGGGGGATGGCCCACCCGCAGGAGTTTGGCCAAATTTTGCAACTGCAAATATCGGATTTTTTTTTGAAACGAGCGCAATAAAGATGCGAAAATCGCTAATTTTTTTTTAGTTAGCGGTTTGGCGGCGATTTTTTTGCGCTAAAAGCCGGCTCTTAGATGTCCCTCAGGCGCCACCATGAATAGGAGATGCGCGAGTCGACCGTATCAAGCTGCTCCAGGCGTTTGAGGCGGCCGACGGCGAGGATGGTAAGCGGCAGGGCTATGATCTCGTAGACGGTCTTTAGCATGGCCTGGGTTACGATGAGCGAGAATATGACGCTCCAGGGGAGGGTGCCGGCAAAGGCTACGGGGAAGAATATGAGCGAGTCGATGGTCTCGCCGCATAGCGTCGACGCTATGGCGCGGGCGGAAAAGCTGCGCCGGGAGTTTCCCGGGGCATGGGAGGCCTGAGCCGTGGCTGAATGGCCGGTCTGAAATTCAGCTGTATCAACCTTTTGTGCCGCAGAGGCTGTATGAGTTTTCATGGCGCGGGCTTTCATGCGGCTCATTACCAAGGCGTTGACCATGGAGCCGCAGATGAAGGCAGCGAACGATGCGCCCATGATGCGCGGTACGCTCGAATAGATCACCTTCATGGCCTCCTGATGGGTCCATTCGGCGCTCCCCGGCAGCCAGATGGCAACATTGAGCAGCAGGGCTACCAGAGCACTCATGGCGAAGCCCGTCCAGATCATCAGGCGAGCTTTGCGGAAGCCGTAGATTTCTACCACACAATCGTTGATAATATATGATATGGGGAAGACGATGACGCCGGCGGTGATGGTGAACCATCGCAGCGAGATGGTCTTCATCTCGACGAGGTTCGACACGATGAGGCAGACCACGAACGTGACCGAAAGCATCATGAACGTGACTGTAAGGCCGGGACGCTGAGCAGCAGGCTGCTCGGTGCAGCCGGCAGGGCATGAGGCGGATGTTGTTGACATAGATTCTTGTTTTTAACGAGGGTGCAAGCACTCGATGGTTCTCTCTTTTGCGGTCCGTCCGGGCGAAACAGGGCAGTATTTAACCCCTTAAGAAGTCGTCAGACGGCCGATTTAGGCTGCAAAGATACAAAAATGCCGCGATGTGGCGAAATCCGTCGCCTGCATCGCGGTCTAAAGTTCTCATTATATAGCAAAAAAATGGCAGAAGAAAAAATCTGTGTGGTAATCCGGGGCCGGGATCCCGGAGGGCGGAGGCTATTCGCGCTCGTAGTAGATGGTCGTGGGGCCATACATCGAGCTTGCGGGCCATGTGATGCTCATCTCGTCATCGTCGTAGACGTTGATGGTGCAGGTGAGGTTATAGGCCGGAGCGCCTGCGGGCATCATCGTGAAGTAGATGTAATCGCCTGCACACGTGTAGCTGAAATCCAGGTACGAACCTGTGGAGGTCGACTGCCAGTAGCCTGAGCCGGTGGAGTAGAACACCATGATTTCGTCCTCGGCATACTCGTTCTCCCAAGTGCCGGTGATGGTCCAGTCGGGTGAAGGGCCATCGTCGTCATCGTCGGTGCATCCGGTGGTGCCGATGGCGATCACCAGCGCGCCGAACATTGCCATTGCCAGAGCCACAAGGCGTCCGAGCTTGCGGGCCATGCGGTGCTCGTCTTCACGGGCGGCCGGGCGGATGGATGGATTGGGAGTGCGGTTCATAGTGAGCAAGGTTGAAAAGTGCGGCTCCGAAGAGGGGAGCCTTAGATGTTATCCCTTAAGAACTGTTTTAATATTGTAACATTTGCGTCACAGAAAAGTGCGAAACCCCGCCCCCTTTAACTAATTTTAACGTCAGACACCGGCGGCTACAGCTCCCGCCGAGCTGTGCATGGCTTTGGCGTGAGCCGCATAGAGCGACTTTGCCGGGGTGGGGGAGCGGCGCTTTGGTGACTTCGGAAATAATAAATGAGGCCTCAGGCCGTTAAATAATAGATGAATAATGTGATAAGATATATAATGAGGGTGGCGGTAGCCATGGTGGCTATGGTGGCCGTGGGGATGCCTGCGGCGCATGGAGCACGCCTTAACGATAAGGAATTGAATCGCCCGTATGCTGACAACCGGCGCTGGAACCTCGGCTTCGGTATCGGCCTGACAACGTTCGACCTGACGTTTCACCACAACGACTTCGTGACTGACGACGGGCGCAAATGGTTTGCCGAGCAGCCCTCGTTCTCGCCCGGATTCGCTGTGAACGGTCTGTTCAACTTGCGTCTGAACAATTATTTCAGCGTTCGCGTCACTCCCGGTATGCTTTTCGGCAACCGTGTGGTGAAATTCATCGACCAGACCACCGGCGAAGAGCAGAAGCAGGACATCAAATCAGCCTATCTGGTGCTTCCCGTGGATATCAAATTCGCTTCGCAGCGCATGCGCAACATCCGCCCCTACATGATTGCCGGAGTGATGCCATCGGTGGATGTGCTGAAGAAAAAATCTGACTATCTGAAGCTGAAATCATCGGATTTCATGCTGTCGGTGGGCTTCGGATGCGACATCTATCTGCCGTATTTCAAGCTGATGCCCGAGCTGAAATTCTGCTTCGGCCTGAGCGATGTGCTTCAGCACGACCGTCCCGACCTGGTCGATGACCCCGAACGTCTGAACGTGTCGGATTCGTTCAAGAAGGCCACCACAAAGATGGTAGTGCTTACATTCTATTTCGAATAGGCAGAGGCATGCGATCAGTTAACAGCCTTAGTATCAGAAATAAGAGTAGGAAACAAACGATTTTACCGATGAACAATCCCCAAAGATATAAAGGCCAAAGATATAAAGGCATTGTGTCGTGGCTTCGGCGCCGCATGGCCGCAGCAGTGGCCTTTCTGGCGGCTGCAATGGCCGGATTCCCGGCTGCAGCGCAGACCGACGCCCAGTTTTCGCAATATTTCGAGGTGCCGGCCTACTACAACGCCGCTGCCATCGGTACGACCGACCTGCTGAAAATCCGCGCCGGAATGCGCATGCAGTGGGTAGGGATCGACAACGCCCCGCACACCTTCTTAGGGGCGGCCGATATGCCCTTCAAACTGTTCGGCAAGCGCTTCGGAGTGGGACTGGTCATGCAGCAGGAGAGCCTCGGTCTGTTCAAGAATATGAACCTCGGCGCCCAGATAGCCTACAAGCAGAAACTCTTCAAGGGGACGCTCTCCATTGGCCTGCAGGTCGGATTCTTCGACCAGAATTTCAAGGGCTCCGACGTGTATATCCCCGATGACGACGATTACCATCAGGGCACCGACGACGCCATCCCGCAGCAGGATATCCGAGGCAACGCCTTCGATATGGGTTTTGGTTTGTTCTACACCCACAAATGGTTCTGGGCCGGTCTGTCGGGCACTCATCTGAACTCCCCGTCGGTAAAACTCAACTCAGAATCAGGCGCCGACGGCGAGGAGCGCAACTACGAATTCCAGCTCGGACGCACGCTATATTTCATGGGCGGGAGCAATATTCAGATTAAAAATACGTTATTTGAAGTGATGCCCTCCGTGCTTGTGAAGACTGATTTCACATTCACAACCTGGGAAGCCACCGTGCGCACGCGCTACAATAAATTCCTGACCGGAGGCGTGGGCTACCGGTGGAAAGACGCCATATATGTGGTGCTCGGAGCTGAATTCAAGGGCTTCTTCCTTGGCTACAGCTACGACTATCCCACCTCGGCGATAGCCAAGGCTTCATCGGGCAGCCATGAGATCTTCGCCGGCTACAGCCTCAAGCTCGATCTGGGCGACAAGAACCGGCACCGCCACAAGAGCGTGCGCATCATGTAGCGCCGGCGTAGCCATCTGACACAACAACAGCCGCCCGGCTGACCCCGGGCCATAACCAACACAGCAACAATCACTCTCTATAGAATATGAGCAAGAATATTTCGTTATATCTTCTTCCGGTAGCAGCAGGGCTTCTGATGGCATCGTGCGCATCGGGCCGACGCAGCGCCACCGGCGGCGAAGTGACCGGCGTTGGCGGTACTTCGTGGGCCGAGCCGACCCCTTACGGGATGGTTCTGGTGAGCCGCGGCTCTATGGATATGGGCCCCTCCAAACCCGACAGCGCCTGGAATCTGGCCGCCGACACCAAAGGCATGTCGGTCGACGCCTTCTGGATGGACGAGACCGAGGTCACGAACTCGAAATACAAGCAGTTCGTGTTCTGGGTGCGCGACTCCATCATCCGCGAGCGTCTGGCTGACCCTGCCTACGGCGGCAACGAAGAGTATAAAATCGAGGAAGACCGTGAGGGGAACCCCGTGACTCCGCATCTCAACTGGAACAAGCCTATACCCTGGCGCAATCCGGGCGAGGACGAGGCGCGTGCTATCGAGAGTGTCTACCGCACCAACCCCATCACCGGTCAGCGTGAACTGGATCCTACCCAGCTCAACTACCGTTACGAGATCTTCGATCAGACCTCGGCCGTGAAGCGTAAACACCGCCTCAACCCGCGCGACCGCGAGTATAACACCGACCGCCCCGTACCCACCGATATCCCCGTGATTTCGAAGGATACCGCCTACATCAACGATGAGGGCGAAATCGTGCGTCAGACCATTACGCGCGGCCTGACCGGCGACTACGACTTCCTCAACACATATATAGTAAATGTGTATCCCGACACCACCGCCTGGGTCAACGACTTCGAGAACGCTTACAACGAGCCCTACGTGCGCATGTATTTCAGCCACGGCGGCTACAGCGAATATCCCGTGGTGGGTGTCAGCTGGGAGCAGGCCAACGCCTTCTGCAACTGGCGCACCGACTTCCTCAAGCGTGCGCTCGGCAAAGACGGCATCTACGTGGAGCCATACCGCCTCCCCACCGAAGCCGAATGGGAGTTTGCTGCCCGCGCCGGCGAGAATGAAAACATGTACCCCTGGGAAGGCGATCTCCCCATCAGTGAGGATAAGGGCTGTTTCTACGCCAACTTCAAGCCTAACGACGGCAACTACGTGAAAGACGGCCACCTGATCACTTCGCGTGTAGGCACTTATGCTCCCAACGATTTCGGCCTCTACGACATGGCCGGTAATGTGAGCGAATGGACCTCGACGGCCTACACCGAGGGGGTATCGAAGCTCACCAACGACCTCAACCCCGAATACCGCTACGCCGCAGCTAAGGAAGACCCCTACAAGATGAAGCGCAAGATTGTGCGCGGAGGTTCCTGGAAAGATGTGGCCCACAATATCCGAAGCGACATCCGCATGTGGGAGTATCAGAACGAACAGCGCTCCTACATAGGATTCCGCTGCGTGCGCTCGCAGATCGGATTTGCCCGCGGCCAGCAGCTCAATGGGAAAAAGTAAATGAATCTCGCAGAAGTCACAACCATACAGAAAAATGGGAAAGATTAAAACCTACAAACGCGGCCTGTCGGCCTTCATCTCTTCCGATAAGGGGCAGCGTTTCTTCAATTTCGCTTATTCGATCGGTGCAGCCATCGTGATCTGGGGTGCACTCTTCAAGATCCTCCACCTCCCCGGCGGCAACTTCCTGCTCTCGCTGGGTATGGGCACCGAGGTGCTGATGTTCATCCTGACGGCCTTCGACCGTCCGCCGCGCGAATACAAGTGGGAAAACGTATTCCCCGTGTTCGATACCGAGAATCCCGAAGACCGCCCCGACTTCGCTACCGGCGAAGGAGTGAACGGCGGAGCCGGCGGCGGCGGCACTGTAATCATCGGCGGGGGAACCACTGCAGCTCCCGGCTCGGCTCAGGCAGCTGCGCGTCAGGACATCCCGACGCCCGTGCTCTCCGACAATGCCTCGCCCGCCGAGGTGATGAACCGCGTGACCGACGCAACGCAGCTCTATCTGGCCCAGATTACCGATATGACCAACGAGCTGCGCCACCTGCAGGATACTACCCGAGCCCTCAACGGCGTCAGCGACACCCTGCTGGCATCGTATAAGGCTATCACCGAGAATTCCGAGCAGATTACCGCCAGCTCCACCGGCTATGTGGAGCAGATGCAGAGCCTCAACCGCAACATCTCCGGCCTGAACACCATCTACGAGATTCAGCTCAAGAGCGTATCGTCGCAGCTTGACGCCATCGACACCGTCAACCGCGGCATCAAGGATATCGGCGACATGTACCGCCACTCGTCGGAGCAGAGCGCCCGCTACTGCGAAGAGACCGAGAAAATGGCCGTCTACATGGCTCAGCTCAACTCGGTGTACGAGAAGATGATCACGGCCATGACCATCAACATGTACCGTCCCATGGGCGGCATGCCCGAAGGTATGCCCGTGCCTCCGGCCGGTGCATCCTCATCCCCGGCCGGTGCATCCTCAGCTCCCGCCGCTTCCGGCGCCGCTCAGGCTCCCGGAGCCAATCAGGCATAACCCGTCAGGAGGTGATTTCCGCCTCCGCCTATGCCGAAAGATCATAAACCAGAATCAATCCATCTAAATCCGAACTCCATAAATGGGTAGCAACAACACAAGGCTTTCACCGCGACAGAAGATGATAAACCTCATGTATATCGTCCTCACCGCCATGCTGGCCCTCAACGTGTCGAGCGATGTGCTCAACGGTTTCACCCAGGTGGAGGAAGGCCTCAAGCGCACCAACACCAACGTTGAGCAGCGCAACTCCGCCATCCTCTCCACTCTGGAGGCTTTTGCCGCGCAGAACCCCGACAAGGGTAAGCGTTGGTATGACAAGGCCACGGAAGTGCGCCGCGTCACTGACGGCATTTACCGTCAGATCGACTCGCTCAAGATGATGATAGTGCGCGAAGCCGACGGCGACGACGGCGACGTGAACAATATCGTCAACCGCGACGACCTGGAGGCCGCATCGGTAGTGATGCTCTCCGACGGCAAACACCGCGGCGCCAACCTGCGCCGTAGCCTCGACAGCTACCGTACATATATCACTTCGCTCATAACCGACACTGTCAAGCGCGCCTCGTTGGAGAGGTCGCTGTCCACTGAGCCTGTGCTCCGCAAGGGCACTCTGGGCAAGCAGTCGTGGGAGGAATCAAAATTCGTATCGCAGCCCGTGGTGGCGGCTGTCACGCTGCTTACCAAGCTGCAGAACGATGTGAAATTCGCCGAAGGCGAGGCCTTGAGCAATCTGCTGTCAAATGTCGACGCAGGCGATGTGCGTGTGAACGAGCTTAACGCTTTCGTCATCCCGCAGAGCCGCTTTGTGATGCGCGGCGGCAAATATTCAGCCAACATCGTGCTGGCTGCCGTAGATACCACGGCGCGCCCCGAGATTTACATCAACGGTACCAAACTTTCCAACGACCGCGGCCTGTATGAATTCTCTACTGGCGCTACAGGCAATTTCGACTATAAAGGCTATCTGGAAGTGCCCCACGGCGACGGCAGCGTTACGCGTCATCCGTTCGAATCGAGCTATACCGTCATCGAGCCTACGGCCACCGTATCGGCCACGATGATGAATGTACTCTATGCCGGCATCGACAACCCGATTTCGATATCCGTGCCCGGTGTGCCCATGGGCTCCGTCAACGCTTCAATGACCAACGGCAGCCTTACCCGCAAAGGCGACCACTGGGTGGCTCACCCCACCAAGGTAGGCACAGAAGCCGTGGTGAGCGTTACGGCGCAGATGGACGGACATCCCATGAAGATGACCGAAACCAAATTCCGCGTGCGCAAGCTCCCCGATCCTACACCTTACATCGCATATAAGGACGCTCAAGGCAACACCTCCCACTACAAGGGCGGTGGCCGAGGCCTGTCGAAGGCGCTGCTTCTGGCTGCTCCCGGCATCGAGGCCGCTATCGACGACGACCTGCTCAACATCGCCTTCAAGGTGTTGAGTTTCGAGACCGTATTTTTCGACTCGATGGGCAACGCCATCCCGGAGGTGTCGAACGGTGCGCAGTTCTCCCAGCGCCAGAAGGATTCGTTCCGCCGTCTCAGCCGCGGCAAGCGCTTCTACATCTCGCGCGTCAAGGCTGTCGGTCCTGATGGCATCACACGCGACCTGGCGCCGATTGAGGTGATCGTCGGCTGACCTTCGGCCCCGCCGGCTCCAAACCCAACTCTCAGCATATACACATAAAAGTCTATGAAACTTTTTTCGAAATATCTTATCGCTCTCGTAGCCGCAGGCACGGCCCTCACGGCCGTCGCCCAGTCGCAGAGTTCCTCGTCGTCGTCGATCGTGCGCCGCGGGGGCTCGGAGCGTAACCGCAAGGCAGAGACCACCGCACCGGGCGTCACCGACCGCATGCAGCAGTTTTTCCAGACCAAGCAGCAGAACGATGCCGACCTGATGTGGATGCGTGTGATCTACCGCGACCTCGAGCTCGACAATCCCAAGAACGCGTCGCTCTATTATCCCGAGGATGTGATCGACGGACAGGAAAACCTATTCCGCATCATCATGCGCCTGTTGGCCAACAATCAGCTCCCGGCCTACGAATATCTCGACGGCAAGGAGATCTTTACCGACCAGTACCGCATCAAGGTGCGCGACATGCTCGACCGCTTCCATGTGCTCTACACCGATGCCAAGGGTTCGACCGAGAAGAACCCGAAGTTTACCATCGAGGAGAGCGACGTGCCCGCCAACGAGGTGAAGGCCTACTATCTGCTTGAGCGCTGGGAGTTTGACTCTAAGAGCAACAAGACCCGGCGCGTGGTGGAGGCTCTCTGCCCCGTGCTGTCGCGAGCCGACGATTTCGGCACGGATGCCGTGCGCTACCCGATGTTCTGGGTGAAGATGAACGATCTGCGACCCTACCTGTCGCAGCAGTATATTTTCATCGACGACGACAACAACCTGCCGAAATACACCTACGACGATTTCTTCACGCTCTCGATGTACGACGGCGACATCTACAAGACCCGCAATCTGACCAACAAGTCGATGATGCAGATGTTCCCCGATCCCGACGACCGCAAGCGCGCTCAGGACAGCATTCAGAACCGTCTTGACACCTTCGACAAGGGGATATGGGTGCCTTCGCGCGAAGAGGTGATCGCTGCCCGCGAGGCTCGTGAGGCCGCCGAAGAGGCTGCTGCCGCAGCCGCTGAGGGCCAGGAGATCGCCAGCCGCGACGGCGACACCGAGGAGGCCGCTCCCGCCCGCACCACCCGCGGACGCCGGGGATCCGCCACACGTGCCACAGCTAAGAAGAAATCTGTAGCTGCCAAGAAAGACGCAAAGAAGCCGAAGGCCCGCAAGGCCAAGAAGCCGAAATCCACTTCTTCGAACGCCGTAAGGTCAGTCCGCCGCAGAAAATAAACCCGTCGGGAGAGGCGGGCCACCGCCCCCAGGGCTTCATCCATGGCCCCCGATGAGCTGCCGCTCTTTCCATTTATCACATTCTCTTTAGCTTGCAGTAGCGCCGACCCATCCCCGGGCCGGCGCTTCGCATCCCCTGAATCGGAAGCGGGCGAAATCGAGGCGGCGAAATCCGGAATGAAATGATGGCGTGAAAAACGGAAAATCGGGCGGCGCGAAAAAGACGCGAAAAATGGGAAATTGGGGGTGAGAAAAATTTGGATAATTGGCCGAGAATCACTAACTTTGCAGTCCCGATTCTATCCAAAAGGAAGAAAGCCCGGAGTCGTGAAGCTATTGGCCTGGCTTGCGACGCCGCTATCGGCTTGTGTTAATTAACTAATTTTAAAAGTTTTAGAAGTGGATACTTTAAGCTACAAAACCCTTACCCCCAATGCCCAGAGCATTGAGAAAGAGTGGGTACTGATCGACGCTACCGACCTCGTGCTCGGCCGTCTTTGCTCGGAGGTTGCCAAGATCCTTCGCGGCAAAAACAAACCCGCCTATTCTCCCTTCGTTGCCTGCGGCGACAATGTGGTAATCATCAACGCCGACAAAGTGAACCTCACCGGCAAAAAGATGACCGACCGCGTTTATCTCAATTTCACCGGCTATCCCGGCGGCCAGCGCGAGCTCTCGCCTGAAGTGCTGATGAAGAAATCGTACAACAAGCACATCAAACCCGGCATGCACCCGCTGTATCTGCGCGTGCTCAAAGGTATGCTCCCCAAAAACCGTCTTGGCCGTCAGCTCATCAAGAACGTGCACGTGTTCAACGGTCCGGAGAACCCCTACGCCGACAAGAATTGCAAAGTGCTTGATCTCAAAAAGTAATAATCGCCAAATCTTCAAATAATGGAAACAGTAAATGCAGTAGGCCGTCGTAAAGCAGCCATCGCCCGTGTGATCCTTACTGAAGGCAACGGCGAAATCACCATCAACCACCGCACTCTCGACAAGTATTTCCCCTCGTCGATTCTGCAATACATCGTGCTCCAGCCGCTGAAAACTCTCAGCGTCGAAGGCAACTTCAACATCAAAGCCAACCTCGACGGTGGCGGTTACAAAGGTCAGGCCGAAGCTCTGCGTCTGGCTATCGCCCGCGCCCTTGTCAAGGTTAACCCCGACGACAAGAAGGCTCTCCGCGCCGAAGGCTTCATGACCCGCGACCCGCGCGTTGTTGAACGTAAGAAGCCGGGCCGTCCCAAAGCACGCAAGCGCTTCCAGTTCTCCAAGCGTTAATCGCTTTCCTCTCCTCTTTTCTCCATCGAGTTTAGTATCTAAATCCCGCGGATGGACCGCGTTCCCTACCCCGGGGTTGTAATTACCAAAAAGAACGTAAACAACTCTTTTATTCACAATGACTCCTACATTTGACCAGCTCCTTGAAGCTTCCTGCCACTTCGGTCACCTCAAACGCAAATGGAACCCCGCAATGGCCCCCTACATCTTCATGGAGCGCAACGGTATCCACATTCTCGATCTTTACAAGACCCAGGCTAAGGTTGAAGAAGCCGCAGCCGCTCTGAAATCGATCGCTAAAGCAGGCAAGAAGATCCTCTTCGTCGCCACCAAAAAACAGGCCAAACAAGTGACTGCCGACAAAGCTCAGGCCGTAGGCATGCCCTACGTCATCGAGCGCTGGCCCGGCGGTATGCTCACCAACTTCCCCACCATCCGCAAAGCCGTCAAGAAAATGGCCACCATCGACAAGATGACCAAAGACGGCACTTTCGACAACCTGTCGAAGCGCGAAAAACTCCAGATTTCCCGCCAGCGCGCAAAGCTGGAGAAGACCCTCGGCTCTATCGCCGACCTTAACCGTCTTCCCTCGGCTCTGTTCGTAGTCGACGTGCTCAAAGAGCGCATCGCTGTGGCTGAGGCCAACCGTCTCGGTATCCCCGTATTCGCTATGGTAGATACCAACTCCGACCCCTCGAACATTGATTTCGTGATCCCCGCCAACGACGACGCATCTAAGTCGATCGAGCTCATCCTCGACTGCGTATGCGGTGCCATCGCTGAAGGTCTCGAAGAGCGCAAGGTAGAGAAGGTTGACGCCAAGGAAGAAGACAAAGAAGCTGCTCCCCGCCGCGAGCGTCGCCGCCCCGTGCGCCGCGATGCCGAGGCTCCCGCTGCAGAAGCCGAGGCTCCCGCCGCTGAGGCTGAAGCTGCTGCTGCTGAGGCTGAAGCTGCTGAATAAGTCTTCGGAGATTCCTTATTTTAAACCGTAAACTACGACATTCCGCAGGCGGCCTCCCTCCATCGGGCGGGCCTCCCGCGGAATCTCAAAAAAACACCATCTACTATTATGGCAGTAACAATGGCCGAAATCACCAAGCTCCGCCACCTCACCTCGGCCGGCTTGATGGATTGCAAAAAGGCACTCGCCGAAACCAACGGCGACATTGAGGCAGCTGTGGAGATCCTCCGCAAGAAGGGTCAGGCCGTAGCCGCCAAGCGCGAGGACCGCGTGGCAGCCGAAGGTTGCGTTCTCTCGAAGAACGAAGGCAACTTCGCCGCCATCGTTTCCCTCCAGTGCGAAACCGACTTCGTAGCCAAGAACCAGGGCTTCGTCGACCTCACCAAGAAACTCCTCGATCTGGCTGTAGCCAACCGCTGCAAGAGCCTCGACGAGCTTAAGGCTGTGAAAGTCGACGGTCTGACCGTTGCCGACCTCGTAGTTGAGGAAGGCGGAAAGACCGGTGAAAAGACCGAACTCGGCGCTTACGAATGGCTCGAAGCTCCCTCCACCACCTCCTACAACCACCTCGGCAACAAGCTGGCTACCATCGTTGGCTTCAACCTCGAAAACGTTGACTATCAGGTAGGCCGCGACGTCGCTATGCAGGTTGCTTCGATGAATCCCGTGGCTGTCGACCGCGAAAGCGTGCCCCAGACCACTATCGATCAGGAATACAACGTAGCCGTTGAGAAGACCAAAGAAGAGCAGGTAAAGAAAGCCGTAGAGGCTGCTCTGAAAAAGGCCGGCATCAACCCCAACCTCGTCGACAGCGAAGCTCACATCGAGTCGAACATCGCCAAAGGCTGGCTTACTCAGGAAGAAGCTGACAAGGCTCGCGTCATCGCTAAAGAAACCGCTGAGGCCAAGGCAGCCAACCTCCCCGAGCAGATGATCAAGAACATCGCTCAGGGTCGTCTGAACAAATTCTTCAAGGAAAACTGCCTCATGGAGCAGGAATTCATCAAAGATGGCAACCTGACCATCGGCAAGTATCTTGAAGATAGCCAGAAGGGTCTGGTAGTTGTGACCTACAAGCGCGTAAACCTCAACGAAGACTAATCGTCGTCGACCAGAGGCGAACGCCACCTCCATAACACGCTATTTTCGCGAGGCCGCTCCCCGTCAGGGTAGTGGCCTCGCTTTTTGCACCTTATTACGAGGGCGCATCATAATGACTCATCTAAAGTCTTATAAATCATATAATTCTCATAAATCTTATAAATTTTATACGAATTATACTAATTATAAGATTTCTCCCGAGCGCTATGAAGCATAAAAG
>CAMEGQ010000063.1 GCA_945916235.1 uncultured Porphyromonadaceae bacterium | reverse complement strand
AAACAGCAGCAAAGTCCAAGCCCAAAGCTAAAACAGCAGCAAAGTCCAAGCCCAAAGCTAAAACAAAAGCTAAGGCTAAAGCAGAAGCCAACTCAAAAGCTAAAGCAAAGTCTGGGACTAAGTCCGCGACTAAGCCCACATCGAAAGCTAAGGCCAAATCCGAACCTAAAGCCACGTCAAAATCCGAGTCAAAACGTAAGCCAAAGCTTACCTCCGAATCCTCTAAATAATCAAAATCAAATGCCGATTCGCGCTATCATTTTCCCCTTGATTCTGCTCGCCTATCTCATAGTGATGATAGCGCTGGGTTATCCCTCGTATAAATCAGGCGACACCTCTCCGCTACTGTATTTCGGCGGCTCAGTAGTGTGCCTTTTTTGCATAGTCGCCCTTCATTTCCACCTCAAACGCTCCACAAAGCGCCATCGTTAATCCTGATTATTCTTCGACCGTCATCAGCGGTCAAAATATAAATTTCACTCTAACATGAAACATCATCTCCCCATTCTGACTATGGCTACAGCAGCTTTAGTAAGTGCATGCGGCAGCTCCCGCCAGGAATATCCTGCGGCTCCGTCTGACTCCACCACCGATACCTATTTCGGCCATGAAGTGGCCGATCCCTATCGTCCGCTTGAAAACGACACTTCGGCTGAGACTATGGCCTGGGTTGAGAAGGAACGTGCCCTCACTGAAGACTATTTCTCAAAAATCCCCTTCCGCGGAGACATTCGCAAACGCCTTACTGCCCTGAACGACTATGTAAAGCAGGGTCTCCCCTGGAAAGGCAACGACGGACGCTACTATTTCTTCCGCAATGAGGGGCTGAAAAATCAGTCGGTGCTTTATCGCACTGACGATCTGAAATCTGGTAAGGAAGAGGTGTTCCTCGATCCCAACACCCTGTCAGACGACGGCACTGTAGCGCTCACAGGCACCACGATGAGCCACGACGGACGCTACATGGCCTACACCATCTCGCGCAGCGGCTCCGACTGGACTGAAATCTATGTGCTCGATACAGCCACAGGCAAACTTCTCGATGACCATATCGGATGGGCTAAGTTTACCGATGCCGCATGGTATAAAGATGGCTTCTTCTACAGCGCCTACGACCGCCCCGTGGCCGGCAAGGAGTTCTCCAACGCCAATGAAAACCATCGCATCTACTATCACAAGCTCGGCACTCCGCAATCGGCCGATACTCTCGCATTCGAGGATAAAGACCATCCGCTCCATTTTCATTCGGCTTATGTGCCTGAGGATGAAAGTGCTCTATTTGTGATGACAGGTGGTCAGGGCTTCGGCAACGGGCTGATGGTTAAGCCTCTTGGCGTGGCCAACGCTCAGTGGAAAGTAATTGAGCCTTCGCAGGACTACGCAATTTCAGTGGTCGATGTAGTAGGCGATGATTATTATCTATATACCTCGGCCGACGCACCGCGCTACAAGATTGTCAAGGCCAAAGCATCCGCTCCCGAGCGTAAAAATTGGGTGGATGTGATTCCTCAGGCTGAAAAGGGAGTGCTCACCTCCGCTCAGCCTACCGGCAAAGACCTGATTGTCACCTTCGAACGCGACGCGGCTTCCTATCCCGCCATCTATTCGCTCGATGGGAAGAAACTTGCCGACATCGAAATGCCCACCTACGGTTCGGTCGGTATCTCGGCATCCGATAAGAACGACGAGGTATATTACAATTTCACATCGTTCCTCTATCCCTCCACGGTCTATTCCTACGACAAGGCTACGGGGAAGAGCAGTGTGTTGGCAGCACCGAAACTTGACCATTTCAATGCTGAGGATTATGTGACCGAACAGGTGTTCTATCCATCGCCCGACGGCACTAAGATTCCGATGTTCCTCACCTACAAGAAGGGGCTCAAACGCGACGGAAAGAATCCGGTGCTGCTCTATGGCTACGGCGGTTTCAACATCTCGCTGCCTCCCTCGTTCTCCACCCAGCGTCTGTTCTGGCTTGAAAACGGCGGTATCTACGCTCAGGTTAACCTGCGCGGCGGAGGCGAATATGGCGAAGAATGGCATGAGGCCGGCACGAAGATGAACAAGCTCAATGTGTTCAACGATTTCATCGCTGCCGCCGAATATCTAATTGACCAGAAGTGGACCTCGCCCGAACATATCGCCATCAATGGCGGCAGCAACGGCGGCCTGCTCGTCGGTGCTGTCACCAACATGCGTCCCGACCTGTTCAAGGTCGCTATTCCTCAGGTTGGCGTTATGGATATGATGCGCTACCACCTGTTCACCATCGGCTGGAACTGGGCATCAGACTACGGCACAAGCGCCGATTCGCCCGAAATGGCTGAATACCTGCTCTCATACTCGCCTCTGCATAATATCAAAAACGACGGCACTCCGTATCCCGCCATCCTGGTGACCACAGCCGATCATGATGACCGTGTGGTGCCCGCCCACTCCTTCAAATATGCCGCTACGCTCCAGGCATCCGACACAGGCGACGCGCCCAAACTGATTCGCATCGACTCCAAGGCTGGCCATGGCGGCGGTAAACCCATCTCGAAGGTAATTGACGAACAGACCGACATCTACTCGTTTATCTTCCAGAATCTCGGCATGAAGCCTGAAAAGGCAGAATAATCTTTCCGGAGATTGAGCTATCATAACAACTACGGAAATCATTGCGTGAATCCATCCCTTCCGCTCCGAATCATGACTAATAAGAATGTACATAAGCTTGTCCGAGGCCATCTGAGGCTGCTCCACCCCCTCAGGGTGTGGGGTGCGACAACGCTGCTTGCCGTCGCGCTTCAGAGCTGCTTTACCGGGGTGGAATCCACGCCTAAGATTACGTATAAAGACGTGACAAACAATCAGGCGCAGACCTCTTCGCCAGAGGAGTCGCTCGCAGCCGAGTTTGTGCCTGAGTCGTTTGCCACATGGCGCGAAGGAAAACCGTTTTACGTCACTTCGCCTCGCATTTCGTTGGTTCTGAAAGCCGAGTCGGATACTACAGCCATGCCCGCCGAAGGGGAGACCCTGCTTATAGAGCAGTTGCGCTATGTGGCAGATTATACCGGTAAGGAAGCGGTAATAATCGACCTGATAACCGATGGCCCGGCGCAGCGCCGGTTCGCGTACAATACCAACGCCACGCGCGACGAATTGCTGAGCCGCAGATATGTTGAGATCCCCTTCACAGTCGACCTCGACATGGTCAGCGCTGCGCGCCAGCGTCTGTCCGGAAGGAAGCTTTATGTAAAGACCGACTCCTGGCTTGATGTCGGCGGACAATCGTTCAACGGCCGTAAATTCGTGCCCGTTACTGTGACAGACGTCACCGTCGGGAACGAAATATACCCTTTCCGTGTTACTTTTAAAGACGACCTCGGACAGACCCACTCGCTGATGATGTCGCAGGGCGGAGCGGCCCGCTGGATGCCGCGCGACTTCGCCGCTGTATTCTCGCTCTCGGATATCCGTGCGCAGTATCCCCATATTTCCGACGCCACGTGGACAAACATCATCCATTCGCGCGTGTCGCAGGGGATGACCAAGCAGGAGGTATCGCTTGCCTTGGGCGCTCCCAAGTCGATCGACCGCGGCCACGACCAGGCATCGCTTTACGAGCGTTGGGTGTATCCCGATGGCGTCTACGTAATCTTCCAGGATGGTCTGGTGGAGAAATTCAACAGATAATCCTTACGGCCTCCGACTTAACAAAGTATTCAAATCAGATATACCCGTGAAACTGACATTCCTTGGCACAGGCACATCCACCGGCGTTCCGCAATTGCGTTGCAATTGCGCCACCTGCCGCTCCCGCGATCCGCGCGACCGCCGCATGCGCACATCGGCTCTCGTCGAAGTCAACGGCTCCAACATCCTCATAGATTGTGGCCCGGACTTCCGCCAGCAGATGCTCAACTATCATGACGGCGACCTCGACGCCCTGCTGGTGACTCATCATCACTACGACCACCTCGGCGGAGTCGACGATCTGCGGCCTTATTGCCTTGGCAAGCCGTCGTTTCCGATCTATTGCCAGCAGCAGGTGGCCGACGACCTTCATCGCCGCTTCCCATATTGCTTCGAGGAGCATCCGTATCCCGGAGTGCCTAAGCTCGATATCCATATAATCAAGCCGTTAGTGCCTTTTACAGCCTGTGGCGTAGAAATTCTGCCTCTGCCCGTAAATCACTATATCCTTGATATCGTGGGTTTTAGAATAGGGCCGTTGGCTTATATCACTGATGCCAAGGTGGTTCCGGATGAAACCATTGAGGCCCTCAAAGGAGTGGATACTCTGGTAATCAACGCCTTGAGATTCAAAGAGCATCCTTCGCACATCAATCTGGCTCAGGCACTCGAGATTATAGATAAGGTTAAGCCTCGAGTGTCTTATCTTACTCATCTCAGTCACGATATGGGTCCGACTGCCGAGCTCATACCTCATCTCCCGGCCAATGTCCATCCCGCCTGCGATGGTGAAATCATCGTGATTCCCGAATGAAACAATTGTTACTGACCGGGGATAGCCCTCAGTCAGCGATATTAAAAATAAAACGTTATGCTACAGCTGATTATTGACGGCAAAACTGATGAAGAGACTCTTCAACTTGCCGACGACGCTATAAATGCCGGATGCAGATGGTTACAACTCTGTCCATCGCTCATTACCTCGGCAGCCGATTCGGATAATATCCGTGAGGAATACAAGGCAATGGTGGAGAAGCTGATACCCACTGCACGCGACAATGATGCCTTCCTTATGATTGAAGACGATGTCGATCTGGTTGAGGCTACCCATGTGCATGGGGTAGTGGTTCGCGATGGTTCGCGCGGCAATCTGCTTGCTGTCAGAGAGCGCATGGGCGCAGAGGCAGTCATCGGAGCTTATGTGCCTAATTTCGATCAGGCGCTCGAGCTTCGCAATGTTGATGTGGATTATCTCCTTGTTCCTGCTCCTGCCGAAGCTGACCCGATGGCCTTCTACAAGAATTTCACGGATAAACTCTATAATGCCGGACTGGATATTCATCTTGTGGCCGCAGGCGATTTTGCCGCTGATCAGCTTCCGCAGTTGCTGACAGCCGGATGTGCCGGGGTGGCTCTGACTATCCCCGATTCGTTTAGGATTGCCATGGAGGAAAAGCCGCTGAACGAGGCAGTTGCCAAGGCTGTCGAAATCCTCGCCAACCATCGCGAGGCTCTTAATGCCGCAATCACCGGCGAAACGAAATAAGCCAATCAATTTGCTGAAAATATGAAATTCATAGGTATTATCCCTGCCAGATACGCTTCAACCCGCTTTCCCGGCAAACCGCTTGCAATGCTTGGCGATATGACGGTCATCGAGCGTGTGTACCGTCGGGTAAGTTCTGTGATTCCCGACGCATGGGTTGCCACAGACGATGAGCGTATAGCCGAGGCTGTGCGCGCTTTCGGCGGCAATGTAGTTATGACATCAACCGAACACCGCAGCGGCACCGACCGCTGTCTGGAAGCTTACCGCAATATAGGCTCGGATGCTGATGTAGTCATCAATATTCAGGGTGACGAACCGTTTATCGATCCGCTCCAGCTTCAGCAGATTATGGACTGCTTCAAGGAGCCTGACACACGCATCGCCACTCTCGTGCGTCCGTTCAAGCCGTCGCTCGGATATGAGGCTCTGGCAAATCCGAATTCGCCCAAGGTAGTGTTCGACTCGAATATGAACGCCATGCTTTTCAGCCGCAGCGTAATCCCTTACTTCCGCGGCGTTGACCAGCAGCAATGGCCTCAGAAGCATCAGTATTACACCCATATCGGGATGTATGCCTATCGTGCGGAGACCCTTGCGGAAATCACCCGCTTGCCGCAGTCGTCGCTCGAACTGGCTGAATCGCTTGAGCAGTTGCGCTGGCTCCAGAATGGCTATTCCATCCGTGTGGGCATTTCTGAGTGTCCCACTATAGGCATCGATACCCCCGAAGACCTCGAAGCCGCACGTAAATTTCTCGAAAGCCAACGTTAACCTCTTCTCCGGGCTGTATCCCATTCGTCTGATAGCAAAATCTGATGCCGATGTCAAATCTTGACCGCACAGTAGGGCCGGATATCAGGCAGTTGCCTGTAATGCCGTTGCCTGCGCTTGATATTATAGATCTTCCCAACGGCTGCAAGCTGAAAGTGCTGAATTCCGGTTCGCAGGATGTCAGCCGTCTGTCCGTGGTATGGCGTTACGGATTCCTTGAATCCGACAGCGTCGAAACCCTCGACGAGATGAACGCACTGATGACCGAAGGCACCGAAACGATGTCGAGCGCACAGCTTGCTGACGCTTTCGAGTTTAACGGAGCATGGGTGAAATCGGAAAGCGGCCGACACTTTACCATGGTGTCGGTCTATGCCCTCAATCATACGGTAGAGCGTATATGGCCTCTGGTGGCCGATATGATTGTCCATCCTTCGTTTCCCGAGGCGTCGCGACAGACCATAGCGGAAAAGCTCGGTTCGGCGGAAAGGCTGTCGGCTATGAAAGTTCAGACGAAGGCCAATCAGCTATGTAAGGAGATGCTTTTCGGACGAGACAGCCGCATGGCGCGCGTCAAGACGCCGGAGGCTTTCCGAGCTGTGACCCGCGGGGAAATACTTGCGCAGCATCAGCGAATCATGCGCTCTATGCCTTTTACCATCTATCTGGCCGGACGCATAGATGCCGTTCTGATAGAGCGAGCTAAAGAATTTGCAGCAGCAATCGCTCCAGTAGCTTATGTGTCTGAGGATCTTATTATTTCGCGTATAAGTAAGCCGGAACGGTCGCGCACGGAGTGGAAAGATGATCCGCAGTCGCTTCAGACAGCAGTGCGCATCGCTATTCCCGTGATTGAGCGCACTCATCCCGATTCCAATCTGCTCCGGTGGGGCATCTACGCCCTCGGAGGCCATTTCGGAAGCCGCCTGATGAGCAATATCCGCGAAGAAAAGGGGTACACATACGGCATCAACGCAATTCTGGCCCATAGGCATGAGGGGGAATACGTGAAAATCTCCTGCGATTGCGACAATCGCTTCACCGGCGATGTACTTAAGGAAATCGACGGCGAGATACGGCGTCTGGCCGATGACCCCATCGGCCTTGAAGAGCTGGAGATAGTAAGGAGTTCGGCCATGTCGAACATTCTGGAGGTGCTTGATTCCCCGTTCAGCATCATGGACCTGTATATGACCTACGATTGGTCAGGCATCGATGCTTCTACGTATGTAGAGCGTCAGCGGTCGCTGCAGACGGCAACACCGCAGGAAGTGACACGCGCCCTGCGCGAACATTTTATCAATGCTCCGCGTCTGATTGCCCTTGCCGGTCGCCAAGACCAAAGCAGCGCAGAATAGACTGCCGCATCCGGGCTGACTCGGCTGTCTCGCTCTTGAGGATTGACAGTATCGACTTCACGTAAGCATCCTTCGAGCCGTTAAGCCCGCAAAGCTGGCTCACATTCGAGCGTGGCACCATCGACTTCTGATTGTAATATTTCAGCACCTCATTGTAGCACTCCAGAGCTGCTATTTGCGAAAATTTACGGCAGAACTGCTCATATAATCCGCGCGGGTTAATCTCGCGCACAAGGTTTTGCATATGCTCCTCCAGGGCGTTGATGTTTGTAAAGCGTCCGTCGATGCGGTATTCCACCGTGCGCTTCACCCTATGGCGCGTATGGAGCAGTGCCTGCTGGCGCATATCGTGGCGGAACATCCCTATCACTGACTTTTTTACCGAAGCGAATACCTTCTCTGGATTGCGTCCGTTGACCTCGGCCACTGTCTTTACTACATCTTCAAGCATCAGGATGTTTTCGATCTCAGCCACTTCCGGTACGAAAATGTTCTTGCCGCGGAAGTAGTTGACCTCTTGCTCGTCGCGGCGGTCGCGGTCTACTATGCCGACGCTTTCAAGATGATGGAAGGCTTTTAGTTCGCTGAAGGTGCGTGTGGCCTCGATTACCTTGTTGCAGCTTCCAAGCGCTTTTACAGTGAAATCTTTAAATATCAGCGGATAAAGCTTGGCGTCGATAGAGTGGGTGGCATCTCCCTCGATGAAAAGCACAGGCCGGCGCGATCCTATCAGCGCCATGTATACTTCTTCGGAAAGTCCTGTGTCGGATGGGAGTATGTCATAATCCCACACTTCAAGGTCGGGATTGAACGAGCGAACCCACACTATCACATTTTCGGCTCTCGAAGCTGCGAAATCCACATCGTGGGTAGAATAGACGAATTTACAGTCGGGGCGCATCGCCTCAATGGTATCCCACATGCGTCTGAGCACCGAGGCATGGAGAAACATCCCGGGATTGTCCACGAAAATCCAGCTTTTCTCGGGCGCATACAGCACAGCCCCGAGATAGTAGAGCATCGCTTTCTCGCCGTGGCTCAGGCGCGTCTGCGAGTAGGCGCGTGAATCGCCTCTGCGGCTGAAAAGCAGACGGCCACCTTCACGCATCACATGATTTTCGGGGAACATCTCCTGCCAGCGGCGGATTACTATGTCGAGTTTTGACTCTGGTATAGCAGGCTTTTCCCCGCGGGCTACTGCCATTTTGTATTCTACCAGATTGGCTATTTCCTCGTTCAGCATCAGAATCATCAGCCGCTCGAATGTGGTGGATTCTTCGCTATGGAGGAAGCCGATTCTCTGCCGACGCTCGCGGTAGATGGCATCGACCGTATCTGAAGAATTTTCGACATTGGTGTTTTCACAGACGGCCTCCATCACCGACAGGCGGTAGGCTTTCCCTTTGAGCGAGCGTTCGAGCCATTCGGTAAAGCGGGTTTTGCCTGAGCCGTTGGCGCCTATGATAGTGAGCTGGCGGGCGTTGGGAATAAGATTCAGAGGTTCGCCAGATTTTCTGGGAGGGAGTTGCATAGCTGAGATTTAAGATGTTGGCGAATGGATGATTGGCAAGATTGGGGCAGGGGGAGAGGCGAGATAGGGCTAGGGTGAGGGAGGCCCTTCTGTCCGCTAATCCGGGCGGTATCAGTCGAGGAATCGGCTGGTGAGTCCTTTGTAGCTGTCAATCCGTCGGTCGCGGAGGAACGGCCACCAGCGGCGCACATTCTCGGAGCGCTCCATGTCGACGTTCACCACGGCCTCGACTTCCCGGTCGGCAGGTGCCTGAAAGAGAAATTCTCCTTGCGGTCCGGCCACAAAGCTTGAGCCCCAGAAGGTGATTCCGTTGGTGGCTCCCGAGGGGTCGGGCTCAAGGCCTACACGGTTCACACTGACCACGGGTAGCCCGTTGGCCACGGCGTGTCCGCGCTGCACGGTTATCCACGCCTCTCGCTGTCGCGATTGCTCGTCGGTAGTATCCGATGATTCAAAGCCTATGGCAGTAGGGTAGATGAGCACTTCCGCTCCGCGCAGAGCCATCAGGCGCGCTGCTTCGGGATACCATTGATCCCAGCATACGAGCACTCCAAGTCGTCCGACCGACGTGTCGATCGGTTCGAATCCGAGGTCGCCGGGAGTGAAATAGAATTTTTCGTAGTAGGCCGGATCGTCAGGGATGTGCATCTTGCGGTATTTCCCGGCGATGGAGCCGTCGGCCTCAAAGACCACGGCTGTGTTGTGATACAGCCCGGGCGCCCGGCGCTCAAACAGCGATGTGACTATCACCACGCCAAGTTCCCGCGCAAGAGCGGAATAAAACTCGGTGGTCTCCGAAGGGATAGCCACCGCGAGGTCGCAGAGGTCAACGTTCTCCGTCTGACAAAAATATAGCGAATCGTGAAGCTCTTGATTCACAATCAGCCGTGCGCCTTGCGAAGCGAGCTTGCGCATCTTGGCTGCCAGACGGTTGCGGTTGTCAGTCGTGTCGGCTGTGTTCTGTTGCTGTATGATACCGATGGGGAGGTTTCTTGCCATAGGGGGAGTTGGTTTTCAGATTGCCAGGGAGCCTGCGGGGAGCTGCATGGTGGGGCAGTGGAGGGAGCCGTGCTGGCGGATTAATGGCCTGCAGTCCACGTCGATTACCCTTCGGCCTGCGAAGGCTATTTCGAGCATCTGATGGGCCATGCGGTCGTTATCGGGTTGGCCGTAGGTGGGCATCAGCACTGTAGAGGGAGTTATCAGGAAATTGGCGTATGTGGCCGGCAGCCGGTCGCCGTTGCTGTCATGGATAGGGTCGGGCAGAGGCAGGGCTATAAGGTTGTATGGCGTACCTTTGCGGGTGCGCAGAGACATCAGTTCCTGCTCCATGGCCTCCAGTTCGACAGTATGGCAATCGTTTGGACGGTAGGACTTTACATAGAGGATGGTGTCTCCGGGAGCCAGACGCGCCAGGGTGTCGATGTGGCTGTCGGTATCGTCGCCTTTGAGACTGCCATGGTGAAGCAGATGAAGAGTATGTATGCCTAACGCTTCGCTGAAATAGCGGCGAAGCTGGTCTTCGGTCACTATTCCGTTGCGGTTGAGCGACATAAGGCAGTCTGTGGTCGAGAGCATGGTGCCTTCGCCGTCGACTTCCATCGAGCCACCCTCGAACACAAACGAGAGCCGAGGAATATATTTGGCTTTCAGAAGCTTGGCGTGAAGCATGCGCAGATTGACCATGTTGTCGAGATTTGCTGCAAACTTCAGACCCCAGCCGTTGAACTGGAAATCCAGCACAGCCGGTGCTGTCCGTTCATTTGCCTTAGAACCGCCTTCTGCTACATCTTGGTCGGGCGCCTCGCTCCGGGGCGATTCAATATCGGCCGAGATGGGGCCGTAGTCGCGTGTCCAGGTGTCGTTGGTCGGACATTTGAACACGATAAGCCGCTCCGGGGGCAGATCTTTGAGCAATTGGCCGACATGGTCAGGTTCCGGAGTGACCACAAGCAGGCGAAGTCTGCTCTCCACCGCTATGGCGCGAGCCAGATTGAGATAACATTCGGTAATCTCATCCATCATCGGTGCCCAGTCGGTGTCGCGGTGAGGCCATGCGATCAATACAGTGTCGTACGGCTCCCATTCGGCTCTGACGCGCAGTCGGCTTGTAGTGTTCATGCTCATTCGGTTTTCTGATTGACTGAGTACTGACTAAGCCGAAGGCTTTATTCGTCGAAGTCGCTGAGGTTATCCCACATCTCTTCGCGGTCGGCGAGGTATTCCTCGCAGAAGTCAAGGAATCCGCGGCGTTCGGTATTGCCCACTTCGTGGCACCAGTCGCGATACTGGCGGTGAAGTTCGTCGTCTTCACCGATGAGTTTTTTGAATTCCGACTCCGCCACGTCGAGGCTGTCGGCTTCCTGAAGGATAGAAATAAAAAGCTGGGTTAGGTCTTCCATGTATCTTTAAAGGTGTGGCTAAAATATGGGGAATGTGCTGTTGTTGAGCACAAACTTCTGCTGGAAAGTATAGTTGTCCATCACAAGCATCATGATGCCCTGAATCAGGACAATGACTGACCATACACCGCAAGTCACTAACGACAGGAGAATAGTCAGAATGCCGGCTGTGATCTTGCCGAGATAGAAATATTGCACGCCGAGAGTGCCGAGGAAGAGGGCAAGCAGGGCTGTTACGCCACGGCTCTTTCCGGTCGGACCGCTGGCAAAGGCGTCGTTGTAGCGGTAGTAGTTGTCGAGCCATTCCTGCGAATTGCGGTCCTGATTATAGGATTGCTGGTAATTCTGCTGATGGCCCTGCGACTGCTGATAGCCCTGCTGGTATCCCTGACCGGGCTGACCGTAGCGTTGCCCTTCGGCCTGAGGACCCTGAGCAGTGAAATAATGGTTGCAAAAACGGCAGTAGACGGCTTCGTCCTGAATCTCTTCGCCGCAATAAGGACATTTTTTCATTTTTTGATTGATTCTAATCGGTGAGTAATCAATTTGCACAAATATACATAGAAAAGTTGGCATTATCTAACCCAGCCTTACTTTTTATGATATTTGACGAAAGATTTACCTGATTAGTTGCAATCGTTGCGAAAATTCCTTACAATTTTTTGGCTTACGGGGCCTTAGAGCCGATTCGATAAGAGCCGGACTCTTATTCAGAGTCAGTATCAGATTTTGCGTCCGGCTTGCGGATTACGGCTACCGTCACGCCGATCTGGCTGTCGGCTGAGGCAGTGGGGTCAAGACGCGAGATAGTGCATCGGAAAGCATCACCCCAGCCCATGGCGAGCATCGTGGCCAGAGTCTCGTTGGCAGTACGCGGCAGGTAGCCAAGTTTCAGCACAGTGTCGCCGACCGGAGCCATCACCGCCACCGCATAGGCGTCATGACGGTTGTCCGGCTCATACTGCAGCGACAGAATTTTGCCGATATGCAGCGAGGGCCAAGCCTCGTCGGCGCTGTGATACTGGCGTCCGGCCACGTTGGCCGTGAGCAGATATGCCCGGTCAAAATCTTTCATCGTCAGGCCTCCTTAGCTTCCACGTCTTCGACGTCATGTTTTTCCTCTTTGTTGTCTCTGGTTTCCGCTCCGGGAATCGGCGGCATCGACGCCGGCGCTTCGGCAGAAGGATTGCCGTCAGAGTTTTTGCCGGCCTTTTCTGCGATCTGGCGCTCCTCGGCAGCTTTCTGTGCGGCCAGAATTTCGTCGGTGCGTGAGGCCCAGCGACGCTTGCCGAAGATACGCTCCACATCTTCCGTGAAGATTACCTCACGGGTGAACAGCACGTCGGCCAGTTCGTTGTGCTCCCTGGCATATTTGCGCAGAATCTCTTTGGCGCGTTCGTATTGCTCTGCGATGATGCGGGCCACTTCCTCGTCGATCATCCGGGCTGTGTCGTCGCTGTAAGGCTTGGTGAAGCCGTAGGATTGGCCGGTCGAATCGTAGTAGGAGAGGTTGGGCAGCTTTTCGCTCATGCCGTAATATACCACCATGGCGTAAGCCTGCTTGGTGACGCGCTCAAGGTCGTTGGCGGCTCCGGTGGAGATGTGTCCGAGGAACAGCTCTTCGGCGGCGCGGCCTCCGAGGGTGGAGCACATTTCGTCGAGCAACGCCTGGGTGGGTGTAATCTGGCGCTCCTCAGGGAGATACCATGCGGCTCCGAGGGCTTTGCCGCGCGGCACTATCGTGACCTTAATCAGCGGGTTGGCATAGCGCAGATTCCACGAGACAGTGGCGTGACCGGCCTCATGGCAGGCGATGGAGCGCTTCTCCTCCTCAGTGGTGATTTTCGAGCGTTTTTCCAGTCCGCCGATGATGCGGTCGACGGCATCGATGAAGTCCTGACGTCCGACCGACTGCTTGTTGTGTCGGGCTGCGATAAGCGCAGCCTCGTTGCAGACGTTGGCGATGTCGGCACCGGAGAATCCCGGAGTCTGGCGGGCCAGAAGGTCCACATCCACCGTGTCGTCGGTCTTGATCCCTTTGAGATGGACCTTGAAGATTTCCACACGGTCGTTGAGCTCGGGTAGCTCTACATATATCTGACGGTCGAAACGCCCGGCGCGGAGCAGTGCCTTGTCGAGGATGTCGGCGCGGTTGGTGGCAGCCAGGATGATGACGCCGCTGTTGGTGCCGAATCCATCCATCTCGGTAAGCAGCTGGTTGAGGGTGTTTTCGCGCTCGTCGTTGGCTCCCATGTTTGGGTTCTTGCCGCGGGCACGGCCCACAGCGTCGATTTCGTCGATAAACACGATGCAGGGAGCTTTCTCCTTGGCTTTCTGGAAGAGGTCGCGAACACGGGAGGCACCTACACCAACGAACATTTCCACGAAGTCGGAACCCGACATAGAGAAGAACGGCACATTGGCTTCGCCTGCCACGGCTTTGGCTAGAAGTGTTTTACCCGTTCCGGGAGGGCCTACAAGCAGTGCTCCCTTGGGAATCTTACCGCCTAAGTTGGTATAGCGCTGCGGATTCTTAAGGAATTCCACAATCTCTTCTATTTCAGTCTTGGCCTCTGAGAGCCCGGCTACATCGGCAAATGTCACCTTCATCCGGTTGTCTTTGTCGAACACCTGAGCCTTCGATTTCCCGACGGAGAAGACTCCGCCGTTGCCGGCTCCGCCCGACATGCGCTTCATCATGAAGAACCACAGCGCCACGAGAAGAATCACGGGGCCAAACGTCCAGATGATGGCGCTCAGGTCGCTTCCTTCGTCATATTTCACCGGACCGGTATAAATGCCGCTCTGCTTCCATTCGTCGATTTTGCGGGCGAAGAGGTCGTTGGAGGGCACAGTGGTCACCAGCGCAGCGGTGGCGTTGGCTTTATACTGACCCTTGGGGAAGATGGCCTTTGCCAGCGAGTCGTTAAGGATGGCCTCGGCTGTGCCTTTCTTCTTATTGATTACGATGGATGTAATTGCGTGGTTGCGCGAATTGACTGAGTCGGTGATGCAGTCCTCGAATTCCGAGAAATCTACTTCATGCGAGATCGAATCGTCGCCCATATAGTATACTCCGAAGAGAAACAGGCCGATGAAAGCATACATCCAGTAAAGACTGAATCGTATCTGAGGCTTCTTCCCTTTTCCGGAGCCGTTTTGGTTGTCTGCCATATTGCGTCGGAATGGTATTTTCGGTTTGTTACTTTTAAAATGCTGAATCGTTGCCGATTAGTCAAGATCGCGGATTTCTGTGACTTTGGCGTCGCTCCACAGCTCCTCGAGATTGTAAAGCTGACGGAAATCGGGTGTGAACACATGCACCATGGTCGAGCCATAGTCGATGACGATCCACTGGGCGTTGCCGTAGCCGTCGTAGTTGTATGGTTTTACGCGTGCCTTGTCGAGAAGCTCTTCGCGGATATTGTCGGCGATGGCGCCAACCTGCTGGGGCGTGCGCCCTTCGCAGATGATGAATTCCATGGCAGGAGCCGTTTCGATTGAGCTGAGGTCGAGTACGCTGATTCCGCGGCCTTTTTTGTCCTGAATCGCGTTGACGATCATTTCCTGCATCTGTTTGGTAGAGAGTTCGGTCAAGGTGGCTTTCTTATTTTCTGATTTTGTCATATATCGTTAGTGGTATGTAGCTGAGACGGGAATTTATGGCTGTATTCGCGTCGCCAAAAATCCCGGCGTGATGAAATCTATCGCAAATTTAACTAAAAAATTCAAAAGTGCGGCGCCTTTAGGTGGGTAGTTAAGGAATTTCCTACGGCAACTTCCTCCAGGCGCCTTGAGGAAGCATGTCAAGACGATGCTTTGTCAGTATAACAAATTACATGCCAAAAAGTCGGAACGGTGGTAAATCTTATTTGAGGTTAGAACCGGATCTTAATCCCAGTTGATGACTGAGGCGGGCTGAAGGCGCGATACCATTCCCGTCGGGATTATCATCAGGCAGAGGGCCAGGAGCGCGAACCCGACATTGACTGCAATCCATGGCCATACTCCCAGGCTTACTGGTACATACGTCAGATAGTAAGCCTCAGAGTCGAGAGGGATGAAATGCCATGCAGCTTCCGCTCCGATAAAGCCGAGCGCTACTGCATTGCCTATTATCAGTCCCAGCCCGATTACTCTCACTCCCATCTGCATGAAAATCCGGCGCAACTGCCCGTGGTTTGCGCCCAGAGCTGACAGCACCCCGATCATGCGCACGCGCTGGAGAATCAGAATCAGCAGGCATGTGATAAGCATAAACCCGCTGACGCACCCCATCAGCACAATAA
>CAMEGQ010000062.1 GCA_945916235.1 uncultured Porphyromonadaceae bacterium | reverse complement strand
TTGCTCAGGAACTTATAAATAAAGTTAAATTATAGTGTTGCGGAATTAAGGTTAAGTATAGTTGCGATTATTTCTTACGTGCGAGAATAAGGGCTGAACGATGGGGTACATCAGTGAGGCCACCCTTGACAGTCTGAACCTCACCCGATGCATCTTTGAGGCCGGTGTGGTCAATCAGACCATCGTGGGCGATTACCATCCATTCACCTTTGGGAAGTCGAACCGACTGATTAGCGTCTGCGCCGTTTAATACCACCTTTATCTCTTTCCATTCATCACCATTTGCATGATTCATAAGAGAATAGGAGATAAGGTTGTCAGACTTTACATTGTCGAACTTAAGATTGCGGGCCACATCTTCTGCCGTCGTCATGCGGAAAGCCGGATGAGCCTTGCGCAGAGCTATAAGTTCCTTATAATAATTGTATTGTTCGGCGTTGACAGCTTTAAGATGCCAGTCGATGGCATTGATTGAGTCAGGCGACTTATAGGAATTGTGGACACCCTTCTTGTCGCGGAATATCTCCTCGCCGGCAAAGATGAAAGGTGTGCCCTGCGAAGTCATAACAATAGTCTGAGCCAGTCGGGCAGCACGCTGACGCTCCGCATCAGAGGCTTTGGGCATCGATTTGCGCAGTTTGTCGGTAAGCATCAGATCGTCGTGACACGACACATAATTGATGACCTCTTTCGGCGATTTGGCATAGGGGAATTTCGAATTGTTTCCTTTGGAATAATCCACCTGAGGATGAGCCGTAGCGCCGACAATACCGATTTTAACGGTCTCTTCATTGCCGGGTTTACCGGTGGCGAATCCACGGTCGGAAGCATCAGAATAATGCCCCTTGACAGCATCTCGGATATCGTCGGAGAACACTGCGATGCCATCCATCTTCCCGACATTCTCTTTCAGCGCACGCTTTTCGGCAGGAAGGGGAGAGCCGCCTGCCGTCCAGCCTTCTCCATAGACGAATATCGACGGATTAATCTCATGAAGCTCTCGGGCTACACGATTCATCGTCTCCATATCATGGATGCCCATCAGGTCGAAACGGAAACCGTCGATATGATACTCTTTTGCCCAATATTTTACAGAGTTGACAATATAATCGCCCATCATTTTATGGTCTGATGCGGTCTCGTTGCCGCATCCGGATGCATCGGAATAGCTGCCGTCGGCATTATGACGATAGAAGTAACCCGGAGCGGTAAGTGAGAAGTTGGAATCATCGTTCGCGGCTGAATGGTTGTAAACCACATCCATCACAACCCCGATTCCGGCATCATGTAGAGCCTTCACCATCTGTTTCATCTCGCGTACGCGCGTGGCGGGATTGTTGGCATCTGTTGCGTATGAGCCCTCCGGCGCATTGTAGTTCAGAGGATCATAGCCCCAGTTGTATCCGTTTAGCTGGGGCTGGGTTTCATCCACAGAGTTGTAATCATAGGAGGGAAGAATATGTACGTGAGTGATTCCGAGGTCCTTCAGATGATCTATTCCGGTAGCTAACGAGTCGGGCGAAATCGTGCCTTTCTCTGTGAGAGCCAGGAATTTACCCTTGTTTGCCACACCCGAATTTGGGTGAATGGAGAAGTCGCGATGGTGCATTTCGTATAGAATAGCATCATTAATGGATTTCACCTCGGGACCTTTGTCAGTAGCCCAGCCGTCTGGATTGGTGGATGCAAAATCGATGATTGCAGCGCGCTGACCGTTAATTCCCACAGCTTTGGCCCAGATTCCTGGGGTCTCGGCAAGCCATTTCTCATTATCTAAAATCTGGAATGTATAAAATTTCCCATAGGGGACCGGGGATATACAGGCTGTCCATGTGCCTGCCTCAGACTTTGTCATATCCAAAGTCGTCACAGGTTTTCCACCGCGAGCCTGATCGTATACTCTGAGCTTTACAGCCGTAGCCGTGGGCGCCCATATTCTGAAATCGGCTGATCCATTTGCGATTGTCAATCCGAGTTCACCATCGTAGACAGGATACGATGCAAAACGCGCATCGTAATTACCTGCGGCATCGGTCGGCTCCGCAGCCACTGCACCGGCGGGGATTAGCGAAGCGGAAGCGAGAGTGACACCGACACAAGTTTTCATAAAAAGCAGTTTCATCTGTATATAATAGAATGTAAGTAAGTTCGATAACGTTCAAACAACGGGCATGGCTCTAATGTTGGATTAAATAAGGGTCTTAAATCCATCTCCGGGAAATATCTGAAGAAAATCCCTGATGTGGACAAAAATTCCACATGTAAGCAAAACGCCCATTTTTGATATGCAAATATAGCAAATAGGAGGGAAATTGACAAAAAGATTGACGCCAGCCGAAAATATGTTTTAAATCCGTAATCATCAGAGCGCAAATAGCCAACAACAATTTAGAACCTAATAGCAAGTTTTATTATATTTTTAATCTCTGGTATAAAATTTTTTACTATCTTTGCAGTCTAAAGCCGAAAAAGGTTGAAGAAATTTAACCGACGCCTTTTTTCGGGTCGGCCGACGGCCGAATAGAGATTTATTTATCATAGGCATAGTAATTCTATAAATTTTACGTGTAACAGATTCTTTGAAACATTTTTATGAAAAAGGATCCCGTAAAAGTTGATTTGGCCTTTGAAGCCAGTTGGGAAGTTTGCAATAAGGTAGGAGGCATATATACAGTGCTGTCTACCAAAGCGCTTACCCTACGAACCCTCTACAAAGACAAATTCGTATTCATCGGTCCGGATGTTTGGACCGAAGATAACCCCTCGCCGTATTTTACAGAAGTGCCATCGCTGCTTCGTCCCTGGAAAGACAAAGCAGAGTTGCCTTACGGCATATCCGTAAGGGTAGGCCGCTGGAATATTCCCGGTAAGCCCATTGTGGTACTTGTGAAGTTCGACACCCTATTCGCTAATAAAGATTATTTCTACGGAGAGATGTGGGAACGCTATGGCGTGGATTCCCTCCACGGCTACGGCGACTACGACGAAGGCTGCTGCTTCGCTCTGGCCGCAGGCATGGTCATCGAAAGCATCTGCAACTACAAGCGTCTGAAGCACAAGAACGTAATAGCCCACTTCGACGAGTGGACCACAGGCATGGGGCTTCTGTATACAAAATGGAAAGTGCCCTATGTCGGTACGATTTTCACTACTCACGCCACTTCCATCGGCCGAAGCATCTGCGGCAATGGCAAACCGCTCTACGACTATCTTCCCGGATACAACGGCGACCAGATGTCGCGCGAGCTCAATATGGAGTCGAAACATTCCGTGGAGAAAGCCGCCACTCATAATGCCGACTGCTTCACCACTGTGAGCGACATCACAGCCATAGAGTGCGAGCAGCTGCTCGACCGTCGGCCCGATGTGGTGACCCCTAACGGCTTCCAGCCGTCGCTTGCGCCGGCAAAACTTAAAGCCAAAAAGGCCCGTCAGGTAGCACGCGAAGCCCTGATAAATGTAGCTACCGCCCTCACCGGAGTAAAATCTCCCGACGATACATTTATTGTAGCGACCTCGGGGCGTCTTGAATACCGCAACAAAGGTATCGACGTATTCCTTGATGCCGTCAAAAGCCTCGAAGCGCTTAATCCATCGAAAAAGATTCTCGCTTTCGTGCTCGTGCCTGCATGGCTCAAAGGAGCAAGAGCCGATGTGACCGACCGCATGAGCCGTCTGAGCAGCAACGGCTCCAACAGCACGCAATCCGCTACGGTGGCAGAACCGCTGCCGGATCCGGCTATAAGCCACGAGATCAACAACCCTGACTCTGACCCCATTCTCAACCGCATCCGCCAGCTCGGTTTCCGAAGCGACAAGGACGCCAAAGTGCAGGTAGTTTATGTGCCCTGTTACCTCAACGGTAACGACGGAGTGCTCAACCTTGATTATTACGAAATACTTTGCGGCCTGGATGCCACGGCGTTTCCGTCGTACTACGAGCCCTGGGGCTATACACCGCTTGAGAGCGTAGCTTTCGGCATACCGACAGTCACCACCTCACTTTCCGGTTTCGGCCAGTGGATACTCTCGACCGGTACCGAAGGGTTTGCCCGCAGTGGAGTAGAGGTGATAAAGCGCACCGACTCGAATTATCACGAAGTAGTCGCCACTCTGGCTCAAGATCTCAAGGGCCTTGCCGACGTCACCGACGAATACCGCGAAAAAGTGGCTAAGGCTTCCCGGGAGACAGCCTCCAAAGCCGAATGGAATTATTTCGTCACCTATTATATAGATGCCTACAGCCGCGCCCTCGAAGCAGCTGAAAAGCGTCAGTCTGAAAAACCGGAATAACTCATACTTCGAATTCAAACAGAAATAAACATACATACTTAAATACGAAAATGAAAATTAAAGTCAGCGACACTAACGTTCCCGCATGGCGTGATCTTACAGTGACATCCGACCTTCCCTCGAAGCTCAAACACCTCGAGGAGATGGCTAAAAACCTTTGGTGGGTCTGGAACAGCGAAGGCAAATCCCTGTTCCGCGACCTCAATCCCGACTTGTGGCGTTCTACGGGTGAAAATCCTGTGATGGTGCTTCAGCAGCTCTCTACCGAGCGTCAGGAAGAAATCATCGCCGACAAGGAATTCATGGCACGCATTGAGAAGGTTTACGGTATGTTCAAGGACTACCTTGCCAAACCGATGCGCACCGACATCCCCTCCGTATCCTACTTCTCGATGGAATACGGCCTATGCAATTGCCTGAAGATCTACTCCGGTGGTCTTGGCGTTCTCGCCGGAGACTACATCAAGGAGGCATCCGACAGCTGCGTCCCCATGACCGCAGTCGGCTTCCTCTATCGTTTCGGCTACTTCACTCAGTCGCTGAGCGTTGACGGTCAGCAGATTGCCAACTACGAAGCCCAGAACTTCAACCAGCTTCCCATCGAGCAGGTTATGGACGAGAGCGGCCGACCGATGATTGTAGAAGTGCCTTTTCCCGGCCGCATCATCTACAGCCACGTATGGCGCGTCAACGTAGGCCGCATGAAACTTTACCTGATGGATACCGACTTCGACATGAACTCGGAATTCGACCGCGTTATCACCCATCAGCTCTACGGCGGTGACTGGGAAAACCGTATCAAGCAGGAGTATCTGCTCGGCATCGGCGGCGTGATCATGCTGAAGAAACTCGGCATCAACAGCCAGCTCTACCACTGCAACGAAGGTCACGCTGCGCTGCTCAACCTCCAGCGCCTCGTTGACTACGTGCAGGAGAAGCACCTCGACTTCAATGTAGCTCTCGAACTGGTGCGTGCTTCCAGCCTTTATACCGTTCACACCCCCGTGCCTGCAGGCCACGACTATTTCGATGAAGGCCTCTTCGGCAAATATATGGGCGAATATCCCCAGAAGCTCGGCATCTCCTGGAATGACCTCATGAACATGGGCCGCGAGAATCCCGACACCAACGAGCGCTTCTCGATGAGCGTATTCGCGCTGAATACCTGTCAGGAAGCCAACGGCGTAAGCTGGCTCCACGGCGAAGTTTCGAAGAAGATGTTCGCGGGCATCTGGAAAGGCTACAACTGGCAGGAAAGCCATGTTGGTTATGTCACCAACGGTGTCCACATGCCCACCTGGGCCGCCTCGGAATGGAAAGAATTCTATTGGCAGAACCTCGGCGAGAAAGTATTCGAGCATGCCGACGACCCCGAAAACTGGAAAGGTATTTTCAAGGTTAAAGACGAAGAGATCTGGAACATGCGCTGTCAGCTGAAGAACAAGTTCATCAACTTCGTTAAGCGCGACTTCAAAGCAAAATGGCTTGCTAACCAGGGCGATCCCTCCGCAGTAATCAAAATCGTGGAGAAAATCAACCCCAACGCTCTCATCATCGGTTTCGCCCGTCGTTTCGCCACATACAAACGTGCCCACCTGCTCTTCACCGACCTCGAACGTCTGTCGAAGATTGTCAACAACGAACAGTTCCCCGTACAGTTCGTATTCTCCGGAAAGGCCCACCCGGCCGACGGCGCAGGTCAGGGCCTGATCAAGCGCATCATGGAAATCTCGCGCATGCCTGAATTCCTCGGCAAGATCATCTTCCTTGAAGACTACAATATGATCGTAGCCAAGCGACTTGTCACCGGTGTAGACATCTGGCTGAACACCCCGACACGCCCGCTCGAGGCCTCCGGTACATCCGGTGAAAAGGCTGAGATGAACGGTGTGCTCAACTTCTCCGTGCTCGACGGCTGGTGGTATGAAGGCTACCGCTTCAATGAGAAAGCCGGCTGGGCCCTCACCGACAAGCGCACCTATACCGACCAGGCCCAGCAGGACAAACTCGACGCCGCCACCATCTACACGATGCTGGAAAACGAGATTATCCCGCTCTACTTCGCCAAGAACTCCAAGGGTTATTCGCCCGAGTGGGTTCAGTATATCAAGCGTTCGATCGCCGACATTGCGCCCCACTTCACCATGAAGCGCATGATTGAAGACTACATCCACCGCTTCTACGACAAAGAAGCCATGCGCTCCAACGCTCTAAAAGCCAACGACTACGCACTGGCGAAGGAGATCGTGGCCTGGAAAGAGAAAGTGGCTGCCGCATGGGATGGCATCAAGGTGCTCAACATCGAGGCTTCCGACTCCAGCAATACCTCCACCGGTTCAGATTTCGCAGCTCAGGCTGTTGTGGATACCAACGGCATCGGCAAAGACCTCGGCCTGGAACTCGTCGTCTACAAGACGGAAAACGGCGAAGAGAAATTCTGGTACACCAAGCCTTTCGAGATTGTGAAGACCGATGGCAATATCGTCACCTACAAGCTCAACACCAAGCTCAAAGATGCCGGTGTGTTCCGCTACAGCTACCGCCTGTATCCGGTGAACGCCAACCTGCCTCACCGCATGGATTTCGCCTACACCAAATGGTTCTGATAACTAACCGTTGATATAAGACACTTTCCCGGAACGGGCGTCGGCAGCTGCTTTGGCTGCGACTATCCCGCTCCGGGATTAGTGTATAAAACCGATAAAGAATGACTGACGTCAAGAAATCGCTTCAGATACGACGTGGCTTCGGTGTGCTTCTCCCTTTGGTCGCCCTCTTTGTCTTCATGGCAGGCGTATGGCTGATGATGTGGTATCAACCGCTCATTTTCGAAGATCTGGAATATTCAATGGCGGCCTACGACACCGACCATGACATCATCGACTTCATCAACTGGGAAGGAATCCGCAACCATATAGCATTTCTTTATCAGGACTGCAATTCGCGACTGATTGACAAGCTTCCGGTAGTGTTTCTCTGCCTGACTCCAAAGTGGTTCTATTGTAGCGTTTCGGCCATTGCCGTAGGGATGATAATGGCCGGAATATGGCGTATGGCCCATCTGTCGCCTGCGAAGCATCCTTGGCCGGCATTCGTAACTTTTGCGGCTTTATGGTTGCTGTTTCCATGGCATGAGTCGATGTTCATGCTCTCGTATTCAATCAATTACGTTTGGACATCGGCCATAGCTATATGGGTAGCCAACATGGCTTTGTCGCCCGCTCTGATGGCCAATCCTCAAGGACGCAAAGGGTGGCAGAAGGGGATGATAGCTATCGGCTATATGATACTCGGATTTTTGCTTGGCAACCTGCATGAGTGCATGGCTGCCTGCCTCATCGCCGGCATCGGCATTCTGGCTTTGTACTCGCTTCATGACATGGCGCTGAACAGATGGATGCTTGTGATAGGCCTCAGCTTAGGTTTTGTGCTCACAGTCTTCCTTCTCGGCACAAATTACAGATTGAGCCACACAGAGATAGAATTCAACTTTCAAAATATATTCAGAGGAAGATTCGGCATACCCTCGCAAATGGTGTGGCCGGTTATTATCTACCTGATGACAATCGTAGGAAGATGGCTGACTGCAGTGGCTTATGAATTGGAGCATCACCTGGGCCGTACAGCCACATGGCGCGAAATAGCATACGCATTGTGGAGATCGGCAAAAAGACTGGCTATGCCCGGCGAAAAGTCGATGTTGTTTTTGACTCAGGCCCTATGTCTGTTTGTCTGCCTGACCAATATATGTATATATAGCTACTTTGGGGTAGACCGTACAATGACTTATGCCGTAATTTTCTCTATTGCAGGTGCTTCCCAGTTTTTTCTCATCTGGCCCTTTACAATCGGACACCGTTTTGTTTGGATAATCAAAGGATTTGCAACAGTTGTCGTGGCTCTATTGGCTGTGAATTTTGTATTGAGCCTGCTGACTCAGAAACGCGACATGAAGGAGTTTAACGAAATCACGGCTTTGTGGCTCGAATCCGGCGACAATATAGCATATTTCGACGAATATCCACACATATATTTCCCCGATAGGAACAGATTTACATTCCAGATCGGCTGGACAAATATTATGGACAATAACTTCACATTGGAGGCATACCTTGATCCTCATCAAGAGTTTGTGCAGAGGTTTGTGTTGCCGGCCGACATGAAGGATGTAAGCGAGGATAATGTTGTATGGATAGACCCGGAGAAAGGGCTATATAGCATCCACGGCCATCTGCTTCTGGACCCGGGCGACCGGCAGCTGATTGTGACCGAGCATGAGCCAGACATGTTCCCCAACAACATCTACGTCCATGCAATGGCAACATTCGACGACGGCGATTGCCACAGAGTGTGGGGGCAGGCTGTGCCTTTTGTGGATAAAAAAGGCAAACAGCGGTATTTCCTTAAATTTCTCCCTTATTCAATTCAAGAGTTGGTTCATCAGATTGTAAGTCTCGATGATTTGCATATTGTACCGCAAATATATCATAGGGTAGGAGTAAGCAGTTATGGTACGGTTGACATTTACCCATACGCGAAGGAAAAGCGAATAGGCGGTGTCTGTATTACGCCTAAGAGAGAACTGAAGCGGCTGAAACATAATGAATAATTAAGCGCCGGCTCCTCAACTTCTACACTATTTTTTTACCTTTGCACTTATGATGGTCAGGATCAAAGAAAATAAATATAGGGATCAAGAAACAAGCCGCAAAAGCCTGTCATATATAATTCCCATAATATTTTCAGTGGCATTAGCCGTGGGTGTATGGTTCATGATGATGTATCAGCAGGTATATTCCGATGATCTGGAATATGGTCTGGCCGGTTACGATTCACGTCATGGCATAATTGATTTCATTAATTGGAAGGGGATATGGAATCATATCATATTGCTTTATCAAGAATGCAACTCCCGACTAATAGATAAACTTCCCGTTGTCATACTGTCGATTGCGCCGAAATGGCTTTATTCGGCGATATCATCGGCATTCGTGATATTAGTGATCGTGGGCATATGGAAGGGAGCAGGCATCTCCGTTCGCAAAAATCCTTGGCTTGCATTGGCTGCCACCATAGCTTTAACCCTCTGCTTTCCCTGGCATGAGACGATGTTCATGCTGTCTTATTCTATCAACTATCTCTGGACATCTGCCATTGCCGTCTGGATAGCCTTATTATTCATTTCTCGCCGGGTAATGGGCAACGGCAGCATCTGGGCATTGCTTCTTCTATTCATTTTAGGAATCCTTATAGGCAATCTTCATGAAGCCATGGCTGCGTGTCTCATAGCTGGATTCGGGATTGCATCGTTATATAGCCGATCCGCAGAGAGACGAAGCCGTATGGCGCTTACGCTCGGCCTTATTGCAGGCTTTGTGACGGCTACATTTTTTTTGGCGACCTCATACAGATTAGGCTATACCGGAGTTCACTTTCATGTACGGGCCATACTGAGCGGACGCATGTGCATGCCATCCCAAATGTTTTGGCCGGTAGCTGTTTACACATTGCTTGCTATAGTTTACAGGATAGCATGGATTACAAATGGACGCGGCAAGTTTCTATCTTCCTCTCTACTATTTTGGAAAGCAGGGGAACAATCCAGGCTGTTTTTGACACAAGTAATCTGTCTGGCTGTGGCATGGACCGACACTTTGATTTACGGATTCTTTAAAGAAGACCGGATAATGGCGTTTGCTGTGGTGTTCTCTATAATCGGATGCATCCAACTGATCAAAGTTTGGCCCGGCGGTTTTAGCCGCGCAATACGTTATATCTTTGGAATAATGGTATCAGTGCTCAGTCTGCTTCTCTCGGTAAATTTCATCTGTAGCATTCTGCTACAAAAGCGCATTCACCAGGAGTATCAGGATATCACCAAAATCTGGGAAAATTCCGACGGCAACATCGCCTACTACGATGTTTCCGCGCGAATAAAGACGCCAATCGGCCAACAATACACCTTCCAGATGGTTTACGATTGGCCGCTGGATAACATGTATCAGCTTAACGCATATATCGCTCCACATCGCACATTTCGTCAGCTCTACGTCATACCGACTGACCTTCAAAACTTTTCAGATTCAGAAGTGACATGGTTTGACCGCGAAAAATCCATTTATAAAATCCATAACCATCTGTTAGTTGATCCTCAAGGCCGAATCTTTGAACAAGAATGGCACCCGGACTCGGAGCCTTCTCAGATACATATAAATATGTATGTCCACTTCTCAGATGGCAGCCAACATAGAGTCTGGGGCCTATTAGCTCCATTCGACGATGCCAAAGGGCGCCGGCGGTATCTCATAAAGACTGAAACCTTCACCGTCACGGATATTGAACAGCAGATCACAAAAATAGACGACATCAATATCATCCCTCAACAGATGATTAAAGTTAACCTGACCAGCTATGGTACGGTGGATCTTTTCCCATATGCAGATAAACCGGAGCAGAGACGCGTAGGCAACATAATCCTCGTGCCAAATCGAGAGCAGATACCCCACTAAACACATACACCTACGCCTCGCAACGATTAAATCTTCACCATACTTTATCAACAAATGCTAAGCAAACATAACAATATCAACTTATCTTGGGCTGTTATACCCATCTGCTTTGCCATTATTGTCGCTGTCGGCGTCTATCTAATGATGTGGTTTCAGCCGCAGATATGCGAAGATATGGAGTATGCTCTGGCTGATTATGACCGTAAAAACGGGGTGATTGACTTTATCAACTGGGAAGGTATCTGGAATCATATCCTCTCCCTTTACAACGACTGCAATTCGCGACTGATTGATAAATTCTCGGTCGTGTTTCTATGTCTGATGCCCAGATGGTTATATTCAGCGTTAACTGCTTTCGTCGCCATCTTAATTCTCACGGGAATGTGGCGGTTAGGTAGGATTTCACTCTCAAAAAAGCCTTGGATAGCGCTTGCAGCCGGCGTAGCTTTCCTGCTGTTATTCCCCTGGCATGAGTCGATGTTCATGCTGTCATATTCGCTCAACTATTTCTGGACTGCTGCCATAGCCCTATGGTTTGCCATAATGATTCTGTCTGCAAAAGTAATGGGGGCTAAAGGATACGGGGCGGCAACGGGATTCTTCCTTTTGGGTTTCCTTTTAGGGAATCTTCATGAAGGTATGGCAGTCGGCATTATGGCAGCTTTATTCTTCGTGGCGATATATTCTCACGGTGTTGAAGCGCGCAACAGATGGATTCTTTGTGGAGGCATAGCTACGGGGATGGCTTTCTCGATATTCCTGTTTGCCACGGCTTACAGAATAAGCTACACAGAATTCGGATTAGATTTCAAATTCCTTTTTGGCGGACGCCACCACACTCCGTCGCTTCTGTTCTGGCCAGTAGTGCTCTATACGACTATTGCTCTATACCGTTGGCTGATATATCCGCTAAACAGCAAGCATAAGTTTTTTGCGGGGATATGGAATCTAACTAAAAACTATCTCCGGGAGATATTCTCAACTAAAGAAAAATCGGATCTATTTCTTCAACAAACCATTTGCCTGTCTGTCAGCTGGATTACATCAATGATGCTTCCCTATGTCAAGGCAGAGCGCATAATGGCTTTTGCCGTGGTTTTCTCCATCGCTGGATGCTTCGGACTGATAGCTTCTTGGCAATACAAGTCGCGTAAAATCATCTCAACAATTCTGAAAGCCGTCACATGCATCTATGCTATCATTCTCACCACCAACTTGGTTCTAAACATACTGATGCAGCGACGCAACCATAAGGAATGGAATGAGATCTGCTTACTGTGGGAGGAATCGGAAGATGGTATCGCTTACTACGACAACGCCACAGTGCTCGCCACGCCATGGTACCCGCTGCACACATACCAGATGCATTATAATCTGCTGTATGACAATTGCTATCATACCAATGCTTTCCTGCGCCCTCACAAACGCTACACCATATTCTACGTACTCCCAACCGACTTAAAGGATTTTTCCGCCTCAAAGATTGAATGGGTCGACAAAGAGCAGGGTATCTATCGGCTGGGCAAACATCTGCTTATTGAGCCACGAGATATGAATTTTGACACACTACCACGGGAAGGCACATTTCACGGGGATATACATATCAATATGGATGCCGAATTCTCCGATGGCAACCGCCATAGAGTATGGGGTGCATTGGTTCCATTCACCGATAAGGAAGGTGTGAAACGATATTACATTAAACTCGCCCAATATTCTCCTCAGGAAATAGAAAATGAAATCGTAACTGTAAACGACATCGTTATTAATCCTGCGGCTTATTACCCGATAATGACCACCAGCTACGACTCAATAGAGCTGTTCCCTTATGCCGATAAGAAAAAAGTAGGCGGCGCTTAAATCGCACCGCCTGTAGAATTGTCAGATTAAAAACCGAAGTCTGAGAAGGTCTTTAAAGCATATTGATTTTCAAGGCCTTATATGCTCTCTCAGCCTTTGCCCGGGCTGCGGCTACGGTCTCGTCTGTGGCAAGTATCACGGCCATACGGCGATGACCCTTCACACTCGGTTTACCGAAAATACGCATCTGAACGCCCGGCTCGCGAAGCACTTTTTCCAGATTGTCAAAAACCACCTGATCTGAGTCACCTTCCACCACCACAGCACGCGAGGCTGAAGCTCCAAGGAATCTGATTTCCGGCACAGGCAAACCCAGAAGAGCACGGACATGGAGCGCAAATTCGCTCAGTTCCTGAGAAATCATCGTCACCATACCGGTGTCGTGCGGGCGAGGGGAGACCTCGCTAAAGATTACATTGTCATCTTTTACAAAAAGCTCTACGCCAAAGATTCCGTATCCGCCCAGGGCATCGGTGATTTTACGGGCGATGGTCTGCGCTTGCTTTATGGCTTTGCGGTGCATAGGCTGAGGCTGCCAGCTCTGGCGGTAGTCGCCATTGACCTGAATGTGGCCAATCGGTTCGCAGAATGTCGTACCCGAAACGGAGCGCACCGTCAGCAAGGTGATTTCATAGTCGAAATCCACAAACCCTTCTACAATCACTCTGCCTGCGCCTGCTCGTCCACCTTCCTGAGCCTCGGTCCAGGCGGCTTCAATATCCTCGGCTGACTTGATGGTCGACTGACCATGACCCGATGAACTCATCACCGGCTTCACCACGCAAGGGATTCCGATTTCCTTCACAGCTTTGATAAATTCCTCCTTGGTATTTGCAAAGCGATAAGGCGAGGTGGGAAGCTCCAATTCTTCAGCAGCGAGGCGACGTATCCCTTCACGGTTCATAGTGAGCCATGCGGCATTAGCCGTGGGGGTAATATGATAGCCCTCTTTTTCAAGTTCAACCAAAGTAGGGGTAGCAATTGCCTCAACTTCAGGAATCACATGGTCAGGTCTCTCTTCCTCGATAGCCTGACGAAGCGCTTGGGGATCAAGCATATTGAGCGTACGGCTTGAATGTGCCACTTGCATGGCGGGAGCATTGTCATAGCGGTCGCAAGCCACGACTTCTACACCCATACGCTGAAGTTCAATTGCTACTTCTTTACCCAATTCACCGCTACCGAGCAGCATGGCCTTACGGCCTACCGGTGTTTTCACCGATCCAATTTTTGACATATATACCTGTTGAGAATGTGAAGAATGACTAAATGATTCCTTTTGTGCAAATTTACGCTTATTTTTTGTTATAATCAAGCATTAAAAAACAAAAAAGGCATTGAATCTTCCATGATTCAATGCCGGAATTTTAAAAAAGGTCGACAATTTACTGCACTTCATCAGCTTCCGAGCGAAGCCAATGTCTCAGGGGAAGGGTCGACAGATACGATTTCGCCCTGAGGATTAATGATAAATGTGCGCAGCTGGTCTGTCATGCCGTAAGCATTACGGATGTCGGAGGCAAGATCAGGTTGACCAACATGAATCTGTCTGCCGATGAGATGGTCGTATGCCGCCACCTCTTTCATCAGCCCTTTGCTTCGGTCGAAGTTGACTGAGACTACCGCTACGTTCTGATCATCGGCTTCATGCGAGGATTCAAGATTGCGCAGATAGTTGGAAACGTTGTTTTGATCAATGCGCGAATCAGCATCCTGAGCCGACCAGAAGGAGAGAATAACCCATTTACCTTTTAAATCGGAGAGGCGAAGGGCGCCTTCGGAGTCGGAGACTTCAAAATCCGGCGCTTCACTTCCGATTTCAGCTGTCGATTTACCATCAACTTTAGCCGAAGCTAAAGTAAGCAAAGCAGCCACAAAGGCAATGAGCCAAAGAAAATGTTTCATTGCGTTCAAATAAAGTTAAACAATAGATTCCCGCCATACCGCAGAACCCCTCAACTGAAGGACTGACATACATATCAAATAACCTTACATCTTTAGATCTCTAAAGGCGACCTGCCAAAGGCCACGATTTGAAGGACGATAAGACTGAAATCCCGCCGATTTTCGGCGAAGGCTTTGCCTCCGCAAAGCCGACAGGCGGATAAATGAGGCCTAAGTGCTCTCATACTCCTGCCTTAAATCGGTGCAAAGGTACGAAAATTTACGCTATCTTCCAAATCCACTACACTAATGCTCACCACATTACATGTCATCATGTTCAAAACCACCCTCCAGAGAGCATTCTGAACGGGATATCTAAAATTTAGTTAAATTATTAAAATTGGCCTGATTTAGGGGTATTCTAAGAAAAACTTTGTCGATTTCAGATAAGTCCGTGAAACGGTCAAGTGAAATACGTGTAAATTTAATTCATCCGACAGGTTACAATAATATGCTATTTGTCGGATACGCGGGGATCAGAGAGGAGATGCGGGGCGAAACGGTAGTCGTTGGCACGGTATTGGTCGAGCATCTGAGGCATGCGGCGCAACAGGCCGTCGAGATCTTTCGGCGCTGTGCTCCATTGGTTTTCGGCGAGCGCGGCAAAGCGCGGCAGGGCCATATACTGCACGTCGGGTAAGTCGACAATCCATTCGGTCCAAACGTTGGCCTGCACGCCGAGGATGTGTTTTTTCTGTTCCTCGGTAAGCTCGGGCAGTTGCGGATCGAGACTGTAAACTTTCTCGAATGTGAGGAGCATACCCACGGGATGCGGCTCGTCGGGGTTGTCGCTCTGACGGTAGTCGAAGTAGCAGAAGTTGTTGGGAGTCATAATAACGTCGTGACCGAGGGGCGTGGCCTTGAGAGCGCCGTCGACGCCACGCCAGCTCATGATCACGGCGTTGGGCGATACGCCTCCTTCGAGTATCTCATCCCAGCCGATCATCTTGCGGCCGTGCGATGTGATGGATTGGTTTGATATTATTGCTGTCCGATAAAAATTTTTGAGGCAGGCTGAAAATTAGGGCTGGCAC
>CAMEGQ010000061.1 GCA_945916235.1 uncultured Porphyromonadaceae bacterium | reverse complement strand
CAGTTGGTAGAGCAAAGGACTGAAAATCCTTGTGTCCCTGGTTCGATTCCCGGTGGCACCACCTGAAAATCAGAGAGTTAGATGAAAGTCTGACTCTCTTTTTGTTTAAATTTAGTTGTATCAAGCATTTATCAATCCAAAATCGACGAGATTGGCAAATCCGGGCAGGTCGCACCGAGGCGCGACCCTACCGGTTGATAACCAATAATTTAACGTACCTAAGATTAAATAGGATAGCGGAAATCAATGGCATCTATAATTTAACTTTTCAACCGGTTTTTGCATCCGTCCCCCATAAATTTAAGAAGTCACTCAACTGCGAAGAGGTAGTAACGATGGCCATATTGATCCATTTTATCAGCACTACGTGCTACAACACGCAGTTTCTTACCGATATATTTCTCCTTGATAATTTCCGCAGCTTCCTCAAATTCATTAGGAAGATCTAAGATGACTTTATCAGGAAGTGAATCATAGTCCTCACTTTTCTCTGCGCCCGATTCTTCAAAAGCATGAAGATGATTACATCCTCCTACCATTCTGAACACGGACAATTTAGAGCGTGAACCATCCGTAGCAAACTTGTGATATTCTCCGGGCAAATAACGCTCTATTACGAACCATTCGCCCACACCCATATTCTCAGTACCAATCTCCTTCTCTCCTGTTTTTTCAAGATAAGCAATCATCTCAGGGGATAAAGACTTCCGTAAATTCTCCGGAATCATAGCCTTTTTTATAATAGCGGCGTTTTTTAATAACGGTTTCTTAAGCATTTCGTGTTCTTATAATTCTTTTAATTCCTTTCCAGTAACTCTCTTTATAATTCCGATAATATTATTTTCCACATCTCTATAGGCCACGTGGTTTTTATTTTTACCCCAATCATGAGTAGTCGCACCTGTTGCCTTATCAGATGAATGAAGTATCAGGTGCTTCAAGAGTCGTGGTTGTCGAGTATAGAAGACTTTCAGGATAGCTTTTAGAGTTGATTCATCTCCTGACCAGTAGTAAGGTGGATTATATGTCAACGGGATTTTACTTGTGGCTCCAAACAATTACAGAAAGTCTTCACAACTCATATTCTCGAATCGTAGTCTTGGGGGTTGAGGCCGGCGGAGGCTAAGGCCTCGTGGCGCTCGGTGCATGTGCCGCAACGGCCGCAATGGTGCTCTTGGCCGCGATAGCATGAGTAGGTGTGATGGTAGTCTACACCAAGTTCTACTCCGCGCTTCACTATTTCGTTCTTGGTCAGCCCCGTATACGGGCAGAAAAGCTGAATCCGCGCATAGGTGCCCGCGGCGATGGCTTTCCCCATCTCGTCGACGAACTCCGGACGGCAGTCGGGATATATGGCATGGTCGCCGGCGTGATTGGCGAGCATTACGGTGGTAAGGTCCTGGCTCTCTGCCAGTCCGGCTGCCACAGCAAGCATGATTCCATTGCGGAAGGGCACCACGGTCGATTTCATATTCTCATCGTCGTAGTAGCCTTCGGGGATGGCATCGGCACCCGACAGCAGCGAACTCTTGAAATATTCGGCCATAAAGCCCAGCGGGATCTCCAGGTGCTTGATTCCCAGACGCTCGCAATGCCAGCGGGCGCAATCTGCCTCGCGGCGGTTATGGTTAGAGCCGTATAAGAAGGTGACTACCAGAGCTATACGGCTTCGGTACTCATACAGCATCGTGGTAGAATCCATCCCGCCCGACAGCACAAGCAGAGCATCGGGCTTGCGGACTATCTGAGCCTGATCTACTTTCAGTATCCTCTCGTCTTCTCGCGGCGGCAAAAAAGCCTCCGGCATCACATGCTTCTCTACAGCTGGCATCGCAATTAATTATTAATCTGTTTATTAAGCCCCGACTACCCGTTTCAGTCGGCCAGAGCGCGCTCGAAGGCTTTCAGCTTACGGGCCTCGGCCAGCGCCTGATGGTCGTCATCAGCGTAATTGGCAAAGGGATAGATACTTATCCCGCCACGCGGTGTGAAAATCCCCGTCACCTCCAGATAGCGCGGATCCATGAGCCTGACGAGGTCTTTCATGATGATATTCACGCAGTCCTCATGGAAGTCGCCATGGTTGCGGAAGGAGAAGAGATAGAGCTTGAGGCTCTTGCTCTCCACCATACGCTCGCGCGGAATGTACTGAATCACAATCCGCGCGAAGTCGGGCTGCCCCGTTTTCGGGCAGAGCGAGGTGAACTCCGGGCAGTTGAATGTCACTACATATTCGTTGTCCGGATGCTTGTTGACAAACGTCTCAAGCACCTCGGGACTGTAGTCGGTGGGATACTTCGTGTGCTGATTGCCCAGCAGCGTGACCCCCTGGAGTTCGTCGTCTTCTCTCATCTCAATCAGAATTTCACTTCACGGACCTTCAGGTGCGGAGCCGTGCGGGCGATATTGTTAAAGTAGGTCGAATCGTTGTCGTAGCCCGGAAATTCGGGATATGCGGGGATTCCGGTCTCGGTACGCTGGAAGTTACCGGCTTCGTCGAGCTTCTTGCGGTTGCCGTCCATGAAGCGGACAAACAGATAGTCGCCCAGCTGCTTATACGCCTTGGTAGCCTTCTCCGCCCATATGTCGGCAAGATCCTGAGTAAGCGCGCAGCGTATTTCCGGGTCGGTAAATTCCGAAATCTGCTCGTATGCTACCTTCACGTCGGTCTCTATCTGGTTTTCGAGGTCGCTCTGCACCTTGCGTATGTCGGGAATCATGAGCGAATAGCGGTTGTAGGCCTGGTTGGCCACATAATTGTTGACCCAGAAGTTGGAATTCCAGTCGAGGGTGTTGGTATCGCCGGGGCCGAGCTGTGCGGGGGCTTTGCGCACGCCGCAGAAAATCGGGAGATACACGTTGGTGTTGGCGTCGTCGGTGCCGAACCAGAGCAGGCCGCGCAGTTCGGGCACCACATCGGAGCGAAGCTGGCCGACGAACGAGAATCCGGTCTGCTGCGTGGCGATAGCGCGCTCATGGACATACTCCGCGGAGTTAACCTTGAAGCTCATCGGGCGCCAGCGGTAAGGCACCTTGTAGGGGCCTGCGCCCACATCCTTGGTCATATCGTAGGGAGTACCCTCGAAATGGTCGCGCATCGCCCATTTCATATCGTTGACTGTCAGCGGTTTCGAGGGCTTCACCCACAGAGGCATCGGCTCGCCTTCGGCGCGGTCGATCCATGCCAGGTAGGTGTCCATACCCGGGGCAAACTTGTTGAAATAGGCCCAGACGCGGGCATCGCAGCTGCGGAGCGCACCGAAATCGGTCACGGCGTAGGCTTTAGAGAAGTCGAAATCCTCGTCTTTGCCGTCGAAGTAGCCCTGCTTGCGGGCGAACGAGATTACATCGGGCGAATAGAGCGTCTCCTTGTCCTTCAGGGGGAAGGTGTGGATGCGCGGATGGTTGGCATGGCCGGAGATGTATCCGTCGGGCACGCGGCGGGCTACCCATACGGCGTCTTTGGCCGTCTTCCCCTTGCCGATAAGGTCCATCACCCACACCTCGTCGGTGTCTGCAATGGTAAACGACTCTCCCTCAGAGGCATAGCCGTATTTCTTCACCAGGTCGGTCATGGTCTGCAGGGCCTCGCGGGCAGTCTTGGCGCGCTGAAGGGTGATGTAGATCAGCGAACCATAGTCGATCAGACCCGAACCGGCCAGTTCATGCCGGCCGCCCCAGGTGCTCTCGGCGATGATGAGTCCGTGCTCGTTCATATTGCCCATAGTGGCATATGTATGAGCCACTTCGGGGATTTCACCAAGGTGTTTGCCGGTGTCCCACTCTTTGATCTGGCGCATGGCCCCCTTCTCATGGTCGGCGGCGGGCTGGATGTAGAGTTCGCCGTAAAGATTGTGGGAGTCAGCGGCATAGGTCACCATCACCGACCCGTCGGCTGTGGCGCCTTTGGCGGCGATGAGCGATGTGCACGCCCAGGTCTGAGCCGCCGTTGCAGCGACTGCCATCAGAGCGAGTGTGATTCTTTTCTTCAGATTCATATCGTTAAGTGTCAATCAGTTATCATCTTTAGGTCCATACACCTCATCTACGGTGTAATTCAGGAAATCGTTGTAAGGCTTCATCACGCGGAATAGCTTCAGTGTCTCCTTAAGAAGCTGGTCAGCAGTCAGTTCCTCGCCGAGCTTATAGCTGGCTATGGTGTACATTCTCGGCTTTAGCAGGTCGATATGCTCCCAGTCCTTGGGGAAGCCCGCCGGAGCCGTCTTGAGCATGTCGGCGCCCACCTCGGGGTAGGATTTACGAAATTTCGGATTCTCGATTATGCCGAGATATTCCTCCACATTGGCGTAAATCTCCTGACGCACAGCCTTCAGCAGTTTAGGCTCCGGGCACCACAGGCCGCCTCCTACCCATACATTGCCCGGCTCGAGATGCAGATAGTATCCGGCGCGTTCGCTCTTTTTGCCGTTGGGCAGAGCCACAAAAATCCCGATATGGGTCTTGTAGGGTGCTTTATTATAGCTGAAGCGCGTGTCGCGGTAGATGCGCCAGCGGCAATCCTTGGGCTGGAGATACTTGGCTCCGGGCTCGAACGGGGTCATGGCGTTGAGCAGATTCTGAGTCAGCTCGTTGACTCTGGCGTCGACCTGACGCCATCGCTCCTTGTTTTCGGCAAACCATTCGCGATTGTTGTTTGCCGCCACTTCCCTTAAAAATTGATATATTTCTTTCATTGAGAGAGTTTCCTATACACTATATACTATATTAACGCCAAATTGCCCACGAGATTATATCCCACGGGCAAATTCGCTCTCCGAGATTGTATCTTACAGAGGATCAATAGCTTTCATCCATAGTGGGGAAGGCTCCGGCCTTCACATCCTTGGCGTAGCAGTCGAGCGCTCCGACCACTGTCTCGGCCAGCTCGGCATAGCGGCGCAGGAACTTGGGACGGAAGCCGTCGTTGAGTCCCAGCATATCCTGAAGCACGAGCACCTGGCCGTCGCAGTCGGGTCCGGCGCCGATACCTATCACGGGGATAGTCAGCTCTTTAGCCACACGGGCAGCAAGGACGGCAGGCACTTTCTCCAGCACCAGCGCAAAGCAGCCCACCTGCTGAAGCAGCCTTGCATCTTCCATCAGTTTATTGGCCTCGGCCTCCTCTTTTGCACGGATACCGTAGCCGCCAAACTTGTTGACCGACTGGGGAGTAAGGCCCAGATGGCCCATCACCGGGATGCCGGCACCGACGATTTTGGCTATGACATCGGCCACATCGCTCCCACCCTCAAGTTTCAGGGCTGCGGCGCCCGACTCCTTCATCACCTTCACGGCCGAATGGAGGGCCAGCAGAGGGTCGCCCTGATACGATCCGAAGGGCATATCGCAGATCACCATGGCGCGCTGTGCCCCGCGGGTCACACACTGCGTATGGTAAATCATCTTCTCCAGAGTCATGGGCAGGGTGGTTTCGTATCCCGCCATCACATTGGCGGCGGAGTCGCCCACGAGGATAAGGTCGATGCCGGAGCGGTCGACCAGAGTGGCCATTGTATAGTCATAGGCTGTAATCATGGCGATCTTCTCGCCGGCTGCCTTCATTTTTGCCACGGTTGCGGTGGTCACCTTCCGCGGCTTATCTACTGTGTTGGTTGACATGATTGGTATATAATTAATATTCAAAAGGCTACCCCCATCGGCCTTGGCGGCCTAATGCGGAGAGCCTTTTGTATAAAATAATCTCTAATTTGGAGCTAAGCGCCCAAGGTCCCTGATATTATCAAGAGAGACATAGGCATGTGGAGCCTGAGCCTTATCCGGCCGGACTGCTTATTCGCCGGCTTCGAGCTTGGCGCGTTCCCAGAGCTTCTCAACGTCGACGCCATGCTGCTGGCCGTAGAGCGGATATTCTGCCACGATGGTCTCGTAAGCGGCAGCTTCATCCTTGTGGTTGCCCTGAGCGGCATATACGCGGGCGAGCTTCATCAGGAAGAACGGGGTGTAAGCGGGGTTTTTGTCGGAGGTCTTCACAGCATCCTTGTAGGCCTTCACTGCGTCGTCGAGGCGGTCGAGGTTCACCAGGCAGTCGCCTTTGAGCGACTGAGCGCCTGCGCCGATCACATCTTCCTGTACGGAATATTTCTCGGCATACTTCAGAGCATCCTCATATTTACCCTGCTGATACAACAGGATGGCGGCCTGCAGAGCGGCGCGGTTGCCTGCGTCGTAGCTGCCGTCGTCGGCGATGGTCATATACTGGGCCGTTGCCACCGAATCGTTGCCGAGAGCGAGCTGAAGGTCGGCTGCACCGATCTTCTCATTCTGACTCTGAATAGCCGGGGTGCGGAGGAAATAGAAATAAGCGATTACGAGCACTGCGACAGCTATCACCACCAGAGTGCAAATCATGATGATCTTCTTGTTTTGCTGAACTTTCTCAACGGTGCTCGAGAGCTTATCGTTGACAGCTTCAAGCCCGGTTTCCGGTACTTCCTGAACTTTCTTGGACATTGGAATTATGTGTTGTGATTGTTTATCAATAGGTGTATTTGGTTTGCAAAATTACTGATTTTCGGCCAAACAGCAAAAAATTCCGTCGCTTTTCGCGATTTTTTCGCGAAATAAGCGTTAACTTTATAGTCCTATTCTGAAAAAGGGGCTGCCACAGGCCCCCTGCCAACCCTATTACCAGACTTTTCTGCCATGAAACATCTGACTCTCACCATCGACTACGACGAACTTTCATACGACGAGCTTACCGACACGGAGCGCCTTCTGGTCGACACTGCCCGCGAAGCCACCGAGCGCAGCTACGCCCCCTACTCCCATTTCCGCGTCGGAGCCGCCATCCTGCTCGACAACGGCGAGGTGGTGCCGGGCTCCAACCAGGAGAATGTGGCCTTTCCGTCGGGCACCTGCGCCGAGCGTTCGGCCTGTTTCTATGCCGCGGCGCGCTATCCGAAGTCGAAATTCAAGGCTATCGCCATCGCTGCCCGCGGCACCGACGGCGAGTTCACCCCGGTGCCTACCGCCCCCTGCGGCGCCTGCCGCCAGGCTCTGCTGGAATATGAGGTGCTGGCCGGAGAGCCCGTACCCGTAATCCTTGCCGGCCGCGACGTCATCTACCGCCTCCCGTCGGTCATCGCCTCGCTCCCCTTCGCTTTTGTGGAGTTCTGACCGCCCGAGGCCGACAGCCACAGCTGTCGCCCAACTGCTTCCGGCCGCGCCACGTGCAACCCTCCGGAAATCCGCGCTTTGCACAGTCATAAAAATTTGCTAACTTTGCAGTTCATAATCAGTCAGCGGCGCCGCGCGGCTCTGCCGACATGTTCAAATTTCAACTTTTACCCCTTTGGACCCATTAACTTTAGAAGCCCTCTCTGATATCGACCCGTTGCCGGCCATACACGCTCTTGGCCTGATGCCATTGGTCGCCCAATTCGGAGCCCCTCAGATTGTGGCGCTCTCACTCGCCTTCATCTGCCTGCTGATCTCGGGATTTGTCAGCGGCAGCGAAATCTCCTATTTCTCCCTCGTCCCGTCGCAAATCGAAGAACTCGACGACAGCCCGCGCTCCGACCTTATGCGCTCGCTGCTCAAAGCGCCCGAGCGCCTGCTGGCCACCATCCTGATCGCCAACAACCTTGTCAACGTCACCATCGTAGTGCTGATGAGCTTCTCGCTCTCGCAGCTCTTCGAGCAGATGCCGCCATGGGCCAACTTTCTGCTCCAGACGGTAATCCTCACATTCCTGATTCTCCTTTTCGGCGAAATCCTCCCCAAGCTGGCCGCCAACGCATGGCCGGTGAAATGGGCGCGCTGGGCAGCTCCGGGCGTCAACGCTCTGGAGAAGATCTTCTGGCCGCTCAGCTCCATACTCGTCCGCTCGTCGAAATTCGTCGACCGTGTGGTCACGCGCCAGACGCGCAACATCACCACCGACGAGCTCGGTCAGGCCCTGGAAATCACCGATGTATCCACCGGTCAGGACAAAGAGATGCTTGAAGGGATTCTTCGCTTCGGCGACACCACGGCCTCGGAGGTGATGACCCCGCGAGTCGACATCGTGGGTATCGAAGCCGACATGAACTTCGCTCAGGTGATGGACATCGTGGTCGAGAAGGGGTATTCGCGCCTGCCGGTGTTCGGCGAGTCGCAGGATGACATACGCGGTGTGCTCTACGCCCGCGACCTCCTCCCCTATATCAGCGTCGACGGCACCGGAACAGACGCCAGCTTCCAGTGGCAGAAGCTGATACGCAAAACTCACTTCGTGCCCGAATCGCGCATGATCGACGACCTCATGGAAGATTTCCGCAAACTGAAAATCCACATGGCCATCGTGGTTGATGAGTTCGGCGGCACTCAGGGTCTGGTCACCCTCGAGGATGTGCTCGAAGAGATAGTCGGCGACATCGACGACGAATACGACGAAGAGGAAAAGACCTACAAGCGCCTACCCGACGGCACCTATGTGTTTGAAGGCAAGACACTTCTCACAGATTTCTTCCGTGTTACCGAGCTTGAGGCCGAAGATTATACGCCCGTGGCTGAAGACTGCGAGACCCTCGCCGGGATGCTTCTGGCCATCAAGGGAGACTTCCCCAAGGAAAAAGAATCGCTGGTCTACGGCCGATGCCGCTTCCTCGTGCTCCGCGTCGACCATCACCGCATCGCCTCCGTGCGCGTCAAAGTAATGCCCGATCTCCAAACCGCCTGATTCATGCCCCTGCTGCTTTATTCCTCCGGCACTGTCAGCGTCTACGCTCTCGAAGTGGCTCCGGCGCCCACACGCGCCGAAAGCCGGCGGCTCCAGCAGCAGGCCCGCGCTGAGCTTCTTGCCGCCGTGCTCCCCGGCTACATCATTTCACACACTCCCGAGGGTGCCCCGATTTGCACCCTGCCCGATTCAGGCGCAGCTGCCAGCCGTCTCCCCTCCATCTCCATCACCCACTGCCCTACCTTAGTGGCCGTAGCCATCGACACCTCCGGGCGCGCCATCGGCCTCGATGCCGAACCGCTCAGCCGCGCCGCCCAACTGCGCCGCGTGCTCCCCAAATTCCTTTCCGACAAACAGATATCCTCCCTTCCCGACCGTGAGAGCGCCACGCTCACAGCCGCCTGGACCGCCAAGGAAGCGCTCTACAAACTCCTCTCCGCCTCAGGCGACCCCCGCGTCAGCCCATCTCTTGCCGACCTCCCGCTCACTCCGCCCCTACCCTACGCCTCACGCCTTCTCACCCACGCCGACACCCTCCTGACCCTCATTTTTACATTGACGCCTAATTATCAATGATATAATACTCATAATAACTTCTAACAAATAAAAAAGCGGCGGCGATTTCAGCATAATGGCCAAAATCGCCGCCGGTATTATGTGCCGGGCTGCAGGGTTCCCGAATATTCGGGAACCCGAGCTATCGGGGGTCTTAAAGTTTGGAATCCAACAGGCGGATCTTCTCTTCCGTGGCTGCCAGATCGTCTTTGATGCGCTGGATGCGGCGCTCCATCTCGCGAACTACCGAGTCGCCGCTCTTGCTCTTTGACGAGAGGAATCCGAGATTGTTCTCATAAGTCTTGAGCTCGTTGCGCTTGATCTCGCAGGCGCGGACTATGCGGTCGCGTTCGCGGCGCAGTTTGGCCGTATCGTCGCCCATCTCATTGACCACATCCTCGAAACGCGACATTCCGCCGCGCTCAGCCCTCAACCGGGCATAGAAGGCGTCGCACAGAGCGCGATACTCGTCGTAGACCTTATCTTTCTCTTTGAAAGGCACATGGCCGATCTCCTGCCAGCGGGCCTGCAGTTCTTTCACCTTCGGCATGGCCTCCTGACGCGGGGTGTCGGCCGGGATGGCTTTAAGAGCCTCGATGATTTCACGTTTGGCCTTGAGGTTGGCCTGCTCTTCGCTGCGCGAGTCGCTGAGATTCTTCTTACGGTTTTCGAAGAAGGCGTCGCAGGCCGTCTGGAAGCGTTTCCATACGGCATCGCTCTGCTTCTTGGCCACAGCGCCGATGGTCTTCCATTCCTTCTGGAGAGCAACAAGCTTGTCGGCCGTACGGCGCCAGTCGGTGGAATCTTTCAGAGCCTCTGCCTGCTCGCAGAGCGCCTCTTTCTTGGCCAGATTGGCGGCCAGCTCATCCTTGACGGCGTGGAAATATTCGCCCTTGCGAGTGAAGAAGGTGTCGCAAGCCTTGCGGAAACGGGCAAACAGGGCGTTGTTGGATTTGCGCGGAGCGTAGCCGAGTTTCTTCCACTGCTCCTGAAGGGCGAGCACCTGCTTGGTGGCCTCATCCCAGAGAGCATACGATTTCAGAGCCTCCAGGTCGATGGCCTCCACTTTCTCGCAAAGTTCGGTCTTGGCGGTCTCGTTGGCCTGTTCGCGAGCCTTACGCTCCTCGAAGAAGGCCTGATAGCGCTTGTTGACCACAGCCGAAGCATCCTTGAAACGCTGCCAGATCTCCTCGCGGAGTTCCTTGGCCACGGGGCCTGCCTGACGCCATTCGTCGTGGAGATTCTGCAGGCGCTTGAAGGCCAGAATCACATCTTCCTCAGCGTCGAGCTTCTCGGCTTCCTCGCAGAGCAGGGTCTTGAGTTCCAGATTCTTGCGGAAATCGTAATCGCGCAGGTCTTTGTTCACCTTCAGCTGGTCGTAGAATTGCTCCACGGTCTGTTGAAATTGCTTCCATATGTCGGTGGCTTCGGTGGGGGGCACCTCGCCGATAGCTTTGAATTCAGCCTGAATATCTTTTACACGGGGGAATGCGCGGTTCACATTGTCGGTGTCTTCCGAGATGGCTTTCAGCTCGTCGATGAGCTTCTTCTTGGCCTCGAGATTGGCCTTCAGCTCGGCTTCATGGGCGGCGGTGAGTTCGGCGCGGCGCTCACGCAGAGTGGCGAGCATCTCCTTGAATCGCTCCTCGTCGGCATTGACAGCCGGGACGAAGGCGTTCAGTTCGCCGCCGTTGGCAAGAAAATCGGCCAGCTCGGCGTCGAGTTCTGCCTTGCGGAAATTGTAGAACATCTGTTTCAGATGAGCGGCGTCGGCCTTTCCGGCTTCTTCCAGCGGAGCGGCCACAAGGGTCTCCATCAGGGCCATCAGCTCATCTTTCGTGGCCGGAGCAGCCACTTTTTCAGAGGTTACTTCCTCGGCTTCTGCAGGAGCCGGGGCTTCAGAGGTTACGGTAGCCTCAACTGATTCAGCAGCTACCGGTTCGGGGGCTTCCACGGGGACAACCGGCTGAGCCAGTTCGTCTGTTTCGCGCATTTCCATAAAAGAAAGAATGTATAATTTAAGGTTTCAGGGGCACGCGACACATCGGTATCCGCCCTCGCCCGGAGCCTGAAACTCCGCTTGAGGCCGGCCCCGACGGCCGCTCAATCCATAATTTTGGCCAAATGTAACAATAATTATCGGATTATCAACCCATTTTTTAATTTTTTTCTCATTCCCCGCCGCAGAAGAAGGCCGAAGATTGTTAACTTTGTAGAGCCAAAAGGGCACTCCGCTCAAATCAGCAATCAAAAATAATGGGAAAACATTCGAAGGATAAGTCGGCCGAACTGCAGGCCAAGCTGGCCGTGGTGCCCGAGCTTCCCGGCGTCTACACATATTACGACGCCGGGGGGACGGTGATCTACGTCGGCAAGGCCAAGAATCTGCGCCGGCGCGTGTCAAGCTATTTCAACAAGACCCACGACGTGACGCGCACCAATCTGCTGGTGCGGGCCATCGCCGACCTCAGTTATATAGTGGTGCCTACGGAGCAGGACGCCCTCAATCTCGAGAACTCAATGATCAAGGAGTACAAGCCGCGCTACAATGTGCTGCTTAAAGACGATAAGTCGTACCCCTGGATCTGCGTGACCGGCGAACTGTATCCGAGGGTGTTCATGACGCGTACGCTGGTGCGCGACCGCTCGAAATATTTCGGCCCGTTCACCGACGTGGGCGCCGCCCGCGCCGTGCTCGAACTCATCCGCGAGCTATACCCTATCCGCACCTGCCGCACTCCCATCACTCCCGAATCCCTCGCCCGAGGCAAAGGGCGCCTGTGTCTGGAGTACCATCTCAAACGCTGTCAGGGCTGCTGCGTCGGTAAGATTTCGCCGGAGGATTACGCAAAATATATCGACCATATCCGTCTGATCCTTCGGGGCGAGACCGGAGTGCTGATGGACTATCTGCGCGGCGAGATGGAACGCCTGGCCGGCGAACTGCGCTTTGAGGAGGCTCAGGCCGTCAAGGAGCGCTACCAGATGGTGGAGCGCTACCGGGCCAAAAGCGTCATCGTCAGCCAGACCATCGACGAGACCGATGTGTTCGGCATCGACGACGACGGGGGCAACGACGTGTATATCAACTATATGCATGTGCGCCACGGAGCTGTGGTGCGCAGCTATACGCTCACATATAAGCGCCGGCTCGACGAAGAAGCGCCCCAGATGCTCAGCTATGCCATCGAGGAGATACGCCAGCGCTTTGCCGCGGAATTCAAGGAGGTGATAGTGCCCGTAAGGCCCGATGCCGGGTTCGAAGGGATTACATTCGTCGTGCCTCAGCGAGGCGACAAGGCCAAACTGCTCGATGTCTCGCAGCGCAATGCCCGTCAGGCCAAGATCGACTCGCTCAAGCAGCTGGAGCGGCTCGACCCCGAAAAGCGCGCCGAAAAGACCCTGGAGCGCATGAAGGCTGACTTCCGCCTCGCCGAGCTGCCCCGGCATATAGAATGTTTCGATAACTCCAACATCCAGGGCACCAACCCCGTAGCTTCGTGCGTAGTGTTCCGCGATGCGCGCCCGTCGAAGAAAGACTACCGGCATTTCATCATCAAGACTGTAGAAGGCCCCGACGACTTCGCATCAATGAAAGAAGTGCTGACGCGGCGGTATACACGCCTGATGCAGGAAGCTCCCGACGACCTCCCCCAGCTGGTCATCGTCGACGGCGGCAAGGGTCAGCTGAGCGCCGCGCTGGAGGCATTCGATGAAATAGGCCTTCGCGGCAAAGTGGCGCTCGTCGGCATCGCCAAACGTCTGGAAGAGATCTATTTCCCGGGCGACAGCGTGCCGCTGTATATCGACAAGAATTCCGACTCGCTGCGCGTAGTGCAGCAGCTTCGCGACGAAGCCCACCGCTTCGGTATCACCCACCATCGCGACCGTCGCTCCAAGAGCGCCATCGTCAGCGAGCTGTCGACCATCCGAGGCATCGGTCCGGCTACGGAGCAGGAGCTTTTGCGCACATTCCGCAGTGTAAAGCGCATCCGCGAAGCGTCGCTCGACGCTCTGGCCCAGGCCGTCGGCTACGCCAAAGCCCGCCTCATCCGCGACCACTTCGCCCCCAAAGCCGCCCAATAACCTTTAGAGCCGGCTCTAAGTCTTTATCAGAATTTGCTTGGCGAAAAATTTAGTAGCCACCGCGGAATATCTAAAATTGAAATGCCTTCATAGTCTGTCTCTTCATGGTGAGTCCGCGCAAGCAAAACCTTCGGATAGGCATCTCGGATTTGGAGCAGTGGAGCCACTTCCCTCTTAAATGTATCTTTATTTGTAATATCCTCACTGACTTGAATGTAGATTTTTTCGCCGCCCCTCATCGCTACAAAATCTATTTCTTTCTGATATAGTTTGCCAATATATACATCATAATCCCTACGCAGAAGTTCAATATATACTATATTTTCGAGCATCCGACCCCAGTCTAAATTGCTTTTGCCAAGCACGGCAAATCGGATACCTGTATCGGAGAGATAATATTTGCTCAACGACCGAAGATATTCTTTTCCTCTGACATCATACCTTCCTGCCTCATAGAAAACAAATGCGTGACATAGATACCCGATGTAATTTCCCACAGTTTTGTAGTTTGAATCCAGTCCACTATCTGTCAATGCATTGCTGATATTTCTTGAGGAAGATATGTTGCTCACATTATCCATCAGATATTCGGCCACCTTTCTCAATGTAATCGAACTGCCGAGCCTATATTTGTCCACAAGGTCTCTGATGAGTATGGTCTCATATACCTCGCGGATATATTTGCTTTTATCCGAGTCATTTTTATACGGATATGATCCGGCGAGTCCACCCATCCTGACATAACGGTCAAATTGATTGTCATAATCATCTTTTACATCAAAATATGTGCAGTACTCTGCAAAACTGAACGGATATATATGGATTTCAAGATAACGACCCGTGAACATGGTGGCGAGGTCACTGCTTAGAAGGAACGCATTTGACCCGGTCAGGTATATGTCATATTTTTCTTCGGAATGAAGACTGATTATTGTAAGTTCAAAATTTTCGCATAGTTGAACTTCATCTATCATAAGGTAATTCTTGATGCCATCGCGATAATTTTGCTCAATATAATCATTCAAGGCATGATAATCTTTCAGACCCTCATATCTGATTTTTGTCAAATCAATGCTGATGATATTCGCTGTCGGGTCCACGCTCAAAATATGTTTGGCAAAAGCATCCAGCAGTTTTGATTTGCCACTACGACGTATACCCGTTATTATCTTAATATCGGGAGTATCAATTAAATCATTTAATCTGCTTAGGTACAGTGGCCTGGATATTAATTTCATATGCATTAGTTTCCCAAACTTAAATTATTTTCGATTTTGGGAAACGATGCAAATCTACCTAAATATTATTGAAATCTATCGAAGTTGGGATGGAAAAAATCTGAATTGTCCTTTTTTTCAGGTCTTATGCCTCAGTTCAGTTGCCTTTGCCGGCTCCGGCGTTGCGGCGCAGGCCGGCCAGGCGCAGGCGTTTGGCGGCTGAATGAGCGAAGATTGCAGAGTAGGCTTCGGGGGTGAGGGCGAGGATGTCGGCATGGGTGAGCGTGCGCAGCGCGGGGCGCAGATGGAATTCTGCGATTGGAGTCGGCGCGAGGCCAGCATTGTGCGGGCACACCATCTGGCAGGCGTCGCAGCCGTAGACCTTTCTCCCCATCGCCTGCGCCAGCGGACGGCTGTCGACCGCGGCGGGGAGATCGCCGCGATGCTCTATCGTGAGGTAACTCAGGCATTTGGCCGAATCGAAGCCTTCGCAGCGCAGCGCTCCCCCGGAGCAGGCGCGCACACAGCGCATGCAGTCGCCGCAGGTCAAGGCCAGCGGCTCTGACTCCGGGAGCACGGCATCAGTAACCACCTCGGCCAGAAACAGATACGACCCCATACCCGGCACAATCAGCAGCCGGTTGCGTCCCACAAACCCTACGCCGGCCTTTACAGCCCAGTAGCGCTCCAGTATCGGGGCCGAGTCCACGCATATCCGGGCCCTGTATCCCAGCGACCTGAGCCAGGCAGCCAGCGGCTCCAGACGCCGGCGGAGCACCTCATGATAATCGTCGCCATGGGCATACATGGCGATTCGTGCCGCCGAAGGCAGCTGCCGCTCCTCGTGATAATAGCTGAACGCCAGCGAGATGACGCTCCCCTGAGCGCGAGAGCCGGCGGCAGCTTCCCCGGCGCCATGGGCGCCTGAAGGCTCGTCGAGCAGGCGCAGCGGGTTGCGGCGGATATCGCCCCAGCGCTCCATATACCCCATCGAGGCGTGGCCGCCACTGGCCAGCCATCGCTCAAACCGCTCCCATTCCTGCGGCTCTACATCGCCCGCCCGGGCCACGCCCCACCGGCCGGCTCCGGCCTCAGCGGCCAGAGCTGCTATCGCAGTCATTATTTCCGATACGGGCATGGTAGCGGGCATAGTCATCACTGTTGACATTGTTGCTACCCCAAATTTAGGCATAGGCGCGAAATTGGGCAAGCCCCGGCCGAATTTTTCCTCTTTCGCTCGACGACACCCACAGCACCTTCGTAGATGGTGAATAAAATGAGATGGCGCAAATGTTGAAAAATTGCGAATAGCCGGGGTTAAGAATGCGCCAAAAAATAAAAATAATGAGCAGAACGGGGCCTGTGGACGGGCGTTTTGGCGTTTTTGTTTCTTTGATTGAAGAAAATTGGCATTTTTTATGCAAAATTCCGCTAATTTATACAGAATAGCTTAAAATGAGCGAATTATGAGTTTCTC
>CAMEGQ010000060.1 GCA_945916235.1 uncultured Porphyromonadaceae bacterium | reverse complement strand
ATCGCCGAAATAGGTTAAATTTGCACTCCCGTTGGGGTCTCAGATTGCTCCTGCCGGGGCAGTCGCCCCCGTGCAGGAGATTACTCCAGACGGTAAAATTAAAGATATGAACAGAGTCAGTCAAGAAGTCCACGACAGCTTCGACCGCGAGCATCTGTGGCACCCTTATACCTCCACTATTGATCCGCTTCCTACATATAAAGTAAGCGAAGCCCATGGCGCGGTGATTACCCTCGCCGACGGCACTCAGCTGATCGACGGTATGTCGTCCTGGTGGTGTACCATACATGGCTATAACCATCCCGTTCTTAATGAGGCAGCACGCCGTCAGCTCGACAAGATGAGCCACGTGATGTTCGGTGGATTCACACATCAGCCGGCCATCGATCTGGGGCGAAAGCTTCTGAAGCTGGTTAACAAAACGGAGGCTGACGGCACACCCGGTTCCGGACAAAGTAGCGAGGCCGGCGGCGGGATGATGCCCCCGATGAATAATGTTTTCTTTGCCGACTCGGGATCGGTGGCAACTGAAGTGGCTATGAAAATGGCTGTGCAGGCTGCCATCAGCCGCACATCGTCGCATCGCAAGACAAATTTCGCCACAATACGTTCGGGCTACCATGGCGATACCTGGAATGCCATGAGCGTCTGCGATCCTGTCACCGGCATGCACTCTGCCTTCGGTTCGGCTCTCCCGCTTCGTTATTTTGTGCCGCAGCCGCGTTCGCGCTATGGCGGCGAATGGAACCCTGAAGATATACGTCCGCTGGAGGACCTACTCGCCCGGAAGTCGGATGAGCTGGCTGCCGTAATCCTCGAACCGATAGTGCAGGGCGCAGGCGGAATGTGGTTTTATCATCCGGAATTCCTGCGTCAGGCCCGTCGGCTTTGCGACCGCTACGGCTTGTACCTCATCTTTGATGAGATAGCTACAGGCTTCTGGCGCACAGGCCGCGCCTTTGCATGGGAACATGCCGGAGTGTCGCCCGATATAATGATGGTTGGCAAAGGGCTTACAGGCGGCTATCTGACCATGAGCGCCGTCATGACAACCCGCGAGGTGGCCGATACGATCTCACGCGGCGAGGCCGGAGTGCTAATGCATGGGCCTACGTTCATGGGTAATCCGCTTGCCTGCGCCATCGCCAATGCCTCTATCGATCTGCTCAACGCTCAGGATATGCCGGCTGTAGTCGGAAATATCACCGGTCAGCTGCAAAAAGGGTTAGCCCCGGCATGGGAGATGGACGATATTGTGGCCGATGTCAGGGTATTGGGCTCAATCGGAGTCATAGAGACTAAACAACCTGTCGATGTGGGGCGTTTTCAACGTGAATGTGTGGCCTGCGGTGTGTGGATCCGCCCGTTCGGGCGTATGGTCTACGTGATGCCGCCGTATGTCACTACAGATGAACAGCTTGCCACGCTTACCACTGAAATGTTGAACATTCTCAAGACTCGCAAATGGATGTAAGATCTCATCTCCAGCGCCTTCATGAAGAGGGCAACTACAGGGAAATCCCTACGGTGACGCCAATGACCATCACCGATTTTTCTACCAACGACTATCTGGGGCTGGCTGCCGACGCCGACCTTCAGGCTCGCTTTTTCGCCGATGCAAGTTCGGCTCAGGTGCCTCTGACGTCATCGGCTGCCCGGCTGCTGGCTCCGCGCCAGATTGAATATACCAATCTGGAGGTGTTTCTGCGTCTCCTTTACCGAAAATACCGCGGCGAGGATACAAAGGCTTTGCTGTTCAACAGCGGCTATCATGCCAACACCGGGCTTATTCCCGCCATCGCCTCCAAAAGTACGCTCATAGTGGCCGACCGCCTGGTCCATGCTTCGATTATAGACGGTATAGTGCTCTCCCGCGCCCCGTTCGTCCGATTTCGCCACAATGATTTCGATCATCTGGAAAAGATACTCTCAGAGAAAGCCGGCGATTACACTCAGGTGCTCGTAGCTGTTGAGAGTGTGTACAGTATGGATGGCGACCGCGCCGATATCGAGCGTATGCTTGAGATTAAGCGGCAGTATCCCAATGTATTGCTCTATGTCGACGAAGCGCATGCATTCGGCGTTCTCGGACCGAAGGGACTCGGCCTTGTAGCAGCGTCGTCAGCTCCGGCCGAAGTAGATGTCACAGTTGGCACTTTCGGCAAGGCCGCGGCGTCAATGGGAGCTTTCGCTGTGATGTCGGGCGATATGCGTGACTATATGGTCAATACTGCGCGCAGTTTCATCTTCTCCACCGCTTTGCCTCCGCTCAATGTGGCCTGGACGCGGTTTATGCTTGGCAACATAGTGCAAAAAGATTCGCGACGCATACATCTGGAGCATCTGTCCGTTCAGTTTGCAGACGTGCTTGCCAAATATGTCGACCGCTTCCCGCAGACACCGGCGTCGCCGGCAAGAGATGCCGAGGGAAAACCTATTATCATCCCTTCGCATATCCAGCCGCTGATTGTCGGCGATCCCAAGAAGGCTGTGGAGCTTTCGCGCCAGCTACTTTCGCGCTACGGAATCAAGGCTCTGCCCATCCGAAAACCTACAGTACCCGAGGGTACCGAGCGTCTGCGATTCAGCCTTTCGGCAGCTATGACCTCGCGTGAGATCGAAGCATTCGACAAAGCTCTGCACGAATTGCTGTAAGGCCGCATCCGGCTTATCTTGTTAATGGAAATTTGTAAACTGCAAAATACTCACAATCAGCCGATACCCCGTGCCGTGGTAGTTTTCCTCGGATGGGGGATGTCGGCCGCGCCTTTTTACAATCTTAAGAAGGCTGGTTATGACATCTTTCTGCTGTCAGATTATGCTGACTATAAATCAGGGGAATCTTTCAGCCCTCTTATTAGCGCTCTGAAGAATTACGCTGAGGTTGTGGTCGTCGCGTGGTCGTTCGGTGTGAGGATAGCCAACGATTTCATGCTTCAATATGGTGACAGGCTTCCAGTTACTCGAACATTGGCTGTCAATGGAACCATCACTCATATCGACAATCGCCGGGGTATCCCCGAATCGGTGTTCCGCCTTACCCTAAGGAGGATGTCGGAGCCGACGGTGGCCAACTTTATCCGGCGCATGTTTGCTGAGGCTCCTGATTATGAGGCTTTTGTGACTAAATATGAAACTTCGGCCCGAGGATTGGAAAGTCTTACTGCCGAGTTGGAAATGTTTGGAGCATTAGATGTGTCGGATTCTCCAGCCCGCTGGGATTTGGCTTTGATAGGGGAGAAGGATGCAATATTTCCGCCTGACAATCAGGCGAATGCATGGAGAGGAACGGCACAGCTGGAAAAGTATCCCTCATGGGGTCATTTTCCTGATTTTCAGCATATTCTTGACCGATATATCACCGATAAATCGCGGGTTGGCGATAGCTTTTCAGCTGCGGCTTACACCTATGAACAGTCGGCAGATCCTCAGGCACGGGTTGCTGAAACACTCTGGGCGCGTCTGTGCGCAGAATTTGAGACTCGTGACGAAAGATTGCCCCTCGAAGGCCGGATTATCGAGGTAGGATGCGGAAGCGGTTTACTGACAAGGCTGTACGCTGACAGAGTCAATCCTCCCACACTTGAACTATGGGATCTTGCTCCGGCGGGAAGCCATCAATGGCACGAAGGTGCACGGTATCGTCAGTGTGATGCTGAGATTGAGATAGCAAAGCTGGAGTCCGAATCGATCGATCTTATCCTTTCTGCTTCGGCTATTCAATGGTTTAACTCTCCTTCGGCTTTCATTTCCCGGGCTGTCAGAGCCTTGCGCCCGGGTGGCATTCTGGCCGTGGCAGGTTTCGGGCCGGGAACGCTTGAGGAAATATCCTCTATTACCGGAAATTCGCTGCCTTATATACCTATTAACAAGCTGATTGCATCAGCTGGCACAGTTGGGTCTGATGGCTTAGGGGTTGAGATTCTCTTTGCAGAGGAGGAAACCATAATTGCAGATTTTGGATCCTCCCGCGAACTCATTGACCATTTGCGACTTACCGGCGTAAACGCCCTCAGCCGCTCCTCAGTGGGTCGCACACGTCAATTCCTCAACTCCCTCGGTCCGCACCCCTCTCTGACCTACCGTCCCTATTATCTCATACTTCGCAGGCTATAGACACTGCGGCCTGCTATTTCCTGATTTATCATTGCCGTGTTTGTGACATTTTCACTAAATTTGTATCTGCAAAAAACGTTTATACGTATGAGATATTTTGTAAGCGGAATACATACAGACGCCGGCAAAAGCTACTGCACAGGCTGGTATGCCCGAAATTTGTTGGAAGAGGGGAAAACAGTTGTCACCCAGAAATTTATACAGACCGGCAACGTAGGGATGTCGGAGGATATTGAAGTCCACCGTCGGCTGATGGCCACGGGGATGCTGCCCGAGGACCTCGACCATACCACCGCACCGCTGATTTTTACCCACCCCTGCTCACCCCAGCTCGCTGCCCGCCTTGATGGCCGGGAAATCTCTCTCGACGTAATTGATGCCGCTACGAAAAAGCTTGAACAGAAATATGATGTAGTGCTTGTGGAAGGAGCGGGCGGCCTTATGGTTCCGATTACAGATTCATTTTTCACTATCGATTATGTAGTCACACGTCAACTCCCGCTCATCTTTGTGGTGAACGGTTCGCTCGGTTCAATAAATCATGCCGTGCTTTCATTTGAGGCGATCAAATCGCGTGGAATCGAGATGCCCATTGTCTTGTATAATACCCACTTCGACACAGATCCTCTGATCGCAGACGATACCTATCATTTCATCGAGCGTTATCTGGCCATCCATTTCCCCTCCACCCGGATGCTTCGCGTTCCCTCGCTCTGACTTTCTTATCGATTTCGGATTTAATCCGGCACAATACAGTATGAGGGCGCACCAGGGTGCGCCCTCATATTATTTAATATCTTTGGAATCAGCGAAATATAAACTTTGCTTAAAATTCGGAGCTAAAGTGGAAACGGATTGAGGGGAAATCAGTGCGGGCCATCTGGAGCACATAGCCGGAATCGGCCAGGAATACGTCGCGTCCGGAAGTGTCGGTGGCCATAAACTGGTATTTACGTTTCTTGAACGCTTCCAGAGCTTCGGCATCGTCGCTGTCAATCCAGCATGCTTTGTAGAGCGAAATCGGTTCCCAGCGGCATTGTGCGCCGTATTCGTGGAGCAGACGGTATTGGATTACCTCAAACTGCAGTTGCCCGACTGTGCCTATAATCTTGCGGCCATTAAACTGATTGGTAAACATCTGGGCCACACCCTCGTCCATGAGCTGACGGATACCTTTATCAAGCTGTTTGGCTTTCATGGGGTCGGTGTTTTCCAGATATTTGAACATCTCGGGCGAGAAGGATGGGAGACCCTTGAAATGGATTGTCTCGCCGGCAGTCAGTGTGTCGCCGATTTTGAAATTGCCTGTATCGGGGATGCCGACGATGTCGCCGGGATATGCTTCGTCGACGATGCTCTTTTTCTGGGCCATGAACGCTGTCGGGGCAGCGAAGCGCATCATCTTGTTGGAGCGGATGTGGCGGTAGTTGACGTTGCGCTCAAATTTTCCGGAGCAAACCTTCACGAAGGCTATACATGAGCGATGGTTCGGGTCCATGTTGGCATGAATCTTGAATACGAAACCTGAGAATCCTTCCTCTTCGGGTTTGATCTGACGTTCCTCGGCCATAATAGGCTTGGGCGAAGGAGCGATTTTCACGAAGCAGTCGAGCAACTCTTTGACGCCGAATGTGTTAAGCGCTGATCCGAAGAATACTGGCGCCAGTTTGCCATCAAGGTATGGCTGCACGTCGAATTCGGGGTAAACGCCGTTGATCAGTTCGAGATCATCGCGAAGCTTCTGTGCGTCAGCTTCGCCTACTCGCTCGTCGATGCGCGGGTCGTTGACATCGTCGATTTCTACGCGCTCTGTCACCTTCTGCTTATCGGGCTGGAAGAGGTCAAGCGAATTTTCGTAGATATTGTATACGCCTTTGAATTTTGCTCCGATGTTGATGGGCCATGAGAGCGGACGCACGGCAATCTTCAGTTCCGATTCCAGCTCGTCGAGGATGTCGAACGGGTCACGGCCCTCGCGGTCGAGCTTGTTGACAAAGATGATTACGGGAGTGTTGCGCATACGGCACACTTCCATCAGTTTTCTTGTCTGCATCTCGACGCCTTTGGCCACATCGACCACGATGATTACCGAGTCGACGGCCGTAAGGGTGCGGTAGGTATCCTCGGCGAAGTCCTGGTGGCCCGGGGTGTCGAGGATGTTGATTTTATAGTCGCCGTAGTTGAATCCCATCACGGATGTGGCTACCGAGATGCCGCGTTGCTTCTCGATTTCCATCCAATCGGAGGTGGCGGTCTTTTTGATTTTATTTGATTTGACAGCACCGGCCACATGAATAGCACCACCGAAAAGCAGCAGCTTCTCGGTGAGTGTGGTTTTGCCGGCGTCGGGGTGAGAGATGATGGCGAATGTGCGTCGCCGCTTTATTTCTTCAGCTAATGTTGCCAAGACGGGGAAACGAATAATGTTTGGTTTTGCTTATTTTGCAGCTCCCAGCTCCGCCATGCAGTCGGCCAGAGCCTCTTCCCAATGTGGGATTGTCACGCCGTAGGTGGCTTTAATCAGGCTGCGGTCGAGGATGCTGTAAGCCGGACGTGAGGCCGGGGTGGGGTAGTCTTCCGTAAGGATGGGTTTCACTTTTACCTGCTTTCCGGCCAGACGGAAGATGGCTTTGGCAAAATCGTACCATGAAGCTGCACCTTCGTCGGTGAAATGGTAGATGCCGGGAATCCACTGGTGGGAGCGAAGCACTGTTACGATGGCTGCGGCAAGGTCGCGGGCGTAAGTCGGAGTGCCGATCTGGTCGCACACAACCTTGATTTCGTCGTTTTTCTCAGCCAGGCGAAGCATCGTCTTGACAAAATTATTACCATGGGCGGAATAGAGCCATGCCGTGCGTATAATGATGGCTTCGGGCGAAAGAGCCAGAAGCACAGTCTCTCCCTTGCGCTTTGTAGTGCCGTACTGCGAGATGGGGTTTACCTTGTCGCTTTCGCGATAGGGACGGTGATTCGTTCCGTCGAATACATAATCTGTGGAGATATGAATCACCTTGGCGCCGTTGGCGTCGGCGGCAAGCGCGAGATTCTTTACTGCGTCTATATTAATCTGTGCGCAGAGGCTCTTTTCCTCTTCGGCGCGGTCGACAGCCGTATAGGCGGCGCAGTTGACGATATGGGAGATGTCATTGTTGACAACGAACGACTCCACAGCCTTGGCGTTTGTGAGGTCGAGTTCGTCTACGTCGGTATAGATAGCTACTGAGGGCATCGTGGCTTCGAGAATCTTTTTAAGCTCTGTGCCGAGTTGCCCGTTGGCCCCTGTTACAAGTATTTTCATTGCAAAAACGGATGCTTGCAGGCGGGTGCTCACTCCTGTGGGGTGGGGAAGGCCGCCGCGGTCTTGAAGGCGACGGTTTAGTCGTCGAGATTCATGTTCTCTTTAGCCGGGTTGCGGTAATATACGCGACCTTCCACATATTCCTGTGCGGCAATAAGAGTAGGTTTGGGAAGCTTCTCGTAGTAGCGCGAGATTTCGATCTGCTCGCGGTTTTCGGAGATCTCCTCCAGATTATCGTTGAGCGAAGCAAACTCCTGAAGTTTTTTGTCCAGGTCGTGTTTCATCTCGGCTGCCACTTGGTTGGCGCGCTTTGCGATTATGCAAACGGTTTCATACACATTGCCCGTGTCTTTGCAAAGATCCATCATGTCGCGGGTAACGGTGTTGAGCGGAGCGTTTGTCTTCTTGTAATCCATAATTCGGTTAATATGTCTTTTTTTGTCGTTGTTTTTGTCGTTGGTTATCCGGCTGAGAGCCTTGTCATCAGTCGGATGGGAGGCTACAGGCGCCGTGGCGCCTGCCCCCGTTATGGCGATCAGTCTTTTACGTGCTTCTGGGCGATCTTGAGGATATTGTCGGCTTCGGCGCGCTTGGGACTGTCGGGATAATTGTTGATGAAGCTGTAATATTCGTCGATTACATCGCGGAATCGCTCAGCCTTGCGCTCGTCGACCGAAAGGGCGGCCTCCTGATATCGCGCTTTGAGCACGAGCATCTCCAGCTCCTCTTTATATTTTGAGTAAGGATAATCTTTGATAGCGTTTTTGGCCGTGATGATGGCGCTCTCATAGTTGTTGCCCATGTAGGTGCCGAGGTTGTAGTAGAGCTGAGCGTTCTGCAACTCTTTGAGCGTCAGTTTGTCCTGAAGCTCGAAGATGGCATTCTGAGCAAGCGCCACTTTGTCCGACCGGGGGAAGAAATCAAGGAACGCCTGCAGCTCCTCGATGGCCTTGAGGGTCTGGCTCTGGTCGAGCTGAGGCTCCGGCGAGTCGAGATAGTAGGCATAGCCGGCATAGTAGCGTGCCAGTTCCGTATATTTTCCTTTGGGGTAGCGGTTGTAGTAAGCTTTGAAAAATTCCGCCGCGTCAGGATATTCCTTATTTTCGAAATAGCTCAGACCGAGCAGATACATCGACTCTTCGGCCTTGTCCGACCCTTTGAGCTGGGTGACAACATCGCGGAGCAGAGTGTAGCTCTGCACATATTTCTTTTGCTCGAAGGCGCGCTTTGCGAATTCGAATTTATAGTTGGCATCGTGGCTCTTGAGCGCCTTCTGGTATTCACCGCAGGAGCTAAGGCTCAGCGACAGGCTCAGCGTAAGGCTTAGGGCCATCAGGCCACGGATGATTTGTTTCAAAAGCATATCAAATTAGTTCGGCATCCGGCATCAGGGCAAAGCCTGTGGCGCAGACGCGGTTTCAACGCGCAAAGGTAAGCATTTTTACGCGTTTATTCAAGAGTTTTATCCGCTTCTCACGGTTAAAATTCGTCAACAAATGGCTGTGGGCATGTATTGTTGGCTCACTGCTTTAGTTTTGGGGTGTATTTGATGCCGTTTTAGGGAGTTCGCTTTGCAAAATTAAGGAGATTGCGTAATTTTGCAGTCAATCTCGCCTGCGCGTGCAGGTGCTGATACCGACAGATATGAGCAATTACAACTCTTATTCCGACTACGACGACGATGTGGACGACATGCCCCGCCGTCCCCGTCGCAAGATAGATTTCGACAACAGCGAATTCGGCGAAGAATCTTCGCGTGGGCGCTCGGCCACGTATCCCCGAGAAGAAGAGACTCCGCACCGCCGTCCGTCGCGCCACGACTACGACGAGGAGATCGATCCCGAATCGTACGGACGCCGCGAACGCGACTGGGCCGACGATATATCCACCCGCGCCGATGGCCGCATTCGCTACGATGACGACGATGTGGCTCCTCGCCGTGCTTCGCGCACCCGTCAGCGCCGCGCCGATGATTACCGTCCTGAACGCGGTGATTACCGTTCGGAAAGAGACGATAATCCCCGCCGTGACGATTACCGTCCGCGCCGCTCCGTATATGAGGAGCGCGATGAATACTACGACAGACCGCATACCGATATGCCCGAACCTCACAAAAACTTCCGCAAACGTCATCCGGTGATGATGAATTTTGCCTATGTCATCCTGGCCACTATCGCCTTGGGATGGATAAGCATGTGGTTTCTGGATTTCTGGACTTTCCACGGCGAAGAGCGTGTGGTGCCCGATGTGAAGGGAAAATCTTACGCCGCCGCGCTCAGCAATGTGGATGTTTCCGGCCTGAGAGCTGAGATCTCTGACTCGGTGTTTGATTCCTTCAGCGCTCCGGGCACTGTAGTTGAGCAAGTGCCTGTGGCCGGAGCTAAAATCAAGAAAGGCGGTACAGTCTACCTGACCATTGTGGCCTTCTCGCCCAAACTTGTCACGGTGCCCGAATTTTATGATGCTTCGGTGCGCCAGGTGCGTTCTATGTTTGAAGGCTTGGGAATCAAAGATATACGAGAAGTACCCGTTGTCTCGGAATATAACGGACTGGTGTTGGGTGCCAAATTCAACGGGGCGTCGCTCCAGCCCGGAGCGCGTATTCCGGTGTCGGCGGTCGTGACTCTCGAAGTTGGCACAGGTCTGACCGATACGGCAGAAACCGATTCGCTCGGATATGATCAGGCTGCAATCGACGCCTCGATTGAAGAACTTAATATCGAATAATCCTCATCCCAACTGCTGATTTATGACCGTTAACGAGCTCAACTCACTGATGGCAGCCGAATCCGAGAGCCGGAAAACCAGACCGCAGTCTGCGCCGGCGACAGAACCTTCGTCGGCCGGCAATATCACTGACGAGGAAGACGATCCCGAGGATCTTGAAGGGTCGGATGACCCTCAGGGCGACGGTCAGATGTATGAACATTTCCGCTTTGTGGCTGACAAGGGTCAGCAGCTTCTGCGGGTTGACAAATTTCTGGTTGACCATCTGCAGAACGCTTCGCGCAACCGTATCCAGCAGGCTGCGGAGGCAGGGTGCATCCTTGTCAACGGCAAAGCGGTAAAATCCAACTACCGCGTAAAGCCGGCCGACGTGGTGTCGGTGGTAATGGACCGTCCGCGCTATGAAAATGAGATTATAGCAGAGGATATCCCGCTTGACATAGTGTATGAAGATGCCGATGTGCTGGTGGTCAACAAGCCGGCAGGTCTGGTGGTGCATCCCGGGCATGGCAACTGGAGCGGAACGCTGGTCAACGCTCTTGCCTGGCATTTCCGTGATACCCCGGACTATGATGTAAACGATCCGCGACTGGGCCTCGTCCACCGTATTGACAAAGATACTTCAGGGCTGCTCGTTGTGGCCAAAACCCCCGACGCCAAGACGAATCTCGGCCGTCAGTTTTTTAACAAGACTACCAAACGCGAATATGTGGCGGTGGTCTGGGGCCGGCCTCAGCCAGATGCGGGGACAATCATAGGAAATATAGCCCGTGACCCGAAGGACCGCCTGCGCATGGCAGTCTTTGCCCCTGACGGGGAGATCGGCAAGCATGCGGTGACCCATTATGAAGTAATAGAGCCGCTGGGATATGTGTCGGTGGTGAAATGTGTGCTGGAGACAGGACGTACGCATCAGATACGCGTCCACATGCAGCATAAGGGGCATCCGCTCTTCAACGATGCGCGCTATGGCGGCGATCAGATACTGCGTGGCACCACTTCGGCCACCTACCGCCGGTTTGTAGCCAACTGTTTTGAGATTTGTCCGCGTCAGGCCCTGCATGCGCGTACTCTCGGCTTCGTGCACCCGCGCACCCGGCAGGAGATGTTCTTCTCATGTCCTATACCGGAGGATATGACGGCGCTGATGGAAAAATGGCGCAAAGCGTCATTCTGACATCGGAGACAGGAACGCAAAAAGCACCTTGCTGAGAGTTCAGAACCGGATCTTATCTTTTTCTATTTATTTTTCAAACGGATTCTGAGCTATTTCCTCAAGCTCGGCGGCCTCTTTTTTCCGCTGCGCCGGAGTCTCGCCGTTTTTGCTGTTGAGGATTACGTATTGCTCATAGTAGGAAAGCAGCAGGGTAGTCATCGGCAGGGCGATAATCATACCGATGAATCCAAGAAGCGTGCCCCATATCGACAGGGAAAGCAGGATTATGGCGGGATTGAGTCCCATGGCTTTGCCCATGATTCGCGGCGTTAGCACAAGGTCGCCCACCACCTGCACAGCTGCAAACGTGGCGATGCACTCCCACCACATAGGCCAGAATTCCGATGTGCCGTTGGCTGCGTCGACCATACACAGCAGGGTGACGGGAATCAACGAGATGTACTGGCAGTAGGGCACCATGAAGAGTATAGACGTGCCGATGCCTAACACGAAGGCCATCGGAAGCCCGGCCAGAGCAAATCCGCCGCAGTAAATCACTGCCACACAGCATGAAATCAGTGCCTGCCCTCGGAAATAATGATTCATCGACGTCTTGATGTCGTTGCCGATTTTATAGGCGGTCTTGCGCATGCCCGGAGGAACCATCAGACGGAATCCGAGCATCAGCCGGTCGTAGTCGAGCATGATGAAAATCACATACAGGAACACGATCAGCCAGCCCACGATAGCCAGAATCACATGCAGGCCTCCATGGATGAGCGTCATGGCCTGATGTGTCAGCTTGTCGAGATTTTGGCTGAGCAATTCCTGCGCCAGAGCCTCGAAGTCGATGTGCCGCTTGAGGAAATCGTGTACCTCAGGCGGAAAATATTTGATTGACACGTCGGATACGGAGTAATTGCGCATCAGGGCGGCCATCTGATGCATCTCGTCGATAATCGACGGCACAATAAAATACAGCACCACCCCGAACAGCACTGTAAACTCGAACAGAGTGATGAAGATGGCCAGCATTCGGCCCTTCAGCCGCAGCAGAGTGCGGTTGTATTGCACGAACGGCTCAAACAGGTATGCTATAAGGCAGGCCACGAGAAAGGGGAGAAGCACATCTTTCAGCAAGTTGATGAGCCAGATTATTCCTGCTATGATGGCGATTGTGATTATCAGTCGCACCACACGGTCGAATGTGTATGGTTGGGTAGAATATGGCATGATGTCGATGAATTGCAATAATTAAAACGCCCGACGCCGAGGTTTGGTTGAGCCTCAGACTTTCGCTTACAATTTTGACGAATTGTTGTCAGATTTTCGCAAAGTTAGCCATTAAATTTTCATGTTGAGCTATTTTTCCTTAAATTTGTTGTCTGATTTCCAATAGTCATCATTATCAACCGTACAATCATTAACCATAATCAAACTCTTCGCAATGTCAAATTCGTCGCAAGTGAATCTTAACGACAAGGCGTGGGCACGTTGGACCGCCCTGGGGTTGCTGGCTCTGGCCATGTTCTGCTCCTATATCTTTATGGATATCCTGTCGCCTATCAAAGATCTCCTGCAGTCGACCCGCGGCTGGGATTCCACGGCCTTCGGTACGATGCAGGGTTCCGAGACTTTCCTCAACGTATTTATCTTCTTCCTAATCTTTGCGGGCATCATCCTCGACAAGATGGGTGTTCGCTTCACGGCCCTGCTCTCCGGAGCTGTGATGCTCGTGGGCGCTACCATCAACTGGTATGCACTGACCGACGGCTTCCTCGGCAGCTCACTCGACGTCTGGTTCACGAACCATCTGAATCATATCCCGGGCTTCGAGCAGCTGGGTATCTCACCCTTCTATGAAGGTATGCCGGCATCGGCCAAATTCTCGGCAGTCGGATTCATGATCTTCGGTTGCGGCGTCGAGATGGCCGGTATTACAGTAAGCCGCGGTATCGTAAAATGGTTCAAGGGCCGCGAGATGGCGCTGGCAATGGGATCTGAGATGGCGCTGGCACGCCTGGGCGTGGCCACCTGTATGATCTTCTCGCCGATGTTCGCCAATCTCGGTGGTGAGGTGAGCGTATCGCGCTCGGTGGCCTTCGGCGTGGTATTGCTGATGATAGCCCTGATTATGTTTGTGGTCTATTTCTTCATGGATAAGAAACTCGACGAACAGACCCATCAGGCTGAGGAGAAAGATGACCCATTCCGCTTGCGCGACCTCGGCCAGATCCTCACATCGAGCGGTTTCTGGCTTGTGGCTCTGCTCTGCGTGCTCTACTATTCGGCTATCTTCCCCTTCCAGAAATATGCCGTCAATATGCTTCAGTGCAATCTGACGCTCGAACTCCCAGCCGAGGGCTCATTCTGGGCTTCGGATGCGGTGACGGTGATTCAGTATGTCATCATGATTGTGGTGGCAGCCGCAGCCTTCGCAAGCAATTTCTCTAAGAAACCCACTGTAAGATACACCACACTGGCTGTGGCCATCATCGCTCTGGTAAGCTACTGCGTGATGGGCTATATGCGTCAGTCGGCTGCCGCTATCTTCGCCGTATTCCCCCTGCTGGCTGTCGGTATCACCCCGATTCTCGGAAAATATGTCGACTATAAAGGTAAGGCAGCCACAATGCTTGTGCTTGGTTCTGTGCTCCTGATCGCATGCCATCTGACCTTCGCCTTCATCCTGCCGATGTTCAAGGGAAGTACTCTGGGTGGTGTCTGCATCGCATATCTGACCATTCTGGTGCTTGGCGCGTCGTTCTCGCTGGTACCGGCTTCGCTCTGGCCCAGCGTGCCCAAGCTGGTGGATGCTAAAATCATCGGTTCGGCCTACGCCTTGATTTTCTGGATTCAGAACATCGGCCTCTGGCTGTTCCCGCTGCTCATCGGTAAAGTGCTCGACAAGACCAATCCCGATATAGTGCTGGCTCAGGCCGCCGGAACACTCTCGCCCGAAGAAGCTGCAATCAGCTATGACTACACCTGGCCGCTGGTGATGCTGGCATGTTTAGGCGTAGCCGCACTGCTGCTGGGTCTGGTGCTGAAAGCTATCGACCGCAAGAAACATCTCGGCCTTGAGCTTCCCAACATTCAGGAGCCTCAGACAGAAATCGACGAAACAGAAGTGGAGGCCGCTGAAGGGTGATTCTGATTCTGTAAATAGAGTCTTCGACATTATATGTTAACGCCCCTGCAGCCGACGGGTTGCAGGGGCGAATTGTATCTTCAGCGCCGGCGCGGGACGATGCCCGGCTGGTCCTTAATCTGTATTGCCGAACCGGCTCTTAGTCAAGCGAGTGGATGATCAGACCCGACCGCAGTTTAGGTTCGAACCATGTGGTCTTGGGCGGCATGATATTGCCTGAGTCGGAAATGTCCATAAGCTGCTTCATCGACACAGGATAGAGCGCCAGAGCCATAGCCATTTCGCCTGAGTCTACGCGGCGTTTGAGCTCGCCAAGGCCTCGGATACCGCCCACGAAGTCGATGCGCTTGTCGGTGCGCAGGTCGGTGATGCCGAGGATGTCGCGCAGGATGCGTTCTGACGATACCGTCACGTCGAGCACTCCGATTGGGTCGTCATCGTTGTATGTGCCTTCACGTGCTGTAAGCGAATACCACCGGCCCCCGAGGTAGAGCGAGAAGTTGTGCAGCCTTTCGGGGCGGTAGATTTCTTCGCCTTTGTCTTCTACGATGAAGTCTTTAGCCAGGCGTTTCAGAAATTCTGAAGGGGTGAGGCCGTTGAGATCGCGCACCACCCGGTTGTAGTCGATGATGCGGAGGTGGGAAGCGGGGAAGGCTACTGCCAGGAAATAGTTGTATTCTTCATCACCGGTATGGCCGGGGTCGGAGGCGGCTTTTTCAAGACCGACGCGAGCGGCAGCGGCCGAACGGTGGTGGCCGTCGGCGATATAGAGCGCAGGCATGGCGGCAAACTCTTCGGTGATGATGCTGGTCTGCTCAGGGTCTTCCACTATCCAGAAATGATGGCCGAAACCATCGTCGGTGGTAAAGTCGTATTCGGCAGGACCGGCGGTGACGTCGGTGATTACCTTGGCCAGTGCTTCATTATCGGGGAAGGCGAAAAATACGGGCTCGATGTTAGCGTTGTTGATAAGCACATGGCGCATGCGGTCGTCTTCTTTCTCGCGACGCGTGAGCTCATGTTTTTTAATCACTCCGTTGACATAGTCGTTGACGTTGGCTGCCACCACGATGCCGTATTGTGTGCGGCCGTCCATGGTCTGAGCATATATATAATAATGTTCCTTGTCGTCCTGGCGCAGCCATCCGTTGGCCTGAAAGGCTTTGAAATTTTCCACGGCCTTATCGTAGACGCGTTCGTCGTGTTCATCGGTGCCGGGCTCGAAGTCGATTTCGGGCCTGATGATATGATAAAGCGATTTGGGATTCCCCTTGGCTTCGGCGCGGGCCTCTTCTGAATTGAGAACATCATAGGGACGGGAGACCACTTGCTCCACCAGCTCCCGGGGCGGACGTATCCCCCTGAATGGTTTTACGGTTGCCATAGCTGTTTTTATTGGGTTTAAATAGGTGTCTTGTTTTGCAAATATAATACCTCAGGAGCCAATCCGCCAAATCCGCATGGCAAAATTCGTCGCAATTTTCTGCGCTTAATCCGGGCTTTAATTCGGCCGGAGAGTCTAACCGACCGAAAATTTGCGTCTTAACCCCTGCGAAAACGCCTTCAGCAGCTTCAGCGGGTTCCTTTGGATGGAGAGAAGGAAGGCCTAAGGAGAAAAATTTTGTAAAATTTTTGAAGATTTTCGCTCCAAACGCTTGCCAATTCAAAAATAATGCCTACCTTTGCAACGCAAACGACAAAACGGGGTGCTTGAGAGCGCCGACGGTTTGAAAACTGCTTATTGAATGCGAAAATAGCTCAGTTGGTAGAGCA
>CAMEGQ010000059.1 GCA_945916235.1 uncultured Porphyromonadaceae bacterium | reverse complement strand
AAGAGCCGATACTAACCCGGCCGCTGAAGCAGATTCAGCGGCCATTTTTGTCATCTCCGTGGCCATTTTTATAGAGGGCAAACGCATTAATTCGCCTCAGATTTCGTAAATTTGCCCATCAGAAGCAAATCCAAGAAATGAAACAGAATTTCCGACATAATCAGGCCCGGAGGCTTATGGCCGCCGCCCTTACGCTGAGTGCGTCGATGGCTGTCTACGGTTTTTCGAGCACCATTGATCCCCAGACGGTTACACCGCAGCTTGCTCCGGGCAACGGGACGCTGACCTCCGTGACAGCCCCGGCTTACGCCACCCGCGGACTGCTCATGCACTCCGACGCCAACTTCCGCGGCGCAGCCGATCAGCTTGCCGACGCTCTCAAAGCCTACCCCTCGGCTGATGTGGCTGAGAAAACGCGCATCGCGCATGCACTGAACGCCTTATCAATCCCCGGTGCCGACGCCGAGACGCTTTTGCGCTCGTTCCTGACTGACTATCCCGCTTCGCCGTGGCGCTCGCTGGCTCAATTCGGTCTGGGCGATGCCATGTTCGACGCCGGAAACTATGCCGGAGCTCTCGCCGCCTACGACGAAGTATCGGCCGCAGGCCTGAGCGACGCCATGGCCGACGACCTCAACTACCGCCGCGGCTTCTGCATGCTCAAACTCTCTGAATTCCAGCAAGCTGAGGCTATTTATCAGGCGCTTACCGCCTCGCCTCGATATGCCAACGCCGCCCGCTTCTACCAGGGCTATATCGCCTACGCGAAAGGCGACTATGCCGCTGCTCTTAAAGATTTCAACGCCGTAAGACGCCAGGGGATGCCCTGCTCTATGGCCGACTTCTATACCGCCCAGATCAATTTCCTGCGCGGCAACTACGCCCAATCGGAAAAGGCTGCCAAGGTCCTGCTGACCAACCCGCAGGCGCTGGCTGAACCGGAATTCATCGCCGAAATCAACCGCATCGAGGGCGAATCGCTCTGGCAGCAGGGGAAGACGGCTCAGGCTCTCCCCTATCTGCAGGCCTACGTCGACGCTACCGAGGCTCCGCTCCCTTCTGCACCCTACATGCTTGGCGTTGAGGCTTTCAACGGCGGCCAGTATGACCGCGCCATCGCTCTGCTCACCCGCGCCGCAGACAGCGACAACGCCATGGGTCAGAGCGCTCTGCTCTTTATCGGTCAGAGCTATCTGCATCAGGGCAACAACAACGCCGCCACCCTTGCGCTCGACAAAGCCTACCGCATGCGCCACGACCCGAAGGTGGAGGAAGCCGCGCTCTACAATCTTGCCATCGCCAAGATGCAGGGCGGACGCACCCCGTTCGGCTCTTCGGTAGGGCTGCTTGAGGAATTCCTCGACCGGTTCCCCTCGTCGGCCCACGCTTCGGAGGTGGCCGACTATATGGTCAGCGGCTACATGACCGACAACAACTACACCGCCGCCCTTTCGGCCATCAACCGCGTGAAGTCGCCATCGCGCAGTGTGCTGGGAACCAAGCAGAAAGTGCTTTATACCCTCGGCGGACGCGAACTTCAGAGCGGCAAAGCCTCCCAGGCGCTTGTCCATCTGTCGGAAGCCGCCTCCATGAAGGGTTACGACGCCTCTACCGCCGCCGAAGCCCTGCTCTGGAAAGGGGAAGCGCAATACGCCACCGGCGATTTTGTCGGCGCTGCCTCGTCGCTCAACGCATATCTGAAGCAACCGGAGGGGAACCGCGCCAACCGCGCCATAGCCTACTTCGACCTCGGCTACACGCGTATGGCTCAGAAAGATTTCAAGAGCGCAGCCGCCGACTTCAAGAAGTATCTCGAACTGTCGAAATCCACAGCCGACGCGCGCCAGAAGGCCGACGCCTACAATCGTCTTGCCGATTCGCAATATTATCTGTCGCAATTTGCCGAAGCTGACGCCAACTATGCCCGCGCCTATTCAGCCGACCGGTCGGCCGGCGACTATCCCACTTACCAGCAGGGTATAATGAAAGGTCTGCGCCGCGACCATCAGGGCAAAATCTCCACTCTGGAAAATATGATCGCCGAATATCCCAAGTCGGCGCTTGTGCCTCAGGCCCTTCTGGCTATGGCCGAAAGTTACGGCGAGCTGGGCCGCACCGACCAGGCCATCGACACCTACACCATCCTGGCTGACAAATATTCCACCACAGCTCAGGGACGCCAGGGGATGCTTCTTCTGGCCATCACCGAGCTGAACTCAGGCAACCGCGACGACGCCATGGAGCGCTACCGTCAGGTGATCCGCTCTTACCCCTCGTCGGACGAAGCACGCGTCGCAGCCGACGACCTCAAGCAGCTTTATGCCGACGACGGCAATGTGCGCGGCTATCTCAATTTCATCAATTCAGTGGACAACGCGCCCAAACCCGAAACGGCTGAAATAGCCGCCATGACGCTCCGCAGCGCCGAGCAAGCTCTCGCCCGCAACCGCGACGGCGAGGCTCTGAGCGCCGCCACGGAGATTGTAACCATATATCCCGACTCGCCTCAGGCTGTCGAGGCGCTGGCCATGAAGGCTGACATCGAGCGCCGTCAGGGACGCACCACCGACGCTCTGGCCTCCTACCGCGCTCTGGAGCAGAAGGCTTCAGATGCTCCCACGGTCAACGCCGCCCGACTGGGCATACTGCGCACCTCGCGCGATCTGGGCGACAACGAATCGGTGGTTGCTCAGGCCGACCTGCTTCTGCAGTCGGGCACGCTCTCTGTGGCCGACCGCAAGGAGGCATCTTTCACCAAAGCTCTGGCTCTCTCCGATCTGGGCAAAGCCGATGAAGCCGTGGAAATCTGGAAAGAGCTCGCCACCGACACCGACGACCTCACCGGCGCCAAGAGCAGCTTCTATCTTGCTCAGCACTACGCCGATTCAGGCCGCGACCGCGAGGCTAAGACTCAGGTGACCTCACTCATCGACGCCAACCCGCCCTACGACTATTGGCTGGCCCGCGGATTTATCCTGCTGAGCGACATCCTGCGCCGCGAAGGGAATAAATTCGAAGCCGACGAATATCTGCGCTCTCTGCGTGAAAACTATCCCGGCTCCGAGGCCGACATATTCCGTCTGATCGACGAACGTCTGAAATAGCCATCATCAGTCGCCCCGCCGGAGGGCGATACTCCAAGCAAAAAACATCCACTTCATCATGAAGACACCCGTCATATCCCTCGTTCTTGCCGCCATGGCTATGCAAGCCGTCGCCCAGCAGCAGGGACAACTCACAAAAGAAATCACCATCGACCGCGAGATTGTGCCCGAAATCAAGGCCTCATCGCGACCGCTCTACTACCCGCAGGCGCTCACTTTCACCCCTGCGTCGCGCAATCTCAAGGGCTCCGACCTTCGCGACCCCTCGGATGTAGATGCCTCGATAGCCACTCTCGAACCGGCGTTCGCCGGATGGGCCGCCCAGCAGACGCCCTACCGCGGCTATGTCGACGCCGGCTATTTCCCCGCCGCCAACTTCGGGCTGTCGGCCGGTTATTCCATCGTCGCCAATAAGGCCACAGCGCTCAATGTCCACACCCAGCTCTCCAACCGCTCATGGAAGGCCCGCATCGCCGACGGAATGGACAAATCCACCTTCAAGCATTTCAACGGCGCTTTTGGTATCGATTTCTCCCATCGCTTCGGAGCAGCAGGCACCCTCACAGCCTCCACGGCAGTGGATTACGCCTCATTCGATCAGCTCCAGACCGTATGGGCTCATGCTCTGCCTGAAAGCGAGGAATCAGTCAAAGGGCAGAACACTCTGGGATGGCGTCTGGAAGCCCTATGGCGCGGTCAGGCCAATGCCAAACTGAGCTATCACATCGGCGCCGGATTCGACATATTCAATTTCGGCAAAGATCTGGTAATCGAAGAAGCTGATATTCCGAGCAATACGCCGGAGCGGACCATTCCGGCCATACACCAGACCGGATTCTCAGTAAATCTCGGAGTGGTCGAGAAACTCAGCGAGCACTCCAAAGCCGGGCTCGACCTCGACGCCAACTTCCTGCATTACAACCGATTCTCAGACGGCGATGCGCTCGCCTACGCCGCACTCAACGGCTATTTTGCTGATGGAGAAGATATTACCGGTGAAGACCCGGCAGAAACCGACCCTGCGGAGACCGCCGGCTCCAAAACGCTTGGCGTCATCGGGCTGAACCCCTACTGGACATACGCCAAAGGGGTGGCCACGGTGCGTCTGGGCCTTCTGGCCAACTATACAGCCAACAGCGGCAAGAAATTCCATGTAGCGCCCGATGTAGTGGTAGGCATCAACCCGACCGCAGGGTTCGGAGCCTCGCTGCGCGTGGGCGGAGGCGAACAGCTCAACAATCTGCGGCAGCTTGTGGGGTTCACTCCCTACGTGAACCCCACCTGCGCCTACGCCGTCACCAACCACCCCATCTCGGCCGAGCTGTCGCTTCGGTTCGGTCCGGTGAAAGGCTTCTCGCTCACTTCCTCCATCGCCTACGAAGCCTGCAACGACCTTCTGCTCCCCTATGAGGCCGACGGCAATATCCTGTTTGCTCCCGTCGACACCCGCGCGCTGAAAGCCGGCGCCCGCCTCGACTGGACCTTCCGCAACATTCTGGCCTTCGAGGCTTCGTTTGCCACCACTCTGGGCAACAGCGAGAAGAAAACCTGGAGCCAATGGCTCGACCGCACGCGCCATCTGCTCAATGTCTCGCTGACTGTAACGCCCATCAGCCGTCTGGAAATCAACCTCGCATACGAACTGCGCCTCAAGCGCTCGATGCCTTCGCTCTCGCTGGCGCAAGCCATCACCGATTTCAACTCCGAAACCGGCAGCGTCCCCGGCCTCGACCCCGATCAGGCTGAAACCGGATGCCCGGTGGTTGATCTCAAAGATATGGGCACTCTGAACCTCGGCGCCTCCTGGCGCTTCACCGACGCGTTCACAGTGTTTGCCCGCGTCGAGAACCTTCTGGCCGACAAGGCATTGCTGCTCCCCGGACTGCAGCGTCAGGGGATTTCCGGCCTCGTAGGCGTAGGCTACAAATTCTAATCCCTTGGGCGTCAGCCCACAAGCCTTCCGACTGCGCTAATTAAAACAGAATAATCATGACAAAGTCCCGCCTGCTGCGCGAAACTGCCGAAATCGCCCTCACCGAGATCAAGCGATTCATCGAGCCGCATCTCACCGAGGATTACAATCTGCGACGCGTGTCGGCCCCGCTCTTCCTGCCCGTAGAGTCGCCGCTGATCGACCCGCGCCATCCCGGCGCGCGCATCCATCTGCCCGGCATGAACCACGACGTGGAGATTGTGGCTTCGCTCGATATGTGGCTGCGTGGCCAGCTGACGCGCTACGAGATAGCTCCGGGATTCGGCGTGTACACCATCATGAACGCCCTGCGGCCCGAGCTCCCCTCCACCTCGACGCTCTCGCCCCATATCGCCGCCTGGGCATGGCAGCAGGCTCACACCCACCCCACATCGGCCACCATAGTAGAAGCGGCCAAGCGGCTGTATTCGCTGCTGATTGAGGCCGAGAAGATGATTCTGGCCATGTTTCCCCATATCAACGCCACTCTCAGCCGCCAGCTGGAGGTGGTGTCGGAGCGACAGCTTCAGGAGCGCATGCCCGACTACTCGCGCGAGCGCCGCATCTACGAGTTTCTGCATCCCGCCGACGAAGACCGCCCCACAGCCTCCCACCGCGAAGGATCCCACTGCGCCGCCCTATTCCTCTTTTCCGACGAGGAGAATCCCCACACCGACGGGCAGCTCTGGACGTGGCACCGCCTCACCGGACACCCCGTGCTGCTGGCCGACATAGCCACCTGGAGCGCCGACGCCGTGGCGCAGCCCTCGGTAGGCGGCAACATCTACCGTGACAACCTCGCCATGCAGCTCCTCCACCAGACCCACCTGCTGGTCTGACTCATCCGATTTCTAATTTCTGACCTCCTGACTTCCTGAAATATGCGTATCGATATCATTTCCGTACTGCCCGAGATGTTTGAGTCGCCCCTGAACTGCTCCATCCTCCAGCGCGCTCAAAAGAAAGGGATTGTGGAATTCCACGTCCACAATCTCCGCGACTACACCACCAACAAGCACCGCAAAGTCGACGATTACCCCTTCGGGGGCGAGGCGGGTATGGTCATGCAGGTAGAGCCTATCGACCGCTGCATCTCGGCGCTCAAAGCCGAGCGCGACTACGACGAGGTGATCTTCACATCGCCCGACGGGGAGCGGTTTGACCAGCAGATGGCCAATTCGATGTCGATGCTCAACAATATCATCATCCTCTGCGGCCACTACAAGGGTGTGGACTACCGTGTGCGCGAGCATCTGATTACCAAAGAGATATCCATAGGCGACTATGTGCTCACCGGCGGCGAGCTGCCGGCCATCATAATCTCCGACGCTCTGGTGCGCCTCATCCCCGGCGCCATAGGCGACGAGCAGAGCGCCCTGTCGGATTCGTTTCAGGACCATCTGCTTGCGGCCCCCGACTATACGCGTCCGGCGGAGTATAAAGGATGGCGGGTGCCCGATATACTGCTTTCGGGCCACGAGGCCAAAATAGCCGAATGGCGCCACGAGCAGGCGCTGGAGCGCACCCGTCTGCTTCGTCCCGAGCTGCTCAAACGCAACGGGCTGTAAGGTCAAGCGCAACGGGCTGTAAAATCAAGCGCAACGGGTTATAAGAGCCGGCGGACTAAACCTTTCCGAGGGCTGTGACGTTTTAGAGTAAAACCGTTACAGCAATGAAAATTTCATCACGAGGAGTAGCTGCGTCAGCCGCAGCCACCATTATGGCTCTCTCGAGCCCGTTTACTTCCGACGCATGCTCACGCGTGCTCTATCTGGGCGACGACAATCTATTCGTTGTCGGCCGCTCGCTCGACTGGAAAACTCCCATTCCCACAAATATTTACGTCTATCCGCGAGGCATGGCCAAGCAGAGCAGCAACCTCCCCGGCGCCATCTCGTGGGTGTCGCAATACGGAGCTGTCTATGCAGTCAGCTACGACGGCGGCGTCACCGAGGGGATGAACGAATGCGGTCTGGTCATCAACGGCCTCTTCTGCAAAGGGACGGTCTATGACAACGCCGAGACGGCCAAACTGCCGCCTATGTCGCTGGCAGTGTTCGTAGAGTGGCTGCTCGATATGAATCAGACCACCGACGAAGTGGCCGAAGTGATCCGCGCCCATAATTTCTCGCTCTCAGGCGCCTCGTTCGACCAGGGCACAGTGTCGGCGCTCCACTGGGGCGTGACCGACGCTACAGGCAATTCGATTATTTTCGAGTTTGACCATGGCAACGTCAACATCTATCCCATGGGCGACTACCTGGCCATGACCAACGATCCCACCTGGCCCTCGATGCGCGCCATCATCGACTACTGGGAAGGCATCGGCGGCCAGCACATGCTTCCGGGCACCGTCTCGAGCCCGTCGCGCGCCGTACGAGGCAACTATTTTGCCCATCATGTCAAGAAGACTGCTGATCCCGACCTGGCCGTAAGCATCACGCGCTCGATTCTGGCCAACGTCAGCGTCCCCTACACTTATGAGATCCCCGGTTCAGCCGAATTGTCGTCAACCCAATGGCGCTCATTCGCCGACCTGAAAAACCGCCGCTATTATTTCGATCTGGTGACGAATCTGGGAGTGATTTACATCGACCTGACGAAGCTCGACCTCTACCCCGGCGCTCCGGTGCTCCGGCTCGAACCGGCATCAGTGCCCAACCATGCCGGCTGCGCCAACGACCTGCTGAAGCGCCACGAGCCCTTCACCCCGATGTACTAAACATGATGCCTGCGCCCTCTCTGAACGCCTAAGAACACGTTGACAGCGCCCCGGCCTCACAGCCCGCAGCGCCTCTCCCCCTCACAGACCGCAGCGTCTCCCCCAGAGCTAAAATTGAAAAAGTCCATAACTCGCTGAGTTTTTCAGTGATGTTATGGACTTTCTTCATAATCCCATGGAGCGTTCCATTGCTTCAATAGAGGAAAGATCAAGCGGTTGTGAGTCGTGCAGAGAGCCGCTTTGTGCCTCCTTCATCGCAGCACGGGTGATTTCGTTAGGTTCGCAGGAGGCAGCATCGAGAAGAATGGTCTCAACATAGTTGTTAAGGCTACGATTCTGTCGACGAGCAAGCTCCTTTAGACATAACTTAGTTATTACTGTTTAGCGGACAGTAATAATTTAAAACGGGTTTGCTGCAGACCCTCAAGATTACCATAAACAGATTGGCATGCACAAGAGGGAGGCCTGATGGTATGTTCTTAGACTTTTTGGCCTAGGATCGTTGGGTAATCAGGCTTTTGTGGTTTCGTCGAGGGGGAGCTGGATTTCGAAGGTGGTCCCGACGCCCGGTTCGGAGCGTTTTACGAAGATCTTGCCTCCGTGATACTGCTCGATGATGCGGCGGGCGAGGGCCAGACCGAGGCCCCAGCCGCGTTTCTTGGTGGTGAAGCCGGGGTTGAACACTGTCTTCTGATTCTTGCGCGGAATCCCTTTGCCGGTGTCCGTAACAAGGATAATCGCCTGATTGCCCGACTTTTCCGAGGTGATGGTAATGCTTCCGGAGCCTTCCATGGCGTCAACGGCATTCTTGATAAGATTCTCCATGACCCATTCGAAAAGCGGCGCACTGACATTGACCGGCATCGGAATCATCGAAAGTTTGGTAGTCAGGCTGATACGCGACGAGATACGCGTCTGCATATAGCTTGCGGCACGGTCGACCACATCGTTGATGTTTTCCACCTCCATGCTCGGTTTCGATCCGATTTTGGAGAAACGAGAGGCGATGGTGCTCAGGCGGTTGACGTCTTTGTTCATCTCCCGGATTATGTCGGCATCCACATCCATCCCCTTCAGCAGCTCCATCCAGGCCATCAGCGACGAGATGGGAGTGCCAAGCTGATGGGCCGTCTCCTTTGAGAGGCCCACCCACACCTTATTTTGCTCGGCGCGGCGGGTGGAATTGACCGCAAAGTAAACTATCATCACGAATACCAGCATCACAAACAGCTGAACATAAGGATAATAGCTCAGACGGTAAAGCAGTTTGGAATCGGCGAAATAGAGCATCTGGGCCGTGCCGTCCGACAGGGGGATGCGTATCTGATTGTCGCCCTTCTGCAGGCGCTCCAGTTTGCGCTGAAGGAAGGCCTCATTGGCCGGGGAGGTGACCCACGGCGAGAGCGTGTCGATAGGCTCCGGCAGGTCGAAGTTGCGGTGAAGGATGATATTGCCGGCGTCGTCGGTCAGAAGCACCGGGATGGTGCGGTTGCGCTCTATGATGCTGAACAGGAAGTCGATATTGGCGGCGTCGGCCTCCGGGTCACCCTGATTGAGGTCGGCCAGGCGCTGAGTGGCGTCGGCCCAGAGCTGCATGCGGTCGCGCTCCTGACGCGCCAGATCGTTGACCAGCTGATTGCTGACATACAGGAAGAGCGCCACCAGCCCCAGCGATACCATCAGGAACGCTATCAGGCCGTAGCGGCGCATGTCGTAAATGTTCATTCCGGTCATTTTTTCAGACTATTGCAATCAGGGGAATCAGACAGCAGCGCATCAGCGCCTTATAAGTTCATCGGGGTCATAGCCCTCGCGCACAGCGATATAGCGGGCCACGGCATCGGCCGAATTCAGTCCGATCACCTCATCGGCCGCAGTCTTGACCTGAGGGAGAGCGTTTTCGACAGCCACGGCGTGAGTAGCCACACGCATCATAGGCAGGTCGTTGAGATTATCGCCGAACACCACCACTTCGTCAGCCCCGACCTTTCTGGCCAGCTCGCTGACAGCATGAGCTTTCGACACTCCTGGCGCATAGATGTCGATAAGACCGGTCTCCGGGATGATCACATCGGGATACCAGGCTGCGGCACATTCCGTGCAACTCTGAAGCTGCTCGGAGGCTCGCTTTACCATATCGACAGGACCGAGGGTGAAAAACAGAGCCACGCTGTCCCACGATGTCGGTTGCTGGTCCAGATGGAAACGCTTGAGCTCCAGATGGCGGCGCTCCTGATAGAAGCTGTCCTCGCGCCGGTTCATCGCCTTCGGGTGATAGACGTTGAGGAATCCGCCGTCGCCCAGACAGTACACGAACGGCATCAGCCCGATTTCATCGAACACCTTTTTGATAGCCAGCGCGTCAGCCTCGGGGATAAGCTCGCACGACTCGAAGCGGCGCTCCACGCGGTTCCATAGCGCGGATCCCGTCATCACGATAGCCGGAAGCGGGCGGCGTAAGCCCTTATCATCAACATATTGCGATTGAGCCACACCACTCAGGAGCGGCTGCACCGTGGCCGGGGTGCGCGCCGTGGCCGGGGTAAACATCACCCCGCGATGGGCCAGCTCCGACAGCAACCGGGCCGAGGTGAGGCTCACCCGGCTGTCGTTGTCAAGCAGCGTACCATCCAAATCCGTCACATATAGCGTCTTCATCCTCTGTATTCGCGGTTATTCCCCACAAAGTTACCACTATCCCGCGGATTTCACAAACCATGCCTGGCCCATCCAGGGCAAGATTTCTCGAATGTAGCAGAATACGTCTGAGTATCTGGTTTATTTTTCACTACTGTCCACTAAAAAATGGACAGTAGTGAAAATGGGCATAATGTTGACAAAGGCACATAGAATGCAGCAAAAATTGCCCCCAACGTTAATTTTTGTTAACGCAATTCTTAATTCCACACATTCCCCGATAATTATATTATTGTCGGAGGGCGTTCGATCATTTTATGCAAATTTTCTTAATCGGCGGAATTTAGGTTGAACCTTAGGAGGCGCGATTGGATTATTATTAGTAGATTTGTAGCATAAAACCGAAAACGGGATAAAACAACAATCAAGATATATGACATTTGAAGAATTAGGCGTGAGCGAACCGCTGCGCCGCGCCATTGAGGAGCTCGGATTCGAGACTCCGATGCCCGTACAGGAGAAGGTGATCCCCCACCTGCTTAAGGAAGATTCCGATGTGGTGGGTCTGGCCCAGACCGGCACGGGCAAGACGGCGGCCTTCGGGCTGCCGGTGCTCCAGCGCATTGACCCTCAGAGCAATGCCACTCAGGCGCTTATCCTCTCCCCTACGCGTGAGCTTTGCCTCCAGATAGCCTCCGACCTGGCTGATTTCTCGAAATACCTTCCCGACGTGAAGGTGCTCCCCGTCTATGGCGGTTCAAGCATCATGAGCCAGATTCACGCCCTGCGCGAAGGGGTGCAGATTATCGTGGCCACTCCCGGCCGTCTGATCGACCTGATCAACCGTGGAGTTGTGCATCTCGACCATGTCCACACTGTAATCCTCGACGAGGCCGACGAGATGCTCAACATGGGCTTCGTCGACTCGCTGACCGAGATTCTGGAGCATGTGCCCGACACGCGCAAGATGCTGATGTTCTCAGCCACTATGCCCAAGGAGATCTCGAAAATCGCTCAGCGGTTCATGCACGATCCGGCTGAGTTTGTGGTCGGTACGCGCAACGAAGGCGCGGCCAACGTGCGCCACATCTACTATATGGTCAATGCGCGCGACAAATATCTGGCGCTCAAGCGCATAGTCGACAATTCGCCCAACATCTACGCCATAATCTTCTGCCGCACGCGGCGCGACACTCAGGAGATCGCCGAAAATCTGATCCGCGACGGATACAACGCCGAAGCGCTCCACGGCGACCTCTCGCAGCAGCAGCGCGACATCGTGATGAAGAAATTCCGCGACCGCGTGGTGACTCTGCTCGTTGCCACCGACGTGGCTGCCCGCGGCCTCGATGTCGACGACCTCACGCATGTGATCAACTACGGACTGCCCGACGATACGGCCGTGTACACCCACCGCTCGGGCCGAACCGGACGCGCCGGCAAGACAGGCGTCAGCATCGCCATCATCCATTCGCGCGAGAAGGGAAAACTGCGTGAGATTGAACGCATTATCGGCAAAACCTTCGAGCGCAAAGAGGTGCCTACTCCCGACCACATCATCGAAAAGCAGCTTTTCTGGCTCGCCGACCGTCTGGAGCGCGTGGAGGTGAACGACAAGGAGATGGAGCGTTTTCTCCCCGGAGTGGCCAAAAAGCTCGGATGGCTCTCGAACGAAGACCTGCTCAAACGCGTCCTGTCGCTTGAGTTCAACCGTCTGCTCGAATATTATAAAGACGCGCCCCAAATCGATTTCATCGATGAAAAGCCGCGCAAGGAGAAGTCCGGCAAGAGCAAGCGCGACGACATCCCCGCCACCAAGGAGGAGAAAGACCGCCGCACGGCCTCGAAGGGGATGGAGCGCGTCTACGTCAGCCTCGGCAAGCGCGACGGATTCTATGCCGGCAACCTTATCGAGCTGCTCAACCACAATGTGTCGGGCAAACGCGTCGACGTGGGCCGTATCGACCTCATGCCGGCTTACTCGCTTTTCGATGTGAAGAAAAGCGACGCTAAGCGCGTGGTGGCCGGGCTCAAAGGTGCTGATTTCATGGGCAAAAGGGTCTACTCCGAGATCGCCATCCCAGACAAGGACTACAACAAGGTGTCAAACAAGCGCACCAAAGAGCGCTACGAAGAAAGTCCGGCTGATCTGGGCGATGCCTACGATGCCTTCGAGATATTCAAACGTCAGGCACGCAAAAAACGCAACGGCAAATGATCACGTTACAACATATTAAAGCCGCGCTGCGGCTCTTAACACTTGCGGCAGCCGCTATGGCCGGAGCTTTAACAGCCGGAGCGCAGGATGACGGGAATGACAAAGTAATCGATATCGTCCCCACCGACTCTGTGAAAGCGTATATGGCTAATGTCACGGCCTCAGGCCTGTTTACCGACGCTCCGCTGTCGGTAGTGCCTGTCATTGACAGGATGACCCGCATGGACATGCTCGACTATTTCAACAGCGGCTCATCGAAACCGTCGAAAAATGTATTCAAAGGTGACTCCCGCGTCATCTCGCTCAGCAACAACCAGATAACGGTGGCCACCTCGCAGATTTCCGAGCTGACGCTCGCAAAGCTGCCCACCAAAAAAGGCTTTATCATCATGGCAGTCAATACGCTGATGACCCCCATAGCCGACTCGTCGGTAGAATTTTACGACGAGCTATGGAATAAGCTCGACGGCCTTTTCACGCTCCCCACGCTCGCCGACTGGGTAAAGCCCGAGGGGAAAAAGCGCATGAAGGACATCGAGAATCTGTTTCCGTTCACTCTGCAACGCATCGAATATGACGAACCGACGCAGAACCTGCTGGTAATCAGCAATCTGCCCCAATACGGCGACCGCGAAGAGGGTCAATGGGCTGCTCCGCTGATGCTCGACAAGCTCACCTATCACTGGGACGGCAAACGGTTCCGCCAGCTCAAAAGCAAATAAAACCGATTAAGTACCAATAAACCATCACTTATGCAATCCACCGAACGTGTGCTCTCGCTCCGCCAGCTCAATCAGCTGGTGGCTTCGCTGGTGCAACGTCCTGAAACCCAGAATGTATGGGTCACGGCCGAATTGCTCGATGTGGCCGTGCGCGGAGGCCACTGCTACATGGAGCTGCTTGAAAAAGACGAGCGCGGCCTGCAGGTGGCCAAAGCGCGCGGCATGATCTGGGCTTCGCAGTTCCCGCGCATCGACGCCGAATTCCGGGCCGCAACAGGTCAGAATTTCGCCACCGGGCTCAAAGTGATGCTCCGGGTATCGGCCACGATGCATCCCGTCTACGGTTTTTCGCTGACTATCAACGCTGTAAACCCATCATACACTCTGGGCGACATGATGCAGCGGCGCCGCGAGATCATCGAGCGTCTGAAGAAGGAAGGGATTATCGACATGAACCGTCAGCTGGAGTGGCCGCTTGTGCCCCAGCGTATTGCCGTGATTTCCTCGGCCAGCGCCGCAGGCTACGGCGACTTCATGAACCAGCTCTACACCAACCCCTCGCGCCTGCGGTTCGTCACGCGTCTCTACCCCGCCATCATGCAGGGCAACAACGCGCCGCGCTCCATCATCGCCGCCCTGGAGCAGGTGGCCGCCGACATGGATATGTGGGACGGAGTGGTAATACTTCGCGGCGGTGGCGCCACATCCGATCTGCAGGCTTTTGAAGACTACGAACTGGCCGCCAACGTGGCGCAGTTTCCCCTTCCCGTAGCCATCGGCATCGGCCACGAGAGAGATATTACCGTGCTCGACTGGGTAGCCAACAAGCGTCTGAAAACACCCACCGCCGTGGCCGAATGGCTTGTCGGCACGGGCGAGGAGGTGCTGGGCTACATTCAGAATCTCGGAGCTAAAATCCTCCAGCAGGCCACCGACCGCGTGTCGGGCTCGCGCCAGCAGCTGGCTCAGGCCGAGAGCCTTCTGCCCATATCGGTTCGCGGAGTGATCGACCGCAGCCGCAACCGCCTGAGCCAATATGCCGGCATGCTCGGCCAGGTGAGCGCACGGCGCATCCATCCGGGCCTGACGCGTCTGGAGATGCTCCGCTCATCGCTGACCACAGCCACCCAGGCTGCCGTCCAGCGCCAGAGGGTCCGGCTCGACAATATCGCCGGGCTGGTCGACGCCCTGTCGCCTATGGCCACCCTGCGCCGAGGCTACACCATCACCACCGTCAACGGCCATGCCGTAAAATCCGTTGCCGAACTCGCTGAAGGCCAGGCCATCACCACCGCCTTCGCCGACGGCAGCGCTACCTCCACCATTAACAACTTAACCCAAACGAAATAAGACCATGGCAGAACCCACACCCGTAAAAGAACTAACTTATACGCAGGCTATCAATGAATTAGAGGGAATCCTGCGGCTGATGCAAAGCGATGAATGCGACATCGACCGCCTGACAGCGCTCACACGCCGCGCCACAGCGCTCATCGCCGAATGTCGCTCGCGCCTGACGGCTACCGACGAAGAACTTCGCGCCATCCTTTCGGAATCAGAAGGTTAATCCGTTACATTATATACAGGGAGAAATGTTGAAAGAGATTATAGCCGTCGCGACCCTTGCCGTCAGCCTCCACGCAAGCGCTTTCCGGCTCGTCGATGCGTCGACGAAAGCCGTGATGCCGCTGGCCGCCATTACCGATCGCTCCGGCAACGTGGTGGGAATGACTGATAATAACGGTGAAATCCCTGAGATTTCATCCGACCGGTACCCCATTACATTTTACACTTATGTATAACAAACCATCCAAGGGCATAGCAGCTCTTATGCTTGGCGTATCGCTTTTGATGACATCGTGCGCCTCGCTGTTTACCAAATCAAATCAGGAGATCCAGTTCAATGGTGTGCCGGGCACTGTCGTAATCGACAAGAAGAAGAATGAGTGTTCTGGCGCGTCATCTCAAGTGTGCCCGCAGAGGTGAAGAATACCAACGAGACATATCTCACCACCACTCCGCTTGAGGAGACACGCAGCTTCAATATCCTTGGTCTCACTTACGACAATTCACGCGATGTGACTGTGGAAATCAAAGTGTCGAAGCGCGGCTACGAGGATCAGGTAAAGCGGTTTAACGTGCGTCAGGCTCTTGACCAGCAGGAGATCAGCGGCTTCTTCGAGCTTGTGCCCAAAGAGCAGGAGCGCTCGGATTCTGATCAGGGCGAATAACGTCCCGGCCGCTACACACATTAATCAGCGAGGCTGTGTCAGATTCGTGACACAGCCTCGCTTGTTAATACGTCTTGGCCGGGGAGCGTGCTCAATAGTTTTTGGCTTCGATTTCGAAGAAGCTCTGCGGATGATGGCATACGGGGCATACGGCGGGAGCCTTCTTGCCGATGACCACATGACCGCAGTTGCGGCAGATCCAGATGGTGTCGCCCTCGCGCGAGAATACGAGGCCTTCCTCGATGTTCTGAACCAGGCGGCGGTAACGCTCTTCGTGGTGACGCTCGATGGCGGCTACCATGCGGAAACGCGCGGCTATTTCGGTAAATCCTTCTTCAGCGGCCTCGGCAGCCATACGTTCGTACATGTCAGTCCATTCGTAGTTTTCGCCCTCTGCAGCATCTTTGAGATTGGTCATAGTGTCGGCGATATCACCGCCATGGAGATACTTGAACCAAAGTTTGGCATGCTCTTTTTCGTTGGCAGCTGTTGCCTCGAAGATGGCGGCAATCTGCTCGTAGCCGTCTTTGCGGGCCTTGGATGCGTAGTAAGTGTATTTGTTACGGGCCATGGATTCTCCGGCAAATGCTTCCTGGAGATTGCGTTCGGTCTTAGTTCCTTTGAGATCTTTCATTGTAGGAGATGATTTTTTGGTTGGAAAATTATTTGTTTTAGTATTTTTCGTCAGTTGGATTCCGCCAGGGATTACACAGCGGATTCTGCCGGAGAAGAAGCACATTCGGGGCAAAGCCCGCGGCCATACAGCTCGATAGAGTCAATCATAAATCCCCCGGCCGACATCGGGGCGAACCCTTCGGGCAGCGGCATGTCGAAGATTAGGCCGCACTTGCGGCACACGAAGTGACCGTGGCGCGGCTGCGGAGCCAGATCATAATGTTTGCCGCCTGCGTCGATATCAAGCTCGCGCACCAGTCCGGCTTCCACCAGCGCATGAATGGAATTATAGACAGTCGACCGCGAAAGCGACTGATTCTCACGCGAAAGCTCGCGATACACCTCATCCGGGCTGGGATGCGAATGAGAATTGCCGATATATCGCAACACGGCGAGCCGATGCAGCGAAGGGCGCAAGGAAGCGCTCCTCATCATATCGATCATTTCGCTGTCAGTCAGTTTCCGGCAATCCATTTCATTAGCACTTTTGGAGTCGTTACAAATTTAAGAATAATTCCAATAATCTCCAAATTTTCCACCAACTTTTTCGGTCAATATAAAATACCGTTTTAATTAGCACAGACAGCATTATACCCTACCGCCTTATTATCTGACATTTACCCTTGATATTGGCTTAAAATCGCTGCGACGGGGAAATATGGACCGCGG
>CAMEGQ010000058.1 GCA_945916235.1 uncultured Porphyromonadaceae bacterium | reverse complement strand
CGACAACGATGTGCTCAATGTCGGGGTGCAGATGATTCTCATGGTCGAGGATTCGGTAAGGTTTTACTCCTCCATACTTCCGCATCTCTACCGATTCCTGCTCACACAGAGCAAGGAATTCTCAACCGAGGCGCTTAATGAGCACGAAAAGATGCTTCGCATGCGCGGACGTCCCAAAGTGATGCTCGCGCGCAACTATGAAGAAGCCATGCAGCTGTACGAGAAGTTTTCTGACAAAATGCTCGGTCTCATCACCGACGTTTCGTTTATGCGCGAAGGGGAAAAAGATCCCAAAGCCGGGCTGCGTTTTGCACGCTACGTACGCTCATGCGACCCGTATCTGCCAATAATCGTTGAATCAACCGACTCTGACAACGAGCAACTGGTCGGAGAGTTCGGCGGCATGTTTCTTGACAAAACCTCCAAGAAACTCCCTGTTGACCTGGGGAAAACAGTCAAGGAAAGTTTCGGTTTCGGAGATTTCTCATGGAAAGACCCCAATACCGGGCAGGAGATCATGCGTATCTCGTCGGTCAACGAGCTGCAGCGCCATATCTTCGACATCCCCTCTGATTCGCTGCTCTATCATGCCCTTCGCAACGATATATCGCGATGGCTATACTCCAGAGCGATGTTCCCCATAGCCGATGTGATAAAGAATCACCGGTTCACCTCGATTGAGGAAGCTCCGGCGGTGAAAAGGCTTTTTTTCGACCTGATTGTAAAATACCGCCGCATGAAAAACCGCGGCGTGGTGGCTGAATTCCGCAAAGACCGGTTCGATTATTACTCCAACTTTGCCCGCATCGGACAAGGCTCGCTTGGAGGCAAAGGCCGCGGTCTGGCTTTCATCGACTCCATTATCAAGAAGCATCCGGAGTGTGACAATTTCCACGGGGTCTCAATTTCGATTCCGCGCACAGTGGTGGTCTGCACAGACATCTTCGACGAGTTCATGGCCGACAACGACCTTTATCCGCTCGCACTTAGCGACGCTCCCGACGAGGAGATACTCAAGGCGTTTATCGCAGCACAACTGCCCATGCGCGTAATCGATGATCTGAGTGCGCTGATCGAAGTGGTCGACCGTCCGTTAGCCATACGTTCGTCAAGCATATTGGAGGACAGCCATTATCAGCCATTTGCCGGGGTATATTCCACATACATGATTCCGCATGTCGACGACTCCGAGCACATGCTTTCCCTGCTTCGCGACGCCATCAAAGGAGTCTATGCCTCCGTATTCTTTTCAGAGAGCAAGGCTTATATGACAGCCACATCGAATGTAATCGATCAGGAGAAGATGGCTGTAATCATTCAGGAAGTAATCGGTAAAAGCTACGACGGGCGCTATTTCCCGTCGTTTGCCGGGGTAGGGCGCTCGCTCAACTATTATCCCATCAATGATGAGAAGACTGAGGAAGGAGTGGCCGAAGTGGCAGTCGGGCTGGGTAAATACATCGTCGACGGTGGACGCTCGCTGCGCTTTTCGCCTGCACATCCATCCAAGGTGCTCCAGACATCAACGCTTGATCTGGCTCTTAGAGATACACAGAGAAACATGTATTACCTGGATCTGAATCAGGTGACCCCCGATTTCAAAGTTGACGATTCATTTAATCTGACCGTGGCGCCCGTGCAGGAATTAAAAGACACCGGTGCGCTGAACCTCATGGCTTCGACCTATAATGCCAACGATATGCTTCTGCGTGACAACGCGATGGGACCGGGCCGTAAAGTGATTACATTTGCCAATATACTTCGCGATGGCGCATTCCCGCTGGCTGAAGCTGTAAATTTCATGCTTAAAAACGGTCAGCAGGCCATGCAGCGTCCCGTAGAAATAGAATTTGCCGGCAATATTGACACACCAAACCCTTCCGACCCGGATGGGCTCCGAGGCAGAGTATACTGGCTGCAAATCCGACCGATAATCGACAGGAAAGACGATGTGGACCCCGAATTGCTTTCCCTGCCCGACGAAGATCTGATTCTAAGGTCGAATACAGCACTCGGCCACGGCACCACTGATAATGTAACAAAGATAGTATATGTCGACCCCGACAAATTTTCTTCGCTTAAGACGCGTGATATAGCAGCAGAAATAGCTGAGATCAACCGCGGATTTGTGGAAAGAGGTGAGGGGTATATCCTTATCGGCCCTGGCCGTTGGGGCACAAGTGATACCTCTTTGGGAATACCTGTACGTTGGGCAGACATAGCGGCAGCGCGTCTTATCGTGGAAACGTCGCTGGCCAACTATCGTATCGAACCAAGCCAAGGCACACATTTCTTCCAGAATCTGACGTCGTTTGGAGTCGGCTATTTCACTGTGAATCCCTATGGCAGAGAAGATCATATTGATACAGAATGGTTTTCAGCACAAACACCAACGGAACAGACCGAACACGTAAAAGTATTTGACCTGAAAGATCCGTTGCTGATTGGTATCGACGGGAAAAAGGGGATGGGAGTAGTGGCCAAACCGGATACAAAATGATTGCCTATGCTTAGACGGTGCTGGACAATGCTGAAGCTGGCTCTCCCTGTGATGATATCGCAGGTGAGTCTGATTATTGTGATATTCGCCGACAATATCATGGTAGGGCATTATTCCACTCAGGCCCTCGCTGCATCGTCGTTCGTGGTCAATACCTTTAATGTGATCCTGATGGGGATGATGGGGTTTTCCTATGGTCTTACCCCTCTGATCGGGATGCTTTATGCCCAGAACAAAAGCAACGAGGCAGGCAGGACGCTCAAAGCCGGACTTTGGGCAAACCTGCTGGTAGCTATAGCTGTATCGGTCGGACTGGGAGTATTCTATATCTATATCCCGAAGATGGGGCAACCCGAGGAGCTCCTGCCTTTGATTCGCCCGTATTTTCTGATAATGTTGACCAGCTTATTGCCAATCGCTTTATTCAATGCATTGGCGCAGTGGAGCTATGCGATCCGCAACACAGCAGCGCCTATGTGGATCCTTCTCGGATGCAATCTGCTGAATATCATCGGAAACTACATTCTCATCTATGGCAAATTTGGAGCACCGGAGCTTGGGCTGACCGGAGCCGGCATCTCCACTCTGATTGTTCGCATACTTTCAGCAGTGGCTATTGTCTGCATGTTCTTCTTCGCAAGCCGTTACAAATCTTATCGTGAAGGATTCGCCGCCGCTACAGATTCACTCGGATCGCTCATGAAGAAAGTGACAAAGACCTCGTGGCCTGTCGCACTGCAGATGACATTCGAGACCTCGGCCTTCTCAGCATGCGCTATCATGGCCGGATGGTTGGGAACGATTGCCCTTGCGTCATTCCAGATCATAGTGACTATCGGTACACTTGGATTCTGCATCTATTACAGTGTCGGAACAGCCATCACCATCCTTGTTTCCAATGAGATGGGACGCGGCGCGATGAATAAATGCCGTCAAGTGGCATTCGACGGGTATGCCATCATGCTTATGCTTACCGGGCTTGCTATTTTCGTATTCCTCTTTTTTGCCCGGCCGATTATGGGTATCATTTCTGATGACCCCGTGGTGATAGAAGCTGCTGCAGCTCTGATTATACCTCTGGCACTTTATCAACTTGGCGATGCCACGCAGGTAACTTTCGCGAATGCTCTTCGCGGCACATCGAATGTGATGCCAATGCTATGGATAGCATTTGTAAGCTATATCATTGTCGGGTTGCCAGCGTCATGGCTGCTTGCATTCCCTTTAGGACTTGGCAACTATGGGATTACGCTTAGTTTCTCGGTATCGCTCTTCCTTGCCGGAGCGTTATTTCTTACCGCATTCCTCCGCTCCACGAGGGCTAAGCGCGGAAAGTGAGTCGATGCGTGACTGAAGCTCATACCGAAGCAATGTGTCTTTCGTGGCCCATCCCTGAAACTGACGGAAAGAGATCTTCAGTGAGGCATCAAGCTGCGGATAATATTTAAGCATCATTTGAGCCATCGCCTCATTGGCCACGACATTCGGAATCTCGCCGATAGCCGTCAGCATGATAAGCTGTTCGGAAGAATAAGAGGGGTCAGTAACAAGATAAATCGTATCGCCGATTTCATGACTAAGGTTGCGAAGCCTTCCCACAAACGGAGAGTTGGCGGCAACATATATCTTCTGCCCGCCTAAATCAAACTGATTCGCCAGCGGAGTCTTGCCAAGAGAATCTTTGAGCTGAACAAGCACCTGTCGGTCGACATTCCCAGGAGTGACAAAGTAATACTCTTCGCGTAGAGAAGCTGTGATAGGGCTGTCACTGACCACAAGCTGATAATCTCCGCGATTCAGTCCGGCGTAGGCATCCTCAATCCGCGAAAACCCGTGGAACTTCAGCGGGCGCCACCCGTCGGCCACTTTCCGAAGGATGTCGTAGTAAACTCCTCCGAGCGAGTCGCCATGATATACAACCCCCATTGGCGATAGCTCGATCGCAACGTTGATGGTATCTCCTGATCCTATACGCAAATCTCGTTTGCCGATTGACCGCGACGAGCACTGACGCAGCGACACCATCAGACCCACTACGCAAAGGAGCAGGAACGCATAGGTGACGAGGCCACCGGTCTTCGGCTTGTAAGGGGTAAACACTGATCAGAAAGAGATTAGTTGGCAAAATCAATGGAAAGACCCATTTGCAGTCGGCGGGGATTCATCGGGTAGCCTGGCATAGAGAAATAGTTAGTGCCCGTCATCCCCTGATTTACATGCGACATCATCACATAGAAGCGGGTTTTCGACAGCTTGAAGTTCAGATATGCATTCATGAAAGGATAGTTGCCTATGTCTACGCTACGCTGATTGTAGAACGCCATGGTAGCGGGCTGGTAACCGACACCTTTGTACTTCGTAAAATAATCGCAGTTGACGCCAAACTGAACGAAAAGAGTAGCGACCTTAAATTGAACGTACATATTGGTATTGAAAACCAATTTCGGGAGCGGAATGACGGCCTCCTCAGTCGACTGCTGATAGGTGAGATAGTTTTCCCAATGGAAAGCACGGAAATGGACATTCTGCCGCAATGTTGCGCTGAACACCTGAGCGCTTCCGCCATATTGAGCCGGGAGGGCATTCTCGTCAAAATAAATCTGATTCTGAATGTTCTCGATGGTGGCCGAGAACGTTGTGTTAGTCCAGGGGATTGAAATTTCACCGCCGATACGAAGCGAGCGGGTTTTATTGAAGGAGTTTTCCCAGATGAAATGATTCGACTTGAACCGCTGCATGAGCCATGGCGCAGTCAGATTTGTGAAATGTCCATAGGCCCGTACCGGCACAGTGTCGCCGAAAAGCGGTATACGAGTGGTAATCGTGCCGTTCACTTTGATTTCTCCAGCAGCCGGACCTAAAAGCCCGATTTCGCCTGTTACGTCATAATTGAACAGACGTCCCTGACGTTTGGCAATATTGGCACCTACCCACAGAAGATTTTCCTTCTGGTCCATTATCATACCGGGATAAGGGTCAGGCGACATGGCTTCCTCCTGCGCTCCGGTGGGATTGCCCGCAGTGCTTTCCATGTGATATTTACGAAATTCGTGGGTTACGAATACAGAAAGCCCGGCTTTGGCATACTTATTGAAACCTTCAAGAAGGGCAACTCCGAGAGTATTTTGCACCGACGAATAGGTCTGGAAATCTTCTGTAAGGTGTGGATTCAGATATGTATGATCCCAGAACGCCAGATTTTCGGTGACATCCTTGTCGAAGAATTTATGCTTGTTTTCGCGGTATCGGAGAGTCCAGATGAAGCTCGTAACAGGCACCAGCGTACGCTTGACCGTAGTATCGTTCACCTGCTCTTCTTTCCAGAATCCCAGTTTGTAGCGCGAGTTCAGGAAGAGGTCGGTGCCTTTTACGCGATTAAAGGCCGAAGTAAGATTGGTGGGTATCTGCTTGGTATTCACAGAGGTGTTGCCACCTTGCACTACAGCCGGATCAGTGATATACAGCGGATCGGTGATTCCGCCGTTCTCCTTTGTCAGAAGGTTGAAGTGAGTGATATACCCCTGAAACTCGAAATGCTCACCGGTATAGGATCCTGAGAAGCCCCAGTTGAGATCCTTAGCCTGCTGGTTGGCGTAAGAGCCTTTCGAATAGATATAATCGATCATGGCGCCAATCTGGGTTCTCGAATTGGCATTTGCCGAGAAGATAGTGGAGAATCGGTCCTGACCAATCTCTTTACCACCGCCGAAGTTATAGCTCAGCAGGGTCATAGGGATGCGGGTGTTGAAAAACCGCGCCTTGTCTATGGTAGGAATCCAGGGGAGCAATGCATCGCGAAAATAAAAATCGCTCATCGGCTCATTGTTCATAAACAACATGTTCCTTCCAGGTCCGCAATAGTTGCCTGTGGCGGCATACGCCGGAGTAACAAGCTGAGGGATAAACTCTAACGAATAGTTATGAAACAGAGTATCAATCGGTTCCGGCTGCCGGGCACCCAGAGGCGCCTCCACTCCCCAGGAATAGGAAGGTTCAAGAACAGTTTTCTTCTTTGCAAAGAGTTCCACAGTGCTTCCACAAACAGTCAAAACGGCAAGAACCACCAACTGAAGCAGCCTGCTGTCAAACCATTTGGGAAGAGATATATGTTTGAGCGTCAGATTTGTCATATGATGTATCGGCATAGGGTGCAAATTTACTGCTTTTTGGCCAATAATGCGGCTTGCAATTCAGGAAATGTGACACAGTGTTGAGCTGAATACTCTTCTGCAAGCTCAATTTTCTGGGAGTGCACGCTGCTTCCTTCCGGATTCAGAATCATAAAGGTGGTCCATCCCAAGCGGTTCGGCCATATGAAATCTTTACGCGGATTGTCTCCGACATAAACAAAATCAGCTTCCATTGGGAAAAGGCTCATCAACCGCTTGAAAGGTTGTTTAGAAAGTTTATCATAGCCGATTTCATCCGAAATCAACCAAAATGGCTCAGGGATAAAACGGTCGAGATGAAGAGCTTTGATTTTATTCCGTTGGGTAAGACCTCGACCGTCGGTAATGAGAGCCATGGGGATATGGTGAGTACTCAACGCTTCCAGCAGAAGCAGCGCCTCAGGGCGCAATGAAAGTTTAGGTTGACAAAAACGATAGGCCATAAGCATGTCGGCGACGGTGTAAGGCGTTGCGCCGCTTGCACAATCGCAAAGATTTGTATTAGCGATTGTTCGCTCCAAGGCATCAAAACCTTCAGACACCGACGATGAAGATTCTAAGATATGCTCAGCTTCACGCCTTTTCAACAGGGCTTTATGAGCAATTTCTTCAATGACAGCTTTAATGCCTTCACTCACGAAATCCTTTTCCCAATATAGCGTGTCGTCAAGGTCGAAAACCACAACCATGGCAATTACTTCCCGATAATGTCACGTATTGCTTCGACCACAGTCTGAACATCCGCATCGGTCATAGTAGAGCCCGACGGGAGGCAAAGACCCTGAGCAAAGATGCGTTCTCCGGTACCATCACCATAGAACGGAGCATCGGCGTATACAGGCTGCATATGCATCGGGCGCCAAATCAGGCGGGTCTCAATATCATGCTCCAGAAGGCGCTGGCGAAGTTCGTCGGGATTAATCGCGATTTCTTCAGGATCAAGAGAAATAGTGGAAAGCCAGTAGTTGGAATCAAAATCTGATGACGGATTCAGATGGACTGTGATACCTTTAACGCCGGAGAATCCATAGCTATAAATGCTACAGTTTCTGCGACGTCGTGCCACACGTCCCGGCAGTTCTTCAATCTGAGCGCATCCGATGGCGGCCGAGACATTGCTAAGACGATAATTGTAACCGATTACCTCATGATAGTAATACGGACGGTTTTCACGGGCCTGAGTGGAGAGGAATTTTACCCGTTTGGCAGCCTCTTCAGTGGGACAAATCAATGCGCCGCCTCCCGAAGTGGTAATTATCTTGTTGCCGTTGAAACTCAGAGCACCGTAAAGACCCAGAGTGCCGCACTTTTTCCCTTTGTATTCCGAGCCAAGCGCTTCTGCTGCATCCTCCACCACGGGTATCCCGTACCGGTTGGCCACTTCGAGGACTTCATCCATGCGGGCAGGCATGCCATAAAGATGAACGGCCACGATGGCTTTTGGATAGCGACCTGTGACGTTCTTACGGTCAAGGATAGCTTTCTCAAGGAAATCGGGTGAGATATTCCATGTGGTAGGTTCAGAATCTACCAGCACAGGCTTGGCGCCGAGATAGACGATAGGGTTGCACGAAGCCGAGAAGGTGAGATCCTGACAGATCACTTCATCTCCGGCTTTTACTCCGGCCATCACAAGCCCAAGATGGATTGCGGCCGTTCCGGCCGAAAGGGCTACTGTGTTACCATGCCCGAGATAGGAGTCAAGACGACGCTCGAATTCATCGACCCACGGGCCGAGCGGTACTATCCAAGTGGACTCAATGGCCTGAGCCACATACTTCTGCTCATTTCCTGCCAAATGAGGTATAGAAAGCTTAATCATTTCAGTATCATTTATTTCATCCTGGGCCGACGCTTCGATTTCGAAGGAACAAACCCGGATTTCAACCCACAAATTTACACATTCTTCAGCAATATCCGATATATTTTATTCAGACTTAGATAAATCAGCGGCTGGAATGGAGCAGGGAGGCAAGTCAGGTGTGGGATGCTTCCATCTCGCTGTTAAGCGCAGGAGCTTTCCATGTGGGGATTTTCCAGCCTGTCCATGCTAAAAGAATGCTGAAGCAGGGCGAGAGGATGTTGAAGACACAAAACGGGAAATAGACCATGGTAGGTACACCAAGCACCATCGATTGGGTCAGTCCGCAGGAATTCCACGGTATGAGTACAGAGGTAACAGAAACACCATCCTCAATCGTGCGGCTCAGAAGGCGGGGTTCCAGACCGAAACGGCGGTAAGCGTTGCGATACATATTGCCCGTGATGATGAGCGACAGATACTGGTCAGCTGTACATGAGTTCATAAAAAGACCGCTGGCCACTGTGGCGCTTACGATTGAAGTGCGCTTTTTAAGACGCGACGTAATGGCATGGGTGATAACACCAAGCATTCCGGTGCCGATCATTACGCTGCCGAAAGTCATGGCGGCAAGGACAAGAAAAATCGTCGGCATCATCCCGAGTATTCCGCCTGTTGAGGCCAGCTCGTTGATTGTCGCCGAAGAGGTATTCATTCCGAACCCGCTGACAATGCAACCCAAAGCCTCCGAAACTTTCAAACCAAGATCCGGCTGGTATATCAGCATGGCAATGAATCCGAGCAATGCACTGGAGGCCAGTGTAATAAGCGTAGGAACACGCATTACAATCAGGCTCAGGGTGATGACAGGCACGGCAAAAAGCCAGGGAGTAATGTGGAATGACGACTGCAAATCAGCTATCAGAGCACTTTCAGCCACTCCGGAAGGAGCTGCAGTAAGCAAACCCTTGACTGCATAAACAGCTAACGCACAGAGAAGTGCCGGTACAGAGGTGAGCATCAGATAGCGCATATGCGTAAACAGATCGACACCGACTGCCGATGATGCCACGACTGTAGTATCGCTCAGAGGCGACACCTTATCGCCAAAATAAGCGCCGGAAATCACCGCTCCGGCAATCCAAGCATCAGAATATCCCATCACTTCGCCGATACCCATAAAAGCTACACCTATAGTGGCTATAGTCGACCATGAGCTGCCCGTAAATATTGAAATCAGTGCGCACACCACACAGGCTGTAACCAGAAAGAATGTAGGATTCAGGACCTTAAGACCATAAACGATAAATGTTGGGACAACCCCCGACATCATCCAAGTAGTCGCAACCATAGCGATGCACACCAGCATCGGTACTGCTGGAAGAATCTGACGGGCAGAACGGGTGAATCCGACCTTCATTCCCCGACACGTGGTTTCGCGTCTGACTGAGGTTATTACCATCGCCAGAAGTGAAGCCATAAGTAGCGCTATTGGGCTTAAGTCGGCGATAGCGTCGGCCCCACGGAAAATAATGATAAGAATCAGCCCAAGAATCAGGGCGGCGACCGGCGCTGCAGCTACGCCAAGAGGCATACGGGATGCCGATGAGAGAGGAGGTTGGTCTTTGAAGTTCATTTTTACCCTTGTATTATTGGAAATCGGGCGCAAAGTTACAAAAAATTATGCATAAATCTCCACTTTGCATTTAAGATATAATTTCCGTAACGATTTTTCGTTATAATTAAGAGCCTGTTCGACAATATCTGTTGACGGGCAGGCTCTAAGACTAACTTCGACTTTCAAATGAAGCACATCTCCATAAACTATATATTACTTCTGTTTGCAATCATCACCTCTGGCTTAGCTTCCGCTCAAGCTCAGGTGAAGATTCATGGCCGAGTGATCGACCAAAACGGCGATCCACTGGAATTTGTGACTGTACGTATCGACCGTACGGCCATTGGCACAAATACGGGCATCGACGGGACTTTCAAACTTTCATGTCCTCCACCTGCCAACGATACGCTGACCGTGGTCTTCGCTTGCATCGGATATGACGAGCTTCGCCGCCAGCTCATCAAACCTAAGGGTGACCTGGCGCTCAATGTCCGCATGAAGCAGAAAGACCACGAACTGAAGGAAATCGAAGTGACAGATTTTCGCAAGCAGACCAACCAGATGCAGAACATCGACACCAAGAGCTATCGTCTGGCAGCGGATGCCACCGGTGGATCGGTTGAGTCGATGCTCACTACTTTGGCCGGAGTCAACTCATCAAATGAGCTGTCAAGCCAATACTCCGTGCGCGGCGGCACATACGATGAGAACTCAGTGTATATCAATGGGGTAGAGGTGTATCGTCCGCAGCTGGTTTCATCCGGGCAACAGGAAGGCCTCAGTGTTATCAATCCTGACATGGTCGGCAATGTAGCATTCTCAACCGGCGGTTTCGGAGTGGAATACGGCGACAAAATGTCGTCGGCGCTCGACATCACCTACCGTCAGCCTGAAAGTTTCGAAGGAGCGCTGACCGGTTCGCTCATGGGCTTCTCGGCTTCGATAGGGCAGAGTTCCAAACATTTCTCCCAGCTCCACGGATTCCGCTACAAAAGGAACAATTCGCTTCTCAGTTCGCTCGAAACCAAGGGCGAATACGACCCTAACTTCTTCGACTACCAGACCAATCTCACCTGGAAGATGGGAACAAAATGGGAAGCTACATTTCTTGGCAATATCGCTATCAACAACTATAAATTCACGCCGACCGACCGCGAAACCAACTTCGGTACATCATCAGACGCCAAGCAGTTGAAAATATATTTCGACGGTCATGAAAAAGACCGGTTCGAGACATATTTCGGTGCCCTCAATCTTACATATCGTCCGTCAAAATCTACGGCTTTCACCCTTTTAGCAGGAGGATACCTGACCAACGAACTGGTAGCTTATGACATCTCAGGCGAATACTGGCTCGATCAGGCCGGAACTACAGGCGGCGGAAATCCCGATAATGCCGTTGGTGGCGAACTTGGGGTTGGCCGTTATCACGAGCATGCGCGTGACCGTCTGAAGATCTCTATGATGACCTTCGGGCTGAAGGGTCATACGTCGATCTCCCGTCATAATCTCACTTACGGATTCAATTTCCAGCACCAGACCATCATGGAGCGTGCCCGCGAGTATGAGCTTCGCGATTCGGCCGGATATACCCTCCCGACTGACGGGCAGCATATCCGCATGATTTCCAATCTCTCTTCGCATCAGGATCTGTCGACCAACCGAATGGCCTTTTATGTAGCCGATTCATATCGCTTTAATTCCTCGGCAGGTTATTGGGCTATTAATGCCGGTGTACGTATGAGCTATTGGGATTTCAACCGTGAATTCCTGTTCTCGCCTCGAGTGAATGTCGCTTTCGTTCCTGAACGGAACAATGCCTGGACTTTCAGATTCGCCACAGGTCTGTATTATCAGCAGCCATTCTACAAGGAATTCCGCCGACAGATTGCAGACGCAGAAGGCAACACCGTGGTAGAACTGAATTCAGACATCAAGTCGCAGCAAAGCCTCCACTTTATTCTCGGGGGCGACTACACTTTCCGCATGTGGGATCGTCCGTTTAAATTCTCCACTGAAGCCTATTATAAGAAACTCGACAAACTTATTCCGTATGAAATCTACAATCTGAGGACAGTCTATCAGGGTGAGAACCTTACCAACGGATACACTGCCGGATTGGATATGAAGCTATTCGGGCAGTTTGTTCCGGGCACAGATTCGTGGATTTCGTTCTCGATTATGAAAACCAACGAGAGGCTAAACGGAGTGAATGTTCCCAGACCTACGGATCAGCGCTATTCAGTGGCAATCTTCTTTACCGACTATTTCCCGAAATTCCCGAAGCTGAAATTCTCTTTGCGCGGTATCTTCTCCGACGGTCTGCCTACTACAGCGCCGCATCTCACCCGCGACAAGAGTTATTTCCGTGCTCCGGCATACAAACGTGTGGATGTAGGGCTCAACTATGCATTGCTCGCACCGCTTGAGGAAGGGCGTCAGCCTTCAGGCATCCGCAAATGGCTTCAAAGCGTCTGGCTTGGATTCGACGTATTCAATCTGCTAGACATCTCCAACGTATCAAGCTATTATTGGGTCACAGACGTCAACTCCATCCAATATGCCGTGCCTAACTATCTGACCCGACGTCAGTTCAATGTCCGCCTGTCGTTAGAATTCTAAACTGCCTCTTTCTCCATGAGCAAAGCACTATTGAAAAAAGAGCTGGAAAAGATGTCAGCTTTCCAGCTGCGCCATCTGATTCTGGAGACCTACGAAGCCAGAAAGGAATTCAAGGAATATTTCGAATTTTTCTTAAATCCTGACGCCGGCAAACTCAGGGAAAAGTATGAGAATCTAATCCTAAAAGAATTCCAGCGCTACAAACGCGGGTACAGCAAAGTGCGTATTACAAAAGTGCGCCGGTACGTAAAGGACTTTGAAAGTTTCCAGCCCGGATGGGATATGGTGCTGATACTGCGCATTAATACTATTTTACAGATGGATCGAGCTGCATTATTGATGTATCATACTGATGCCCAGCTCAATTCATACGTAAAATTCATTATGGAAACCCTCCTTATGGCCGACCGCAACCAGCAGGCAGATAAAGTTCTGAAACTTCTGGATGCACTCTTTGCACAGGACAAAAATAATAAATCTTATTTTTACCGTCTTATCCGTGAGGCGCTTGAAGACTTCCAGCCGGCTCCGGAGTTAAAATAAATCTGACATGAAAAGGGCAATACTGAGATTTCTGGGAATATTTCTTATCCTGACCCTTATCTGGCAACTCCAGCGCATGGCATTCATGGCGCTATATCATCCGGAAGGCGCCAATGCGGCCGACTGGTTGCAAACCGGAATCCACGGGCTGACCATGGATATGAGCATTGCCGGATACCTCACGCTTATCCCCGGACTACTTATATTGGCGCAATGTCTGACGAGCCGCCAATGGCCGGATACGGTGTTGAAAATCTATTTTGGAATCATCTCTCTTTCCATAGCCATCGTAACTGTGGTGGATCTCACGCTCTATTCTTATTGGGGATTCCGACTGGATGCCACTCCGGTATTCTACTTCACCACCTCTCCGGCTTCAGCTCTGGCAAGCGCCACCATCTGGCAATTGATCGGAGGCTTTTTTGCAATCCTCGCCATTGCAGTAGGGATATATCTATGTCTGGAAAGATGGAATACGGTTGGTAGAAAGATCTCTGATACCGGTGCGCAGGCCAATATCGGGATAAAGCCTTCATTGAAAATGCGTCTGATCTCGGCAGGGGCTATGCTTCTGCTCACTGCGGCGCTGATAATCCCGATACGCGGAGGCTTTTCGCTTGCTCCCATGAATGTGGGAAGGGCATACTTCTCAGATGTGCAGCGACTTAATCATGCGGCTGTGAATCCAGCCTTTTCTCTGCTATACTCCCTGACTCATCAGAACCATGATGCCGACCGCTTCACATTCATGAGCAGCGATGAAGCCGATCAGGTGATTAAACAGCTTGAGGCCATCTTCGCCAATGAGATTGATACCATACCGACGCTCAGCGTAGAGAAGCCCGACATTTATCTGGTAATTCTCGAAAGTTTTTCGTCTAAGTTGCTCCCTTCACAAGGCGGGGAACCGATAGCTGTCGGGCTGGACTCACTGATGCAAAACTCGGTGGCGTTCACAAACTTCTATGCTTCGAGTTTCCGCACCGACAGGGCAATCACTTCAATCTTAAGTGGTTTTCCGGCTCTCCCGACCAAGAGTATTCTGAAAAATGTGGAACAGATCGACCGGCTTCCGCATCTTTCCCAAACTCTTAAAGCTAATGGCTACTCCACGGAATACTATTATGGGGGAGACATCAACTTCGCAAACCTTAACGCATACCTCATTTCAGGTGGATACGATAAGATAGTATCCGACAAGGATTTTGCTCCTGAAGAGAGTCCTTACAAATGGGGAGCACCTGACGAGGCCGTGTTTGAACGAGCTAAGAAGAGTGTTAACGTAAAGGTGGCATTAAATCCGAAATTTGTAGTAGTGCAGACTTCCAGTTCGCATGAGCCGTTTGAAGTACCATACGCCAATCCCCGCTTTGCTTCCGAACCGGCCAAGAATGCATTTGCCTACACCGATTCCTGCCTTGTGGATTTCATCCGATACCTTGAAAGTCAACCTTCATGGGCGCGGACACTTGTAGCCATAGTGCCTGACCATCTCGGGGCTTGGCCTCTCGACCTGCCTGATGCAGCCCAGCGTCATCATGTGCCGTTTCTCCTGACGGGTGGCTCACTCCGTGGCAACAAGGCCAAAATTACCACGCCCGCCTCGCAAACCGACATCGCGACTTTGCTCCGGACGCTTGCTGTTGGCGTGCATAAACAAGGCTCCGGCGTGAAAGCAAGCAATGGTATTGCCACATTTTCCGAACCGGAGATTTTCGGGATAATCACGCCATGCGACACGGCAATATACAATATTGAATCGTCTGAGTTCGTTATTAAAGTTAGCACTGATGCCGAACTGCTCCGTAGAGCTACGCTGGCTTATCTTCAGCGGGCCTATGCCGCAGAGAAAGCTCTCTGAGACAAACCTAAGGCCCGACTTGACAACAAATGGCCTGCTCTGACTTTTCTGGAATTTGAAACACCTATGATTGAATCGCTCAACAGTCTCGACACTTCGATTTTCCTGTTTTTCAACGGGATACATTCGACATTTTTCGATCGATTCATGATGCTGTTCACTGATCGGTTCATCTGGGTGCCGTTTTACGCTTTCATTGCTTTTGCCGTGGTCCGTTCATGCGGCTGGCGTCGCGGCCTGTTTTATCTTGCAGCAATCGGCCTTGCCATCACGCTGACCGATCAGACATGCGCCTCTATCATCCGCCCCATGGCTGAACGGATGCGACCCTCCAACCTTATGAATCCGTTGTCGGAATTTGCACGTGTGGTCGACGATTACCGTGGCGGAGATTTCGGATTCCCGTCGTGTCATGCAGCTAATTCTTTCTCCCTTGCAGTGTTTATCACCCTGCTGTTCCCGCGCTGGCGTGTAGGCGCTCTAATGTTCGGTTGGGCTTTGCTCAACTCATACTCGCGGCTTTATCTTGGCGTTCATTATCCCGGTGATCTTTTTATCGGTTCGCTTATCGGAGTAGCTTTCGCATTTATCTGCTGGGTACCTGCACGACTGATTGCCCGACGCATCACCCCGTCGTCCACATCGCTGACGGCTCCGATTTTTTCGATCACTCCACGTTGTCCGGTCAGCGCCTTTACCCTTATGTTAGCTTCGATGCTGACTACTGTGGTCTACATCATCCTCTTTTCTATCTGACATTTTATATACACGCTCCGTTCAAAGCAGGAGTATACCGGCTTGACGGCATGCCTCGGCCTGCTGTTCAGGCCATAGCGACACCTGCACTTCGCCGATATGTGCTTTCTGAAGAAGGAACATACACAGGCGGCTCTGACCTATACCACCGCCTATCGATGCCGGAAATTCGCCTGCAAGCAGTCGACGATGGAAGGGCAACTCAGCACGGTCTTCGCATCTGGCTTCTGTGAGCTGTGCACGCATGGAATCGGGCTGAACACGAATACCCATCGAAGACAATTCGAACGGACACTCCAGCACAGGATTCCACAATATTATATCGCCGTTTAAGCCGCGCATGGGCGTCTTCGACGCATCATCGCGCACTGCTCCGTTGGGCGTAATCCAGTCGTCATAGTCAGGGGCACGGCCATCGTGAACTTTACCATCCGAAAGACGACCGCCAATCCCGATAAGAAATATAGCCCCGTAACGCTGCGCCGCTTTTGCTTCACGTTCGCGCGGCGATAAGTCGGGATACATATCGAGCAGCTCCTGAGAATGGATGAAAGTGATTTTTTCCGGCAAGACCGGAGTAATATGCGGAAACTGTTCGTAAATCTGTGCCTCTACCTCGCGCACAGCATCATATATTTTCTCAACCGTAAGTTTAAGATAGTCGAGATTGCGGTCTTCTTCACGTATGGTCTTTTCCCAGTCCCATTGGTCAACATACAGTGAATGCAGATTGTCAAGCTCCTCAGTGGTACGTATGGCGTTCATGTCAGTGTACAGGCCGAATCCGGGTGCAATATCATAAGCCGCAAGTTTCATGCGTTTCCATTTGGCCAGCGAGTGAACCACCTGAGCTGTACGTCCACCCATCGCGGGGATCCGGAATTCTACCGGTGGCTCCACGCCGTTGAGGTCATCGTTGATACCCGTGCCTTCAAGCACGAACAATGGAGCCGTAACTCGCCTAAGATTCAGCGTATGGGCGAGTTTGCTCTGAAATGTATCTTTTATTGATTTGATTGCAACCTCTGTGGTTTCGGGAAGTAGTTTCTGCTTGTATCGTTTTGGAATGATAAGAGCCATAAATCGTAATATTTTGCTCAATTTTTGATGCAAAGTTAATTTTTTTGCTCATATTA